>JBAYZS010000021.1:0-34091 GCA_041672395.1 Dysgonamonadaceae bacterium | reverse complement strand
CCTTTTTTTTGTTGTCAAAAAAAAGGATTTGATAATGGAACTAAACGATCATAATAAACAGGAATATCCTCCAATGCATACTGCTGAACACATTTTGAATCAAACAATGACGAGAATGTTTGGCTGTCCACGCTCAAGGAATACACATATCGAACGAAAAAAAAGTAAATGTGACTATTTTATTCCTCAAAATCCTACCGATGAGCAGATTAATGCTATTGAAGATAAGGTAAATGAAGTAATAAAAAGTAATCTACCTGTTACAGTGGATTTTATGCTTCTTAATGATGCAACTGATTTAGTGGACCTTTCAAAACTGCCTGATAATGTATCCGAAACATTAAGAATTGTAAGGGTAGGTGACTACGATATTTGTGCATGTATTGGTGATCATGTAAAGCAAACATCTGAAATTGGTCAATTTAAAATTATTAGTCATGATTATGATGATGGACGCTGGAGAGTGCGTTTTAAATTAGTAGAAAATCAATAAAATCATTACAGTCTAACAATCAATCCTGTCTTTTATATCTTCATGAGAAAGTTCTTTCGTTTACTGCGTAAAATAATAATCTGGTTTTTTATTCTCTCAATAGGTGGAGTGATCTTTTTTAAATTTGCCCCTGTTCATCTCACTCCTCTAATGGGGATTAGATTGGTGCAGCAAATATCTAACAATGAAAAGCCCAAGCTTCATCATAAATGGGTTCCTATTGAATCAATTTCTGATAATATGAAACGTGCTGTAATTGCATCAGAAGATCAACGATTCTTTGATCATAAAGGCTTTGATAAAGTGGAAATAAAAAAGGCCATTAATGAAAATAAGTCTCGCAAAAAGGCAAGGGGAGCAAGTACCATTAGCCAACAAACAGCTAAGAATGTTTTCTTGTGGCCTAAATCGTCATGGTTTAGAAAATCTTTAGAAGCTTATTTCACTGTCTTGATTGAACTTTTTTGGTCAAAAGAACGCATATTGGAAGTGTACTTGAATTCAATGGAAACAGGTGATGGTATTTATGGTGCTGAATCGGTTGCGAAAATCAATTATAATTCAACAGCAGCAGAGCTGACATCTAAGCAGTCAGCTCTTATTGCTGCCACTTTACCTAATCCGTTGGTTTACAGTTCAAAAAAACCTTCTTCATATATGCGAAAACGTCAATCACAGATTTTACGTCAAATGAACAATATAGTTTTACCTGAATAATTAACTAATTAAAAACCTTTAAACAGGATGTTTTAATACTTCATTTTAGGTTTATACATATCTTCGGCAGTAATTCCACATTCGTTTTTCATTTGGATACAATACTCAAGTTTGCCGATGTTTGCATCTGTGTTATTTGTACCAAAAGCAAATTTTAATCCAGCTGCTTTAGCCTTATCTATAAATGCTTTATGTGGTATTTTATAACGATTATTAATTTCTAATGCAATATTCTTGGCTGATAATGCAGAAATAACTTTTGACATACGTTCGTTAGTCCATAATTCATCATACCTATCATTCATAACATCTGGAAGGAACGTGGGATTTACATATATATCAATTGGCTCTTCTGTAACATCAACTATCTTCTGTACAATTAAATCCATATATTGTTGTTCATTTTCTACCCACACTTCTTCTGGAACCCACAATCGTGTACGACGTCCTTTTGTATCAGTAAAAGTCATTGCATCAGTAAAAACATAATCAAATTTATCACGAACTTCTTTTGAAAAGGTTTTCGGCCATTCCCGTCCTTCTCCTTGCATAGCCTGAATAAAAGGCTGTCTTTTCATACTGTCTAGATAATGAATTACTTGTTGATCATTTTTAATTGGAAAACCAATTCCACAATTGGGTGCTAATGCATAATTAATTCCGAATTTACGACTTTGTTCTGCTGCAATCTCACCTGTCATACCTCCTTTTAGATGAACATGGTAATCAAGTACAGGAAAGTTTTCCTGATTAAGTTTAATTATTTCATCGGATGTTTCATCTATTGCATTTGCTTGTTGTTTAGAAATATCTATGGTTGAATCATCTAATGGTGAAATATCAATATGATTAAACTCGATATTCCCATCACCCATATTTTTAATGTAAATGTTTCCTTTTGAAAGTAACTGGTTTACATTTTCTGATGTACGATATGGATTTATTGGTTCAATGTATTCAACTATGGGTTTATCGTCAATTTTTATAACAATACTTTTTCCTTCAACTCTAATAGTCATATCAAACCATGTGTTAGTTTCAACTAACGATTTGGTAAGATTGCGAATTCCTAATAGACTGCCTGATTTTGTCCACCATTGTGGATTTTCAATATCATTATTAAGTGCAACTTGATAACCGTTATTCCCATGATTGTCTGTATGGAAGGCAATAAATCCTTTCCCTTTGTCAACAGTCCGAACAGTTAGTTTAAGTTCAAAATCTTTGTAATCTCCATTCTTTAATAACATTGAAGCATCGTTCCCAAGGTTTAGGATTTGATTCTCAATTGTCACATCACCATTTGTTTTCCATTTATCAACATTATCGCCATCAAAAAGTGTTTGCGACGATTTGTTAACATTACATGCACTCAATGTCAGCATAATAATGATTACGAAATAGTAAATTCTTTTCATAATATTTTAATTATTTATTTAGTTCAAGATTTAACATTTGCTCCTTTATTTCCAATCCCCATCTGTATCCACCAAGAGAACCATCAGTACGGATGACTCGATGACATGGAATAAAATAAGAGATAGGGTTATTTCCAACAGCATTGCCTACAGCTCTGTCTGCTTTTGGATTATTAATATAACTCGCAATTAAATGATAAGAAGTAAGTTTACCCTTAGGGATTTTAATGAGGGCGTTCCACACTTTCAACTGAAAATCAGTTCCTTTAATATGTAAATATGCAGGTTGATTATCTTCATTAAGATTTTCAAGAATGTTCAGGGCGGAGTATTGAATTGAGTCTGAACCATTTTGAATGATTGCAAAAGGATATTGCTTTTTTAGATCTTTCAACATTTCATCCTCGTCACCAAAGGCAAGGAAGCAAATTCCTTTTTCAGTTGTACAAATAAGTGTATAGCCAAAACGTGATTCATAAAATGAATAATTAATTTTTAGATTTCTTCTCTCTTCTTGTGTCATAGGAATTATAATGACTGAAGCTTGTAATTCATCAATTGGTGAAATAGTATTATGAAGTAATGTGTTCATTATTTTATTACATTTTATTCTTTTATAAAAAATTGTTCAAAACCTTTTGAATAAGTGATACCTATCATTTGATCTGGTTTTGAATAAATGAAATAGTATTCAAGTCCTGGTTCTTTTTGTGCAATTTCTTTTGATTTTTCTGAACCTGAAGCCATGAAAGCTGTTGCGTATGCATCTGCCGTCATGCAATCATTTGCAATTACTGTTGCGCTAAGCATATCGTTTTGACTAGGATAACCTGTTTTAGGATCAATGGTGTGTGCATATTTTTTTCCATCTTTAATATAGTAATTTCTATAATTTCCCGATGTTGCAAGACTTTTATTGCAAAGCGACAGAATTACTTGAAGTTCGCGTTTTGCAGCAGAATAATCCTCAACAGGTTTGTCTATGCCAATATGCCAACATTCTCCTTTATCATTTACTCCCTTAGCTACTATTTCCCCACCAATTTCAATCATATAGTTTTCTATTCCATATGAATCCAGAAAGTACGCTACCAAGTCGCATGAATAACCTTTTGAAATAGCTGATGTGTTTAGCTGAACTCGAGGATCTGTTTTCACTATTCTATTTCCAGAAAGAATTATTTTGTTGAATCCAACGAATTCCATCAAACTGTCAATAGCTTGACTCGTAATATTTTCCATATTTATAAAGCCAAACCCCCATGCATTAATTAATGGAGAAGCAGTAATGTCAAATTTACCATCAGAATTTCTGGATACTTCCATCGATTTATTGAACACTTTTATAAACATTGAATCCACTTCTATCAATTCATTCCCGTTTACTTTTGAAATGATAGATTCTTGATTGAATGGATTTAACGACATATCAAAACGACTAAGTACTTCTAAAATTTCTGTTTGTAATGATTCATTATAATGATACTTAATGTGATAAGTTGTATGAAATATTTCTCCTTGTTCTGCTATATAAGTATAATTTGATGTGTTTTTTGATTTATTCTTTCTTATTTTATCGCATGAAATCACAATAAGAAAAACGAGTAAAATGGTGATTATTATGTGTATTTTTTCTTTTTTCATGTGATTAATTCTTATAACCATGCAACTATTTCATTTAAATCTTTTCTTCTTTTATTTCTCGGATCAGGTTTATAATCATCTTGATAGTATCCAATTGGAAGTAATACAATTGGTTCCATGTATTCAGGTAATTGAAGAGCTATTTTCACTATTTGAGTATTAAAGTTACAAACCCAACAGGTTCCCAATCCTAAATCTGTTGTTTTCAGCATAATATGCTCAACAGCTATTGCAATGTCAATATCACAATGATCTTTATTATCGCTCAATCTTTTCCAAGATTGAGAATGATCCCCACAAGCAACTATATAAATTTGTGCTTTTGTGAACCATTCACGATCATAACTTTCACAGATTAATGCTTTAATGTTGTCAGATGTGCAGATATAAAACTTCCAAGGTTGTTTGTTTGCTGCTGAAGGAGCTAACCGTGCACTTTCAACAATAGATTCAATAGTTTCTTTATCTATCTTCTGGTCAGAAAAGTTCCTTATTGACTTTCTCTCATTGATTACCTTGTCAAATTCCATTGTTAAGTAATTTAAAGTTTAAAGCTCTTCTTCAATTCTGTATAAGTTCCTTTCCGGAGAATTTCGAGAAACGAGTTCTCCAAGAAAGCCTGCAAGAAAAAGTAACACTCCTAAAATCATAAGAGTGAGGGACAAATAGAAATAGGGTGATTCAGTTACAAGTCGATATGGATTACCTTGATACATATCGTATAATTTAACAGCACCAACAATTATTACAGCAATAAAACCAAGAAGAAACATGATACTTCCCCATAATCCGAAAATGTGCATTGGTTTTTTCCCGAATCTATTTAGAAACCATAAAGTCAATAAATCAAGGTACCCATTAACGAAACGGTTTAATCCGAACTTGCTTTTTCCATATTTGCGTGGACTATGTATCACTATTTTTTCTCCAATATTTGTATATCCGGCATCTTTAGCTATAATTGGAATATAGCGATGCATATCGTTATAAATCTCTATATTCTTTACTACTTCTTTACGATAAGCTTTTAGACCACAGTTGAAATCGTGTAGCTTTATGCCTGAAACTCTTCGTGCTGTATAATTGAAGAACTTAGATGGTATATTCTTAGTTAACTTTGAATCGTAACGTTTTCTTTTCCAACCCGAAACAAGATCATATCCATCTTCCTTTATCATTTTATATAATTCAGGTATTTCATCTGGACTATCTTGTAAGTCAGCATCCATAGTAATAATTACATCACCTTCAACCTTTTGGAAGGCACAATATAATGCCGGTGATTTTCCATAGTTATGTCTAAATTTAATACCCTTCACAGAACTTTCTACTTTCTGCAAGTTCTTAATATAATTCCATGAACCATCTGAACTTCCGTCATCAACAAAAATGACTTCATATGAAAATTTGTTTTCAATCATAACACGTTTAATCCATTCGTAAAGTTCGGGAATAGATTCTTCTTCATTAAAAAGGGGAATAACAACTGAAATATCCATAGTTATTTATTAAATGAAATTATGCTTTATGTTGTTTAGGTTTGTAATTTACTACTATTGGTGAAACTGCTAATCCTAAAATTAATCCAATAAAAACATTGCTTAACAACGAGTTGAAAGTATAATATACCGGCGATGGAAAAGGTTGATTTTCTGCCTCAGCAAAAACCGAATTCATGCCAAGTTCTTTTATGATAATTAATGCATTCTCATATAAATCGGGAATAAATGCGGTATCAACCCAATTTGTATGAATAAATACAATGATTGCCTCAAAAATTCCTGCAAAGAAAAATATTAGGATTGAAAAACTGACACAATGCCAATAACCAATAGGTGCTTTTAATTTTGATTTATATCTAATAAGAAAATAAACAAGTAAAATAAGTGTTCCAAAACTTAATATTGAATTCACGTTCATAAGAAGAGGCATCTCTTTTGCTCCTATAATGAAAAGGTACTTGAAAATCCAGAACATACCAAGTAATATTCCATAACGCATAGCAAAATAAAGTAAATGGCTTTTGTCTTCCTGCATATTGTTTATATTTATCAATGCAAATGTAATCAAAAACGATGAATGTTTGTATGAGGGTGAGTATTTGTTCTTTTACTTAATATAGAAAAAGTAAAAGAATGAAATAATTATTATACCGATAACTAATCCCATTATCAACCCTTTAACAAACCATCTTTTAAAGTCATTTTTAGTGAAAGACATAATATCTGTAGTTTGAAATTATAAAAACAAAAGCAATCGATTAATGTATAACCGACTGCTTTTCAATTGGTTGTCCTGCCTGGATTCGAACCAAGACAAACAGGCCCAGAATCTGTTGTGCTACCATTACACCACAGGACAATTTTGACTGCAAAAATATAAAAAAAATACTAAAATGAGAAATTTAAAGAGATATTTTCTACTTTTCATTTAAAATGTAGATTTTATCTTTTAGAAACTGAAGGAGTGATGCATAAATTGGATGCTTTTTAATTAATCGGATATTTCCCACAAGATAAAGCTGTTGACGTGCCCTAGTAAGTGCAACATTCAGTTTACGATCCACTTTTCCATCATGACTCAAGTTAGACAAGAAATCCATTTGATATGGTTTATTTACACAAAATGACAAAAGGATTATATCACGTTGACTACCTTGAAACCGTTCAACAGTATCAATCATAATATCTTCAGCATCTGGGATATCTGCTTGAATCAATTTTTGTCGAATCATTGCTATTTGATTCCGATAGGGTGCAATGACTCCAAAAGCGTTAGCATTCAATTTTATATCGTTTATACTGTAAATATCACGAATAGCATTAATAATAGAAACTATTGTTTCAGCTTCTGATTCATTGGTTTTATCCGAAGTTGAATTAGCAGAAGTTTTTTCAGTCGAAAAGAAGGCGATTCTTTGTGTCGCAACCGTTTGATGAAATATATCATTATAAGATTCAGATTTTAAATTCCATAAATCATGTTGCCATTCATTTGCAGGGAAAAGTTGTCCCGAATAAAAATATTCAGAAGGAAAAGCAGAAATATCTTTATGCATGCGCCCTTGCACAGTCAAAAACGAAAAAGATTGTGTCCAATTTCGTTCAATGCATAAACGTAGCATTCTCTCAAAAAAGGAATCTTTGCAATCAATTATTCCAATATTTACGAGTTCACGTTCTGTTATTTTAGAACAGATTTTCTTCTGTAAAACGATAGTAGAAAGCTGATTATGGTCACCTATCAAGATAAATTTATCAAATTTCGGTAACAGTCCAATGATTTGAGGTTCAAGTATTTGAGACGCTTCATCAATGATGGCTACCTGAAAATGTTTTAATTCGAACAGATCCATTCTGCTAGCAATTGATGCAAGAGTTGCAACAAAAATTCGAGTCTGTTCGATTTCAAATCTAATGGACTTTCTATCTTCCGATTTTTGAGAAATATTTTGCAGTAATCTATGTCGGTATTTATCCGAACAAGACAGATTAGATCCAATTCTAATATATTTATCACATTGTCCATCAAAATAGCCAAAAGCCGCATTAACTGCATCGCATAGCTCATCAACAGCACGATTGGTATAAGCTAAGACCAATATATTCACATCTTCTTTTGCATAATATTCTTCAATCAATCTTCGTGAAAAAATGGAAGTCTTTCCTGTCCCGGGAGGACCCACAATCAGAAAATAGTCTTTTGCGGAGATCGCTTTTTGAATTAGATTTTCGGGATAAGCTTCTTTGAATTGCTTTTCATTAGACTTTGGAGCTTGCAATCCCAATAAAAGATTTCGTTTATGCGTTGGTGCTTTTAGGAATTCAAAGAGACTTTTGTACATATTATTGTAAGATGTATCAAGTCTGTCGTGTTCAATAGCCCAAATTGGGTTTGACTTAAAGAACGATAAGTTCTTTTGCTTATGTCGGAAATGAACTTCCACCTTATCTGCATCAATATGGGCAATATTTCCTTTTAAGATTTGATTATTCAAAACCGTATCGGCAGCGTCTTTTCGAGGATAAACAATACAAATATCCCCGTTGCGGAAATTCACAAGGTTATTATTATCATTATGCCTTTGAAATATAACAGTCATCCCATTTTCCGAATTATCAACAGAAAAAATGCTCAAATCAAATATAACATCCAATGATTCAGCTCGTTCAGCAAAATCACTGTTCCATAAAGAGGCTATGCCGGTTGGAGATTCATAATTGGTGTCACCAATCTTTTGCAGGTAAATTTCTCTGCCTATAAATCGTATAAATCGGTAGTAATAAGATAGTTCCACCTCAGAACATTGTATTAATGTTTCTTGTAGAATTGTTACTTTATTGACGAAAAAGTCGGGTTGAGAAGGAGTTAAAGATTGAAATAACAGCGCAAACATGTGTTCAACAGTTTCATTTGTACCATTGACGATAGCATGTTCATTAGCAACGATTTGGTTTCGAATATCCAGGATTTGTTTATCAAAATGTTGATAAACAGCAGCAAAACGAAGATTCTCACCCTGATTTTGTGCAGATGAATAGAGAATAGCAGCATCAATTTTCCTACTATCCTTATCATAAACACTTTCAATCATTAACCGATAAATCGCAGTTTGAACCTCATGATTTATGGATATTTTGCTCTTGTTATATTTGGGGTAGGGAAGACTTCCTGATTTTAGTTCTACAATTTTGAAATTATTATGCTGATTTGCCAATTGCAGTAGGTCCAATCTCCCTTGAAAACCAAATGTTTCACTGAAAAAAGATGGTTCTAAAGTACATTGATTTAACTGTATTCCACATTCAGGAAAATCATGTTTAATAACTCGTTTTATGTTTTGAAATTGCAAAGAAGCATTTGTAATAAAGACTCTAAAATCTGGTTTGTTCCTTATATCTTCGCAAGTAGTGTATTCGAGGGGAGTCTCCTTAAAAGAGTTGAAAAACACCTCGTTAAACTGTATATTATCAATATCTTCAGCAAATATTAAAGCGTCAAGAAAATAGTTGGCTAAATTTCCTAAAAGTAGTGATTTACGGTTTTCCTTAGCTTCAAACTTATTCTTAAAATAAAGTAGCGGCGATATGCAAAAATTATGAAAACACTCAGCCAATTGTGATGCATCAATCAGATAATCAGGCTCTAATATGAAAAACTTGGGAATTAAATAACCTTCTTCGTTTGATTTACAATCGATTAGGTTCAGTTGTGCACCTTCCCAAAAACGACTAACCGACTCATTAAAAGCGTTATTGTTAGGAGTCACACTGTATTTAACTGTAATTATCGTTTCAGGTGCAGATTCAACTGCACATTTTAGCAGTTCATTTTCCTTGTCAATAGAAAGAATAATAACTCTAAGTTTATCATGTTCTAAGACTGAGTGTTTATGCGGAACAAAGGAGTCTGAAATAGTTTTTTCACCTGAGATATATCGACAAAAATCAAGTACAGCTTGTTCAGCTTTGGTATATTCAACTTCAGATGTTTCTGTATTTTCATTTGAGCGAATATTATTACTCTGAACCCTAAAATGTTGCAATCTCCACTCAAGAGATTTTGGTAAATTATATCGTTGCGAAAGCATTACCAAGCGTGAAAACAGATTGGGAAATTGCATAGCTTCATTTTCGGTAAGTTTCTTGCAAATCCTTTCTAATAAACGCTTTAGCAGTAAATATTTTTCAGTAAATTGAGACTTAGATTGGGTTATTTGTTTAATTTCCTCAATATATTCGTTCATATTTATCATCCTAACCTCTTTCTTTAAAACAAGTTGATGATTTTAGGCAGGAAAATAATTATCCCCACAACTACTGAAACTATGGCTGCAATAAGTACTGCACCTGCCGTCAAGTCTTTTACTTTCTTAATATCAGGATGGAATTCATTTTTACATGTAAAATCAGAGAGTGTTTCAATGGCTGTGTTTACTGCCTCTAAACCAAATACTAAACCAATAAGAACACATATTTCGATCCATTCAATTCCTGTTATTTTCAAAAGGAATCCCAATAAGATTGCTATTCCAGCTACAATCAGCTCTAGTAAAGCATTTGGAGTATTTTTAAAGAGTATGCGAATGCCGTTAAAAGCATATCTGAATGACTCCATTCGTTTGATCCAATAAGTATTCTTGTTCATATTATCAAAGATTGATTCTTTCTCAAAATTACATTAATTTATGATGATAGAAAACTCTTATTTGAAAAAGAATTGTTTTAAATAAGAGTGATGTGGATTTGAAATGTTTGTGATGCGGTTATGAAATGGATGTGATTATGTGGTGGGGTGATCGTGATTCTATAGTGAGACCATAGTGAGAGGAGGGTGAGAGCATCACCGAAGATTTATTGGATGTAGGCAGAGTGTGTTTTGGAAAAACTTCTGATATAAATTGGTCGTTAAATTTTGAAAAGGAAAGAACGACGAAAAGAAAAACTATAAAATAAATAGAGTCAAACAGAATATTTCGAAATGAAATAACTATATATATTAATCACATAAAAATATTAACGAAAAAAGGTGGACTATTAATCCACCTTAAAGTTTGTTTCAATTGATTGTTTGTATAAAATCTTAAAACTGAAGATATTATTTGTTTTAAGTTTCTCTTTTATTTGCCTCCAAAAGTAAATTCTACTGGAATGGCGGCAGGTGATTTCAAAGGTGTTTCGCCAATCATAATGGTTGGCCATAGTTTGACTGTTACTTTAGTTTTATCGGATGAAATGCCTAGAAATGAACTCATTACGCTATTGACTTTTTCTTTAGAATATCTGTTCATCAGACTCCTTAGATCTACTGCTACGGGTATTGGCATAATATTTGATTTACCGGCTGCAATCCGTATAGGAGTATTCAATTTCCCCATCACAAATTCCATATCATTTATTTCTACAACGTAATCTAGTGCATTCAGGAATGCTTCAAATTCATTTGGGTTTTTAACGTCCATTTTCAAAACCATATTGAATGGAATGGTTTGTAGTTGGCCACTGGAAAGAATTGTGGAAATTTTGGCCAGATTTGTTACAGAAATTGACGATGTGTTTCCCAAATCTATTCCTGCCAATTGAATATTATCAATTGAATTATATTTGAACTCACACTGCGACAGATTGTAGGCGCCGCCAATTTGATTTAAAACATTACATCCTTGAAGGAGTATAACCAATGTAAATAGTGATATTACCTTTTTCATAATTCTTTATTTTATTGTAACCATTGTTGCACCATAACCATATTCTTGAAATGAAGCATCTTGAAAATAACAATTTTTGTATTTGTCTCTTAGTTCTTTGATAATGGCACTCTTAAGTACGCCATCTCCCTTGCCATGAATGAAAACAATGCGTTGATTTTTGTTCTTTAAGTTTTCATTTATTGTTTCTCTAAATTTTGAAAGCTGATATTCAAGTATGTCCGAATTATTCATTCCAGCAGTTGTCTCCAACAATTGATTTATGTGCAAATCTACCTCAATAATCGCTTTCTTCTCAATTTTCTGAATGCGTTTTCTGCGGGGTTTCTCTTCAATTTCCTTTTCTTTCATCGCACTTTCCATATCACCGGCAGATACTAACATTGCTCGCTCCGGGACATCGTTTTGTATTACATAATAGACTAATGCGTTTTCATCAAAATAATCGTTTTCCTTGAAACTATGTAGTTTGTAAAATTTTACAGTGTCTATACGCAATTCAACAGAACAAGGATTCTTAAATCCGTAAGGTTTATTGTGCTTGAAAGCTATAAATTGAAGACATATCTTTTCCAGACTGTTTAATTCAGATTTATTAAACTCTTCAATAAATATTTTTGTGTTGGGCTCAATTACACCATTGTGACGACTTATCCATGAATTATTTTCGCGATTCATATAATTAAAACACAAATAATAATTACTGTCGTTTACCAAATAACATTCATATGATGTGGTTGAAATTGTTTTTTCATCTACTGGCAAATATGCCAAACACACCGTAATTTTTTCTCCTTCAGGAGTTTCTATTATTTTTTCATCCTCTTCTATTTGAATTTCGGACTGCAATGATTTTTCAGTCTCCTTAGGAATATCTTGTTCATGATTAGACAGTTGGATATCATTCATTTTGCCAACAGCAACACAATCCGTAATCAAAACGGGGATATCAAATCCATGTTCGTCTTCAACAATCACTATATTCTTGTTCTGAAAACCTTTAACTATTCCGCCTCCAACAGAACTTAAAAAACGTACAGTATCGCCAACTTCAAGTTTTTTCATCTTTAATTTCTATATTTTTCCCTTAGCGGATATATTTGTTATTTTGTTGATTTTGCAAAGTTGAGTAATTTTGTTGAATAATGAGAATTATTTATGTAAAAAAATGAATAGAATAGTTATCAAAAAATGAAAAAAGAAGAAATAGAGAAATTAAAAATATCAGACTTTAATTATGTTTTACCCGATGAAAGAATTGCTAAATATCCTTTGGACAAAAGAGATGATTCCAAATTATTGATTTATAATGATCATTCTATTTCCTCTTCGCAATTTTTTAATTTGAGTGATTTTATCCCTCAAAATAGTTTGATGATTTTCAATAATACGCGTGTCATACATGCACGTTTGATTTTTAGAAAACCTACTGGAGCTTCAATTGAGATATTTTGTCTATCGCCATGTTATCCAGCAGAATACAATCTTAATTTTCAACAAAAAAAGGGTTGTTCTTGGTATTGTATGATCGGAAATTCTAAACGATGGAAGGATGATGAGTTGTCAATGAAATTGTTTTCTGATAAAGAAATTGTGCTGACAGCAAAAAAAAATGGATCAAATAAAAATGATACAATTGTAGAATTTACTTGGAACGATGATAGCTACTCGTTTTCAGAGATTCTTGAAATTGCAGGCAAATTGCCCATTCCTCCATATTTGAACAGAGCTTCGGAAGAAAAGGATGATGTTACTTACCAAACAGTTTATTCAAGTGTGGATGGTTCAGTTGCTGCACCAACAGCCGGTTTGCATTTTACCGATGAAGTTTTCCAAAATTTAATTGAAAAAGGAATAAAAACAGATGAAGTCACTTTGCATGTAGGGGCTGGTACGTTTAAGCCGGTAAAATCTGTAATGATTGGGGAGCATGACATGCATACGGAATTTATTTCTGTTTCAAAAGATACGATCAAACAATTGTTGGATAATACTGGTAATTTGATTGTGGTAGGGACTACTTCAACGCGCACTATTGAAAGTCTTTATTTTATCGGAAAGAAACTTGAAACAAATCCCTCTGCTCAACCACACCAACTCACTGTATCACAGTGGGAACCGTATCAAGAGAACGGAGTAAATATTACCCCTCAAAAAGCGTTGCAAAACATTTTGTATTACTTGGATAATAATAATCAGGATAATCTTATTTCGGCTACACAAATTATGATTGCTCCAGGTTATAAATTCGCTTTTTGTGATGCAATTATCACTAATTTTCATCAGCCACAGAGTACTTTACTTTTGCTGATTTCTGCTTTTGTTGGCGACGATTGGAAAAAGATTTATAATTATGCTCTTTCAAATGGATTCAGATTTCTGAGTTATGGTGATAGTTCTTTGCTTTGGAAGGCTTAATAATCCTTATTTTGAGTAAAAAAAGAGGTCGTACAGAAAGACACTTTAAAGAGTTTTTTGTAACATTGTAGGTTAAAAGAAATATTCAATCAGTTGTTTAAAAAAATATCGAAAATATTAGGTCTTGCTATTTTAGGTCTCTTTTTTATGGTCTTAATGGCAATCGCGCTTTTTGCACTTCCCGCAGTGCAAAATTATGTCGCTGATTTTGCTGTCGACAAACTTAAACCGATTCTAAAAACGGAGTTGGCTATTGATAAACTTCGAATTCATTTTTTTGATAAAGTTGAATTAAAAGGCATTTATCTGGAAGATCAAAAAAAAGACACATTGCTTTATGCAGATAATTTAGTTGTTACACTAAATATGTGGGATTTACTAAATAGTAAATTAGATATTGAGACTGTTGATTTAAGCAATTTTAGTGTTAATCTTAAACAAGAACAAAAAGATGCTCCTTTCAATTTTCAGTTCATTTTTGATGCTTTTAAAAAGGATTCTGTGAGTAAACCGAGCACAAATCCTAATCCTTTTGGCATTTATTTGAGAGATGTCCGACTAAAAAATGGAAAAGCAAGTTATAATATTCTTAGTGAACCTGAAACGCCCGGAAAATTCAATATTAATCATATTGCAATAGATAATCTCTCTGCCAGAATAGCATTGCCATCAATTGATATGGATAAGCTGGTTGGAGATGTTCGTACATTGAGTTTCACTGAACAGTCGGGATTGAAGTTCGAAAACCTACAGGTCATGGTTCGCTCAAAAGGTGATAAGTTATGGAGTAACTTTCTGTCTTTAAAGATAAACAACACTGAATTAAAGGTTTCTAAAGCTGAATATGACACAAAATCAAAAAAATATATATTAAAGGCGAAAAGTGAATTGATTGATCCAAATGATATTGCACTTTTTGTCTCGCGCTTTTCTGATCTTACAGAACCTTTCTCTTTTGAAGTGGACGTCAATGGAACTTATCCTCAGGCATCACTTAATAATTTAAAATTCAGTTACGGAAATACAACGCAGATTGATGTTTCAGGAAAAATAACTGATTTTACAAAATTTGAGAATACTGATTTTGATGTTGAAGTTAAACAATTTAGAACAACACAAGAGGATCTTGAGAATCTGATTCGTGTGCCGGCGGTCGATTATTTTTCTCCAACTCAGCTGTGGGCTTTAGGTAATATGGAATTAAATCTAAAAGCTGAGGGTAAAATAAATCGATTTAATTATAAAGGACTTGCAAAAACAGAACAGGGTAATATAACTTTTTCAGGTTTGGGTAAAATTAGAAATAAATTTAGCTTCATGACTTTTGAGGGACCTGTTACTGCTGAGAATATTCAGGTAGCTAATATTATTGGAGAAGAAGTTGGGGTTGACGATGCAACTTTAATAGCAAATTATTATGTTGAACTAAAAAAGGACGCTCCTGTTTATGTGACCGGCGATGGAAATATTGCTTCTGTTTTGTATCAGAATTTTCTTTATGAAGACTTGTTTTTCGAAGGTGCATATCTTGGAGATAATATAGCCGGGAAAATACATACTGATACAGAAAACAATAAGTTGAATTTGAATGCTGATTTCACTTTTGGCGAAAATATGAGCATTGATGTAACCGGAAATATTGATAGATTGGACTTGAAACCTTTCTTATCGGGCGATGGTTGGCAAAATCCATCTCTGGTAACAAGTATTGATATGCACATGAAAGGCTCAACAATTGACGATTTAACTGGTACACTGGTTTTGGATAGTACTTCTTTTTCTGATACTAATTTCATTTATAATCCGGGACCGCTATATTTACAGTCTTTAATTGAAGAATCCGGGACAAGAAAAATAGCTTTTTTATCTTCTATTCTTGAAGGGGATATATCTGGAAATCTTAGTTTTGCTACGGTAGCAAATGATTTGATGAGGGAGTTAAACAAGCATCTGCCTTCTTTAGTAAAAGCTCCTGAAAATAATAAATCTGAATCGGGAAAAAATGCGTTTCAATTCAATCTGAAATTGAAGAACACGGAGGATTTTTCTTTTGCTCTGAAACTGCCTTTTTATAATGTTGAACCGGCAACTATTAATGGACATGTAGATTTTGATAAGTCGGATGTTCTTACAATTGATGCCTACCTGCCAAGATTTATGTTTGGTAAAAATGATATTCGCGAAACTCGGGTGAATTTTATTACGGATACTGTTACGGGAATAAACATTGATGCAAATACATACTTGGTTCAAGCTGATGGCTATATAAATGCACGACTGAATACAGTGGCTAAACTCGACTCGGCATTGAATAATTTAGCTTTGACCATCAGTAATGGAGTGGGAGACGGAACGGGTAATATTCAAATTGCTGGAGGTTTCTTCAGAGATATGAATGATCAGTTTGGCATTAATTTGAAATTGCTTCCTTCTAATCTGATGTTTAATAACAAAAATCTTGTAATCAATTCGTCTGATATTGTGTATTCTACAGACAGAATTGTAATCAACAATTTTATTATTTCAGAAAATAATATGTTGTTATTAGGTGTCGATGGGGTGGCATCGAAAAATGCGGATGATAGGATTCGGGCATATTTTAATAATACTGAACTGGGAAATTTATTGAGTATCCTTAATATTGCGAATATCAATGGATTAATAAATGGTGGCATCACAATTGCTCAAGCATTAAACGAACCAATTATCAAAACAGATAATTTTAGAATTGATAGTATTACGGTTTATAAAGAGAATATTGGTTCATTTATTGTGGAAGGAAATACTAACAGTGAGATAACGGGGTTCGATCTGAATGCTGTTCTGGTAAATCGCGATATAAATAACTTGGATGTTAATGGATTTGTTCCTACAAATGGTATTGATCCGTTGGATTTAGATATTCGAATTGATAAATTACCTTTAAACTGGACTCAACCTTTTGCTAAAGAGTTGTTTAGTGAATTATCAGGAACATTAAATTCAGATATTAATATTTCTGGGAAAATTTCACAACCAGTTGTTGAAGGGTGGCTGGGAATTGAAGAGGGTCTGATGAAAATTGCTTATTCTAATGTCACATATCGGATTTCTGATACTATTCATGTTGACAATGATAACATTGGGTTGAATAATTTGGTTATCAGAGATAACAATAATAATACAGCTGTAATAAATGTTGCACTTACACATGCTAACTTCGGAAAAATGAACTATAATGCGAAAATAAGGTTAAATGATTTTCTACTCCTTAATAATGAAGACAGAACTGATTTAATGGCTTATGGGAATCTGAAATTATCGGGTGATGTTAATGTGGTTGGTTCTTCAAGGGGTATCTTTGGCGACGCAAATTTAACAAATGAGAGTGCTTCAAATGTTATGGTTGTTTTGCCACAATCTGCACAGGCAAATACTTATGGAGGGGTTATTTATGTTAATACACCGCAAGAAGTTGATTCGCTTTCGTTTCTTAATAAGAATAAAGATAAAAAAATAGGACAAAGATCATCTTCAAATACAAGTATGCCTATAAGTATAAGAGGGTTTATTGAATTGAACCCTGGATTGGAAATGGGTGTCATTTTGAATCCAACAAATGGTAATGCGCTGAAAATAAGGGGTACAGGAGAACTTAATCTCAATTATAATAATAAATCTGAACCTCCAATCACAATTTATGGCGATTACATTGCTCAGGAAGGTAATTTCCATTATAATTTGCAAGGTTTAAAAAGTATAAATTTTGGTATTCGAAATGGAAGCACAATTACTTTAATTGGTGATCCAATGAATACGAGGTTTAACGTTACTGCTTATAATAGGGTAAAGGCTGATCTATCTGCTTTAAGTGAAACTTTCAAATATTCAACAGATCTATCTGCTACAAGGGTACCAGTTGACGCGGTGCTGGAAATATCAGGGGATCTGGAAAGTATGAAATTGAACTATAAGATTGAACTGCCTGATGCTTCGGACGATATTCGTCAAAAAGTAAACAGTTTAATCAATACTGATGAGCAAAGGATTAGACAATTTGCTTATTTAGTTACCACCGGAAACTTTATGTCTTCTTTCGGTTCAACCAATTCGAATTTTGGCACAAATATGTTTACTTCAGTTGCAACAAGTGCTTTGACAAAAGGTTTGGATGCTCTTTTTGCCGGCTCATTAAGCGACAACTGGTCGGTGAATACAAATATGGAAACTTTGAACGGTGATTTTAATACTGTACGAATGGGTGTAGATATTGCAACAAGTTTACTTGACGACAGATTACGTATTACTACAAACTTAAGTTATGGAAATAATGCAATGCTGGTTAATCAATCTGCATTTATGGGTGAATTTGAACTTGAATATGATATTAATAACTGGTTGATGATCAGGGCTTATAATCGTGCAAATGAACGTTTTTATAAAAAAGCACCGTTCACGCAAGGAGCAGGTGTGGTTGTTACAAAAGAAGGGAAAACTTTTAATGATCTTTTTATGTTTAATTTCAGAAGAAAAGAAGATGAATAGAATGCTGAAATTAATTAATATGTCATTTACTACCAGAACTTTGGTTATCATTGTTTTGGCATTACTTTTTGTAGCATGTGATGTTACAAAAAGAGTTCCTGAAGGTAGTTATCTGCTTAACAATGTGGAGATAGATATTAAAGACTCAAAAGATATAAAGGAAAACAATCTCAAACCTTATCTTCGTCAAAAACCTAATACTTCGATTCCGGTTTTGGGTAAGGCTAAACTTAAGTTGTATAACATTCCAAAAAATGATTCTACCTGGATTAACAGAAGATTGCGTAAATGGGGAGAACCGCCGGTATTGTATAGCGATAGATTGACTTCAATTTCTGCAGAACAAATTCGAATGCAGATGAATAATAAAGGATACCTAAATGCAGAAGTAGATACCAATGTGGTTCTAATGGATAAAAAAGCTGATGTTAGTTACTTGGTAATAGCGAATATTCCTCATAAAATTCAATCGTTTACTGATACTATTCATTCTGTGGATACAACAATTTATAATATCCTTAAAAAGGAAAACAAATTAAATATTGTTGAGGTTGGTAAAAACTTTGATTTGGAAATATTGGATATTGCCAGAAATGAGATGATCAACACGTTGAAAAACAATGGCTATTACAACTTTTCTAAAGACAACTTCTATTATTTGGCTGATACAACTTCAGGTGATCATGAAGTAAAATTGATTCTTGGATTGTATAATCCTAACGACACGTCTTTGCACAAACAATATTTTATTGGTAATGTAAATGTGTTCAATGGTATTGATAAAACAATGGTTGAAGAAGGCTCACTTGGTCGACTTGATACTGTTAACTTTCGTGGAATCAATGTGATATCTAAAAAAGATATTTATATGCATCCGCAAGCAATTTATTACAATACCTATTTGAGACCCAATCGATTATATACTGATAGAATACTGGAAAGAACTTATGCGTCACTGAATGCTTTAGGTTCTGTTAAGCAATCAAATATTGAGCTGACTCCTGTTGAACGAAACGATTCAAATTATCTGGATGCCAATATTAGTCTCATACCCGGCAATTTGCATTATCTTCAGTTCGGTATAGATGGTACTAATTCGGCTGGTGATCTGGGTCTTGCAGCCAACATCACCTATGAACATAGAAACATATTTCGTAGAGGAGAAAGATTAAGGTTTAGGTTAAATGGTGCTTATGAATATATGACAGCAGCAGATAGTCGCAATTTATTGGATCAAAGTTACTATGAATATGGTGGTGAGGTGTTTTTGTCTGTTCCACAGCTATTGCTTCCTTGGCAACTAAAAAGGTTACAAAATCAAAATTCGTCAATTACCGACTTTTCAATTGGTTTGAATTATCAAAAAAGGCCAGAATATCTCAGACAATTTTTCAGTCTATCTTCTCGTTTTCAATGGTCCTCTAACGACTGGAATTTATCATATGTACTTAATCCTATGAATATTACCTATGTGCGCATGCCTTGGGTATCTGATTTATTTAAAACTCAATATCTGAATGACAGCACAAATTATATTCTCAAATATAGCTATGAAAACCAGTTTATTGCATTTAGTTCATATAGTGTATCTTTCTCTAATATTGGTTTTAGACATATTCCGACACTACCTTTTAGGATGAGAGCCGGCATTGAAGTTGCGGGTTGGTTGCCTAGATTAGTTTCACCATTATTTGGAAACAAAACAAATGAAAATAATCAAAAGGTAATCTTTAAGATTCCCTATGCAGAATACGTAAAGGGGGATTTAGATTTTGCACCACATTATGTCATAGACGAAAATAAAACAATTGCAGGTCATATAGCATTGGGAGTGGCGTATCCATATGGAAATTCTGTTGTATTACCATTTGAAAAACGATATTTTGGAGGTGGTGCAAACAGCGTAAGAGGCTGGAGTACAAGAACATTAGGTCCAGGCTCCTATTCTGTTGACACGCTCGGGTATGATTTTGTAAATAAAACAGGTGATATTAAAATTGATTTGAGTATTGAATACAGGAGAAAGGTAACACCAATGTTTGAGCTGGCAGGCTTTATCGATGCAGGAAATATTTGGACAATAAAAGATTACGATAGACAAGCGGGGGGGTATTTTGAATTCAATGATTTCTATAAGGAGTTAGCAGTTTCTTACGGATTAGGATTACGTATGGATCTGAAATTCTTGCTGTTACGATTAGATACTGGTATGAAAGCACATAATCCGGCAAGACCTTTAGGAAACAGATGGACAATTTTTGACCCAAACTTCAAACGTGATTTTGCATTCCACTTTGCAATTGGATATCCGTTTTGATGAAACTGAAGAATCTGTTTTGAACCTAATATAAATTACAAAGGACGCAATTAATGCGTCCTTTGTAATTTATAGATTGTATTTTATCAATAAATCAACCATTTAAAGAGTAAATAGTTGAAAACATTAAATAACCCTTACTTTCAACACTCCTTCGATATCTTGTATCTTTTGCACATTTTCACTAGTGATTATTTCTTCAGCATCGATTATGGTGTAAGCATAATTTCCGCGACTTTTATTAATCATGTTTGCAATGTTGGCACCTTGTTCAGACAAAACAGAAGAAATTCGACCAAGCATTTTAGGTATATTTCTGTGAGCAATTGTAATACGATGTTCCGTCTCACAAATTCCCATTTCGCAGTTTGGGAAGTTTACAGAGTTTTTAATATTCCCGTTCTCCAAGAAATCTTTAGTTTCCAGTACAACCATAACTGCTGAATTATCTTCACTTTCCGGAGTAGATGCTCCCAAATGAGGAATTGAAATCACTCCCGGCACATTCAGTAGTTTCTCGTCAGGGAAGTCCGTAACATAATTATTTACGCGTCCTTCTTCCAAAGCAGCCTTCATATCATCATCATTTACAAGTTCACCTCTTGAAAGATTAATAATACGAACCCCTTTTCTCATTTGAGCAAATGTTTCTTTATTTAGCATTTCTTTAGTTTCATCAGTCAGGGGTAGATGCAAAGTAATGTAATCACATTTGTCAAATATAGTTTTCAGATCCTTGGCTCTTTTCACAGAAGTCGATAATCCCCATGCAGCATCAATTGAGATAAAAGGATCATATCCCAAGACCTCCATATCAAGATTTACAGCAGTATTTGCTACTTTGGCTCCAATTGCCCCTAATCCAAGAACACCCAAGACTTTGCCTCTAAGTTCCGGACCAACAAACTGAGACTTTCCTTTTTCAACCTGTTTTGCAATATCGTTGCCCGATAGTGTTTTAGTCCAAAGGATTCCATCAACAATTTTACGGGAAGAAATTAGTAAAGCTGTAATAGCCAGTTCTTTTACAGCATTAGCATTTGCCCCAGGAGCATTGAAAACAACGATACCTTTTTCGGCACATTTTTCAACGGGAATGTTATTAACTCCGGCTCCTGCGCGAGAAATACAATGCAAACTCGTTGGAAGCTCCATGTCATGCATTGATGCACTACGAACCAAGATTGCATCCGGTTCTTCTACTTCGTTGCTGATTGAATAATCAGCGCCAAATTTGTCCAACCCCTTTTTAGAGATTTTATTGATGGTTTTAATCTGATATCTATTCATTTTGAATAATAAAATGTAAAAATGAAACGCAAAGATACTAAATTTTAGAAATTAGTTGCAGAAAATAATAATTATTGAACAAATTGTATTAAAAAATTGATTAATCTATGTTTAATTCATTAGATTAAAGAGTTTACTCTTTTAAAGATTGATTAAAAGATTTAGTATATTTGCAACAATATAAATTTAAATAGTTTAATAACATAAAAAAAGGATTACGATGAAAAACATATTGTTTACAGCAGTATTATTATCATTATTTATTAATGTCATATTCGCTCAAAAAGTCACTATTCCCATTGAAACAAACAATGTATCCGTTGTACTTCAAACAGATAACGATAAGCATTTGAGGATCATTCACACAGGTAAGAAATTAAAGAATCAATCCGAATATGAGATTAGTGGAAACGTTCATAATTTAGGTAGTGAAAATTCAAATACAAACAACTATGCATTTTCTGTTGCCGGCATTCATAACTTCATTGAACCCTCGATTGCGGTGATGCATACAGATGGAAATAATTCTTTAGACTTAGTCTATGAAAATCATAAAACTACAACCACTGCTGATGGAGCAACGCTAACAACAATCACATTAAAAGATCCTGTTTACTCTTTTTATGTCGATATTAATTATAAATCGTGGAACGAAAATGATGTAATTGAGCAA
Organism: Dysgonamonadaceae bacterium; assembly: GCA_041672395.1. GTDB lineage: Bacteria > Bacteroidota > Bacteroidia > Bacteroidales > Dysgonomonadaceae > UBA5287. The sequence goes on along the minus strand of JBAYZS010000021.1, from coordinate 11,390 downwards.
TGGACAGTAATTCGTCATACTGAGAAAGGACGAGTGACCCTTAACAAATATGCCTCAGCCAATCTATATCTATACAACAAAGATTATTATCTGACCAGTTATAACGGGTCGTGGGCAAAAGAGATGCAACCCGCTCACACACATCTCCAACAAGGGATGCACACCATTCAAACACGATTAGGCACACGAGAGAATCTTAATACATCACCAAACTTTATGCTTTCGATAGACGGGCAAGCTACAGAAAATAGCGGTACAGTAATGATGGGTCAGATTGCATGGAACGGTAACTTTTCATTACAATTTGAAACCGATTCACATAAGAACATGCATATAGTTGCAGGGATTAATCCCTTCCAATCAAGCTATCAACTGGAACCAAATGTTCAGTTTGAAACACCCCATTTTGTTTATACTGTATCATTCGAAGGAATGGGTAAAGGCAGTAGGAATTTGCAAACATGGTTACGAAACAACGTCCTATTAGATGGACAAGGTGATAGGTTAACCCTGTTGAATAATTGGGAAGCCACATATTTTGGTTTTAATCAAGAGAAGTTAGTCGGTTTGTTTGATGGAGCCAAAAAGATGGGCGTCGACTTGTTTTTGCTTGACGACGGATGGTTTGGCAATAAATATCCCAGAGATAACGACAAAGCCGGTTTAGGTGATTGGGAAGTAAACAAGAGTAAATTACCAGACGGAATACCCTATTTAGTTGAAGAAGCCACTAAAAAAGGGTTAAAGTTTGGTATTTGGATTGAAGCCGAAATGGTTAATCCCAAGAGTGAGTTATACGAGAATCATCTCGATTGGGTGTTAAGGCAGGAAGATAGACCAGAAGTTTATTACCGTAATCAGTTAGTTTTAGATTTGACCAATCCCGAAGTACAAGATTATGTGTTTGGTATTGTAGATAAGCTTTTCACAGAGAATCCATCCTTAGCCTTTATTAAATGGGATTGTAACGCGCCCATTTTCAATGGTCATTCAAAGTATTTAGAAAAGAAAAAGATATCACAATCCAACTTTTATGTTGAATATACCAGAGGATTTGAAAAAGTATTAAAACGTTTAAGATCCAAATATCCAGAAGTCCCCATTATGTTATGCTCAGGCGGAGGCGGCAGATCCGATTATAGTCTCTTCAAATATTTCACGGAATTTTGGCCCAGCGATAACACCGATCCCGTAGAGAGAGTATTTTTGCAATGGGATTATTCATATTATTATCCCGCGATTACCATGTGTGCCCACGTAACCGATTGGAGTAATAAACCATTAAAATTCAGAATAGATGTAGCATCTATGGGAAAGCTTGGTTTTGATATTCGCGCTAACGAGCTGAGTGATAAAGATATGATATTCTGTCAGCAGACCATACAAAATTATAATAAATTCAAGGATATTGTTTGGCATGGCGATCTTTATAGACTGTTAAGCCCCTATGAAAACGAATTGGCATCGTTGATGTATGTGAATGCAGATAAGTCCAGTGCAGTGATGTTCAACTACTTGAGCAACTGGCGATATGTAGGAGATCCCCAGCAGCGACCAGTGAAGTTGCAAGGATTAGATTCAAATAAAACATACAGACTAACAGAGATCAATTTATATGATAATCAACGTTCCCCGATAGATAGTTCAAAGACCTACAGTGGTGATTTTCTGATGAATGTAGGATTTAACCCCAGTGTTAATCTTGGCAGGACAAGTGTTGTTATCAGTATAGACGCCATTTAGATTTTGAGTAAAGCGATAAAAAGGTTATTTTTGTGACATCATAGAAAAGAGAAATATGAACGAAGGAGAAAAAGAAGTAGTCATAAAAATGATTGACATTTATTGTCAGGCAAAACATGGTAAACGAGGAGTTTTATGTAAAGATTGCTACGAAATAAAAGCATACGCGATGACGCGGCTAGATAAGTGTCCTTTTGGCGAAGAAAAACCAACATGTAAAACATGTTCAATTCATTGTTACAAAAGCGATATGAAATTAAAAATAAAAGAGATAATGCGATTTTCTGGACCGAGAATGTTGTTTGTTCATCCAAAAGAAGCAATAAGGCATATGATCAAAGAGATGAAGCGAGAGAAAGTCAAAAGCACACCGAGTAAATTATAGTATCATTACATATAAAATAATAATTAGGACGATTTAAGAGTCGTCCTTTTTTATGCTCAAAAGATCAGTTTTGTATAAATGTTGGAGTGCGAAACATTATGAATTTGGCAAAGTATGACGTTAAATTTCATTAATCTAAAAACGAGAAAATTTGAGATTTTTATTAGAATTTAGTGAGAGCATAGTGGGAGCATAGTGAGAGGAGGGTGAGTGTAAGCCCACGAGAAGAAAACTTTTAAATAATGTTAATAGCGACACCAACAGTTCAATTAATATTCATAATTGTTTCTCTTCTTAAAACCTATGTTAGTAGATAGAAAAAGCCCGTTCGTCTATTAGATTTGGAGAAAATCGACGCATTTGTTATTTTTATATCGCTGATTAGTTAAAAATTTTATCGGGAAAATATAGATATTTAATTTAAAATGAGGAGGATACTGTATCTTATTGTTGTAATTTTTGCATTCTCAACCATAATAGTTGCACAAACTACTGTTCCGCAAGGAACAGTAAAGGGTAAGATCATTGATTATTCTTCAAAAGAGTCAATACCATCAGCCACAATCCGTTTATTACGCGAGAGTGATAGTCTTTTAGTTAAAGGCGCAACATCAGCCGTTGACGGTTCTTTCACAATTATCGCAAAGCCCGGGAATTATATTTCACATATCACATTTGTTGGATATGAAGATGTATATAAAAACGTCCATCTATCAAAAGATACACTATTAATAAATCTGGACACTATTTACTTGGCAGAAGGCAGTATAATGCTCGATGAATTAATTATCACATCCAACCCTCCCGAAATAGTAGTAAAAAACGATACCCTTGAGTATGATGCCGATAATTATACCGTACCTCAAACCGCTGTATTAGAAGATCTTTTAAGAAATATGAGCGGTTTAGAAATTGATACAGAAGGAAAAATCACGATCAATGGAAAAGAGATTAAAAGAATTTTAGTAAACGGTAAAGAATTCTTCAGCAATGATCCAAAAATTGCATCCAAGAATCTTCCTGCCAAAATGTTTGACAAGATTCAGGTCTTGGATAAAAAATCTGAGATGGAAAAATCTACGGGATTTGATGATGGAGAAGAGAATATGGTTATAAATTTGACTGTTAAGCCCGATAAAAAGGAAAGTATTTTTGGTAATGCCTTTACCGGTTATGGCAGTAAAGACAGGTCTGAAACCAATTTGATGGCGAACTATATTCGCAATGAAGACCAGATGACCGGGGTGGGCGGATTTAACAACACAAATAATATGGGCTTCTCCGATATGTCAGGTGGCGGAGGCGGAAGAGGTGGTCGCGGTGGCGGCGGTGGAGGTAACAGTGGTGTTGGAACATCCGGTAATGCCGGTTTAAACTTCAATAAGTTATTCTCTAAGAAGCTTGAAATAGGAGGTAATTTAAGATATGACAGCAACGATCGAGAAGTAACTTCTAAAACATACACCCAAAACCTGTTAAAAAAAGGGAATACATTTGAAGATGAAGCCGATCAATCATTTAATTCAGGGCAGAATTTCAATTTCGATATCCGGTTTGAATGGAAGCCCGATTCGTTGACAAATATAGTATTCCGTCCAAGTGCCTCATTCAATAGCAACTCCTATAATTCAAGTGGAAGTTTCATGACAACCCGAGAATCCGGTGACACCATCAATTTTGGCGACTCTGATTATTCCTCTTCAGGAAATGGAAGAGATTTTGGTACCACTTTAAATATCAACAGACGATTTGCTAAAAAAGGACGAAATATTGGTCTGGACTTCAATATTAGAAAGAATGAATCCGATAATAATGCAATGAATCTCTCAAATACCTATTATTTGGGTAAAAAGACAGATGACATCATTGATCAACGAATCAAAAACACGAATAATGGTAGGAATTGGAATATCAATTTATCATATGTTGAGCCATTAGGTGAAGAGACATTTCTTCAGTTTTCATATAATTACCGAAGCAATGTATCGAATTCAGACAAGGATACCCGCACTAAAGATGAGAACGGAGATTATACCGTTTTAGACAAGCGATACAGTAAGACCAACGAGAACGATGTTGATAATCAAGATTATGCAATCAATTTCCGTACCAGAAAAGAGAAGTATAATTACTCAATTGGGTTCAATGCCTATCCCAACAATTCTGTTAGAAAAACCTATATAGGCGATTCATTGATAAGTGATTTAACCCAAAATGTAATCAATTATTCACCGAACGCCCAGTTCAATTATATTTGGTCGCGTCAAATTAATTTCCGTTTTAATTATCGAGGGAGTACCAATCAGCCATCAATGAATCAAATTTCGCCGGTGATAGATATTTCCAATCCACTTAACATATCATATGGAAATCCCGATTTGAAGCCCGCCTTCACTCATTTTGCCGATGCTCGTTTTCAATATTCTCAGCCAGAGAACAAGCGTTTTTATATGATCAGTACGTCCTTCAACTATATCTCAAATGACATTATCTCTTCACGTTTTACAGATCAGGAAACCGGGCGAAAAGAAAACACCTTCAAAAATGTTAATGGCAATTGGAATGGAGATGTTCGTTTTAACACAACCCAACCATTAAGGAACAAGAAATTCACCATAAATTCCAATTCGTATGTAAGTTACCGCGAAAACATTGGTTATTCAAACAACGAAGAAAATCTGAATAAACAGACCAACTTGTCCGAAAATCTTGGTTTCAATTACAACTCTACAAAGATGCGTTTTTCATTAAGGGGTAACATTTCATACAATAAAGTTAAGAACAGTTTAGAAGGACAACAAGATAGGGAGTATTTTAATTATGGTTCATCTGCAGATGTTATGGCCTATCTGCCATTAGATTTTAGTATTCAAAGTGATTTAAGATATTCCACTAATTCGGGATATTCCGACGGGTTCAAACAAAACGAAATGCTTTGGAATGCATCCATTGAAAAATTAATTTTCAAGAAGAAAAATGGTGTACTTCGTTTTAAGATTTATGACATCCTTCAACAACGCAGCAATATTCGTAGGAACATTACTTCCAATTTTATCAGAGACATAACCACAAACACGCTTAACAGTTATTTCATCTTACATTTTGTTTACCGATTTACATATTTTACCGGTAAAGGAGTAAATAGTGAAAATATGAACGACCGTGGCAGAGGAAGAGGCAGACGAGATGTCAATAATGATTACGATTAACTTGTACCAATCATCGTCAATTTATTAACCCAACCATGTGATATTTTTATTAAATTTGTATCCATAATTGAACTATTTTAAATTAAGTACTAATTATGGATAATCAGAAAAGAAACTTTATGGATTTATCCCACATACCATGGGGTGAAGTAAAAAATCATGATTATGATGTAGTGGTTTTGCCGTGGGGTGCTATTGAACCACATAACTTGCATCTGCCTTATATTACTGATTGTATCTTATCCTACGAAATAGCAATTTATAGTGCAAAGATTGCTTATGAAAAAAGTAACACAAAAAGTATGGTGATGCCTCCGGTTTATTTTGGTGCACAAAATCCCGGACAATGGAACAAACCGTTTTGTATTCATACCCGAATTGAAACCCAGAAAGCCATTTTAACAGATATCGTATCGTCGTTGCACGGTCAAGGTTTCAGAAAACTGGTGATTGTAAACGGTCACGGTGGCAACTCGTTTAAACCGCTAATTCGCGATCTAGCCGTTACTTATCCTGATTTTTATATAGTAGCTATAGATTGGTTTGGTTTTATTCCAACAGAAGGTTATTTCGAGGAAAAACCCGATGACCATGCAGGAGAACAAGAAACCTCGGTAATGTTGCATTATCATCCTGAACTAGTAGATATGAACGAGGCAGGGAGTGGAAAAGTCAATCCATTAAGAATGAATGCTTTACAGAATAAAACGGGATGGATGCCTCGCAATTGGGATGAGGTGACTACAGATACAGGTATTGGAAATCCAAAAAAGTCGACTGCCGAAAAGGGTAAAGTTTATGCAGAAAAAGTGGCAGAACGTATAGCCGGATTGCTTACGGAATTGAAGGATTATACAGTCTAAAAGCTTTACAAACTGAACTATTTATCGTATTTTTGTAGATTAAAGAAACTGCTTGTTTAGGCAGTTTTATGATATTTAATTAATGAAACTTATAAACCAAAATAATAAATAACATTTAATTATGAGTAATCAAAAAGAAAAACTCTTTACCGATTTTCCGCCGGTTACCACAGATCAGTGGATGGGAAAAGTTATTGAAGATCTGAAAGGTGCAGATTTTCAGAAAAAACTGGTTTGGAAAACTAATGAAGGTTTTAATGTAAATCCTTTCTATCGTGCCGAAAACATAGAGGGATATGCTTGGACAGAAAATCTGCCCGGAAAATTTCCTTATGTACGTGGTACTAAAAAGGACAACACCTGGTTTGTTCGTCAGGAAATTGATGTTCAAGATTATGCCGATGCAAACAAAAAAGCGCTGTCATTATTGGAAAAAGGTGTAACATCTTTCGGATTTAAATTGCCAAAAAACAATCTGTCGGCCGAAAACATTGCTACGCTTTTAGATGGTATTTCACCTGAAAAAGTGGAATTGAATTTCAAGACATGCATTTCAAAAACCATTGAAATGGCGAAACTGGTTGTCGACTATGTACGCAATCAGAATTTGGATGTGATGAAATGTTTTGGTTCCATTGAATTTGATCCATTCAGAAAAATTCTGAAAAAAGGAAAAGATGCTACCAGCTGGGAAGATCAGGTTGTTGAAATTGTGAATATTTCAGCGCCACTACCAAGATACAGAGTTATTTCTGTTACAGGGAACATGATTAGCGATGCTGGTGCATATAGCTATCAAGAATTGGGTTATAGTCTTTCTTATGGAAATCAGGTACTGGGTACACTGATTGAAAAAGGTATAGATCCCGCTATGGCAGCCAAGAAAATCAAGTTTGAATTTGGTGTTGGATCAAACTATTTCATGGAAATTGCTAAGTTCCGTGCTGCCAGATGGTTATGGGCTGAAATAGTTAACGCTTATAAACCACCATGCAAAAACGAATGCGATAATAAGGCAGAAGACGGCACCTGTCGTTGTGCAGCTAAAATGAATATTCATGCAACTACTTCTCGATTTAACCAATCGGTTTTCGATCCATATGTTAACTTGTTGCGTTCACAAACAGAAAGTATGTCAGCTACTTTAGGCGTTGTTGATTCTTTAACAGTTCGTCCTTTTGATGAATCTTTTGAAACTCCTTCAGAGTTTGCAGAACGTATTGCTGTTAATCAACAATTAATTCTGAAAGAAGAATCACATTTTAATAAGATTACAGACCCGGCTGCCGGCTCATATTATATTGAAAATCTAACCCTTTCTTTAGCAGAGCAAGCTTGGAAACTATTTCTTGAAACAGAAGAAATTGGTTTCTATGAAGCACTGAAAGCCGGTTCTGTTCAGGATGCCATTGAAGCATCATCAGAAGCTCGCGTAAAAGCTTTATCATCAAGAAAAGAGGTTTTGGTTGGAACAAATCAATATCCTAATTTCACTGAAACAATGTCTGAAAAGATTAGTGAAAAGACAGAATCAAACTGTGGTTGTGGTGAAAATGCACCATTCAAAAAGTTGAATACCTATCGTTTAGCTGAATCATTCAACGAACTACGTTTGGCTACCGAAGCTAATGTAAATGCTCCTAAAGTGTTTATGCTTACAATTGGGAATCTAGCAATGCGTTTGGCACGTGCTCAATTCTCGTCCAACTTCTTTGCCGTTGCCGGTTATGAAATTATCGACAATATCGGTTTTGAGTCTGTTGAAGATGGTGTAAAAGCTGCCCGAGAAAAGAATGCAGACGTAATTGTTCTTTGCTCAAGCGATGATGAATACGCAGAATTAGCTCCTAAAGCTTATGAACTGGTTAAGAATGGAAAAGAAATTTTTGTTGTTGCCGGTGCTCCAGCTTGTATGGATGATTTGAAAGCTAATGGTATTGAGCATTTCATTAATGTAAGAAGCAATGTTTTGGATACTTTAAAAGGATTCAACGAAAAGCTTTTGAAATAAACAGTTTGTATTTCTGATTCATATGATTAAAAACTAGACAAATGAGTCCATCCCGAAAAGATTGGTTAATAGCCATTCGCCCATGGTCTTTTCCTGCATCAACCATGCCTGCATTAGTTGCTATTTCTTATGCATTTTATGTAAATAGTAATACTCCACTGGATGTTAATTGGTTATATGGTGTTTTAGCATTTTTTGGTGCTGCTATTTTTCAAGCATCAGGCAATCTAATCAGCGATTATTATGACTATTTATACACAGTAGACCGAAAAGAGTCCTTTGGTTCAAGTCGAATGTTAGTCGACGGTGTTTTCAAACCAAAAACTATATTGAATTATGGTTTGGTACTACTTGCTATTGGCAGTTTAATCGGTTTATTACTGGTATTAAAAACATCCTTGCATTTATTGTGGATTGGAGCAGTTGGTGTGTTAGGCACTTATTTCTACTATAAAATGAAATATCGTGCTTTAGGTGATCTCACAATCTTTATTATTTATGGACTTTGCATCGCGTTGGGAACCTATTTGGTTATGACGAACATGTTAAGTTGGAAAATTTTATTGATTGGGTCTTCACTTGGATTTCTGATCGTGAATATTCTTCATGCTAATAACACGCGGGATATTAGAGACGATGGAAAAGCCAATATTAAAACCCAGGCTATGTTGTTGGGTATAAAAGGCTCTATAAATCAATATATTATCCTTGGCGTTGGTGCTTATCTGATAATTACATTGACTGTTATACTCGGAATATTGCATCCGCTCAGTTTGTTGGTTTGGCTCTCATTTCCATTATTGATAAATAATATAAAAGAGGTTCGTTTAGCAAGTATCGAAAAACCTGAATTGATTAAAGACCTTGATGGCAAATCGGCTCAGTTGGTGATGATTTTCAGTTTGTTACTTGCAATATCTAATTTTATCGCAGGATTATTATGAAAAAGTTGACGCTGAACATATTAGTTGCTGCTATATTGTGGTTTTTCATGTTTTCGCCATGGACAAAAGGTTATTTCAACTTTTGGATTGCTATGACGATTTCGGCATTGATATTGATTACAATTAGTTTATTGCAACGAAAAGAAATTCTGAAACAGTTTGATTTCAACTGGAAATCAATTAGTTTAGGAATATTAGGTGCAGCTTTTTTATGGGTGGTATTTTACATAGGAGAATTTGTTGCTACTTGGTTGTTCGATTTTGCTCGCACGCAAGTCGACAGCATCTATGCGATGAAGGATGGTCAGGATAAAATATGGATTGGACTAGGATTATTATTTATAATTGGTCCAGCCGAAGAAATATTCTGGCGCGGTTATGTGCAACATTCGTTTATTAAGAAACATGGAGAGTGGAAAGCATTTTTATTCACCACTTTAATCTATGCACTTGTTCATATCTGGTCATTCAATTTCATACTGATTATGGCGGCATTGATTTGCGGAATATTCTGGGGATTAATGTACAGATATAATAAGAATCTTGTTCCTCTAGTGGTTTCACATGCAGTATGGGATGTGGCAGTATTTATTTTATTTCCGATAATGTAACGTTTCGAAAAAGAATCAGAATCCAAATAATAAAGAATAAAAAACAATTAATATACCAAAATAATGAAACCAAATTTTAAAGACATCAACATTCAATCGGTCGACTTTGACATTACTTCTAATGTAGAAGAGTGGGCTGAAAAAAATGAGATTAAGGCCGATTGGTTTACTCCGGAACAGATTCCTGTGAAGCCTGTTTATACAAAGGGTGACCTTGAAGGTATGGAGCATCTGAATTATGCTGCTGGTATTCCTCCTTTCATGAGGGGACCATATTCAGCTATGTATGTGATGCGTCCCTGGACAATTCGTCAGTATGCAGGATTTTCTACTGCTGAAGAATCGAATGCGTTCTATCGTCGTAATTTAGCATCTGGACAAAAAGGGTTGTCTGTTGCATTTGACCTTCCTACACATCGTGGATATGATGCTGATAATGAGCGTGTATTTGGTGATGTAGGTAAAGCAGGAGTATCTATCTGTTCTGTAGAAGATATGAAAGTGTTGTTCGACGGAATTCCTTTGAACAAAATGTCGGTATCCATGACTATGAACGGTGCAGTACTTCCAATTCTTGCTTTCTATATTGTTGCTGCACAAGAACAAGGTGCTAAACTAGAAGAAATGCAGGGAACAATTCAGAATGATATTTTGAAAGAATTCATGGTTCGTAACACTTATATTTATCCACCAGAATTCTCGATGAAGATTATTGCTGATATTTTTGAATATACTTCGCAGAAAATGCCTAAGTTTAATTCAATCTCTATTTCAGGTTATCACATGCAGGAAGCGGGAGCTACAGCCGATATTGAATTGGCTTATACATTGGCAGATGGTATTGAATATTTGCGTGCCGGTATGAATGCAGGTATCGATATTGATAAATTTGCACCTCGTTTGTCATTCTTCTGGGGTATTGGAATGAATCACTTTATGGAGATTGCAAAACTGCGTGCCGGTCGTTTGTTGTGGGCAAAAATCGTAAAGAGTTTAGGAGCTAAAAATCCTAAATCTATGGCATTGCGCACCCACTGTCAGACTTCTGGTTGGTCGTTGACCGAACAAGATCCATATAACAATGTTGGGCGTACAGTCATTGAAGCTATGGCCGCTGCATTGGGACACACACAATCATTGCATACCAATGCTCTTGACGAAGCCATTGCATTGCCAACAGATTTTTCTGCTCGTATTGCCCGTAACACACAGATCTATGTTCAGGAAGAAACCTATGTTACAAAACATGTTGATCCTTGGGCTGGTTCTTATTATGTTGAATCGCTCACCAATGAATTGGTTCATAAAGCATGGGATTTGATCCAAGAAATCGAGAAATTGGGTGGTATGGCTAAAGCTATTGAAACAGGCGTTCCAAAAATGCGTATTGAAGAAGCAGCAGCCAGAACACAGGCTCGTATCGACTCAGGATTACAGAAGATTATCGGTGTGAATGAATATCGTTTAGAGCAAGAAGATCCTATTGATATCCTCGAAGTTGATAATACTGAAGTGCGTAAGCAACAGGTTGAGAGACTTAAAGGTTTGAGAGATGATCGAGATGAAGTAGCAGTGAAAAAAGCGCTGGATGCAATTACAAAATGTGTGGAAACAAAAGAAGGTA
>JBAYZS010000020.1:0-34444 GCA_041672395.1 Dysgonamonadaceae bacterium | reverse complement strand
TTATTATAAAAAGATTTTTACAGTTATTCTTCATGGGAAGAAACTATTTAATTGATAATTTAGAATTCAAAATATAGGTTTTAATATTTAAATGTTAAGTACTCTTCATCATAATTTGTAGGATAACAAATCACCATCTTTTATTGTCTTTTTAAAAACTTCTTCATCACCTATTAGAATAGTTACCAACATTTTATTGTCCTTCAATCTTTCTACTTCAACATCAAAACAAGTATTAAAAGCCATTATCCTCCTAAGTGCCATTTCATTCCAATCTTTAGGAAGACGTGGTGTGAGTGAAAAGGAATTTAGACCAGTTGGTCGAATTCCAAAAATCCCTTCAGTAATGATACGTCCATATAACCCACTTTCGGCCGAAAGATGACGCTGACTACCTTCTGGCCATGCTTCAATAGCATAAGGTACATGATCTCCCAGTAACCGGGTTGTAGAATAATCATTTAAATAACTAACAGCTTTTTCTGTCGCTCCTGCAATGAAAGCCCCACGCAAAGCATATAGTGTAGAACGATCCCAAAAAGTTGAACTTCCGGCTTGTGTAAGTAAACCATCTTTTGTCCACAGACGCGGAGAAAAAAGTGCTCCTAGCGTACCTTCCGTTCTTTCTTTAATGCCAACGGTCAATGGTATGCAAATCCAGGACCTCAAAATATCATTTCCTTTATAATATTGATATGTTTTAAATCCTTCTACATTCGCACCAAAATAATTTTCTATATTCTCACGTAATTTCTTAGCTTGATTACGATATTCGTTACTTTTGTTGGATAGACCACCAATTTCCTGATTAAGATAAGCCGACGATATAAGGGCATCATAATATAATGACGATGTGCACAAATTGGCTTCTCCTGCCTCGAAACGATTTTCTAATTCATCTGTATCGGATTTAACAACACCCTGTCCATTCAAATTACGACGACAATACTCCAAACACCAATCAATAAGAGTCATTAACTGAACAGCTTCAGATTTATTGCCACTTGCCAACGCATACCTGGCAGCACCATATGCAATCATCGCTGCATCTCCTCTATCACCGGCTCCATTCCAAATATCAATTCCCTCTGCAATTATTGAACTTGGTATTGGCTTCCACTCATCATTCATATAGTTTGCAAAATGCCTAAATGAATTAAGTGCCGATTTACTACCATATTCATAACCGGTATAGGGAAAATATGGATTGATATATTCAGCCTGATCGTTCGCCCAGATTGCCGCATAATATGACTCACCTCCAGGACCATGCATTGGTCCATTTTTAGTTTCATAAATACTTTCAAGAGCACGAATTTTTGAATAGGCAAACATCGTATTTATTACCTCATTAGGACTTTCAAGAACCAAATCACCCATCCATGAAACAACCAAGGCTTCTCTGTTATTCATTTCACGTTGCCCGTCAACAATTAGGGATGATTCATTCTTTTTGTGACCAGTTGTATATGCAAAAAAATTAATTACTTCACCTGGTTTTAGAATAAAACTGCCGGATTTGTCCGTATACATTTCAATGACGTAGCTTCCATCAACTCCTTTTTCAGAATTTGTAGTAATAACTGAATTTGATTTAGGCAATTCCAACGTCATTTCTTTTTCACTTATATTCTCCATTTGGTAACTTTCTAAAAAAACAGGCAGTTCTGTCGAAGGAAAATAAGTTCTCTTAATGTTGATATTACCTGAAGTTGTATTAAAATCGCTGTCAATATCCAACAGACCTTTTATAGAAATTCGCTTAACCTTTTCATCTGTAAGCGAATAACCATTTACAGTGATTTGATCTAAAATATTCCAGTCAGATCGGCGCATTAAACTAGCATGAGTGTTGTTTGGAATAGTCCTTAATAATGGAAATATCAAACTTTTATTAATTGTAAAAGTCCCCTCTTTATTTATACCATATCGTAATACAACTGAAATCTGCTTTCCACTCATTTCAATGTGGTCTGCATGAACATCACCACTCTTTATACTCCATGTGATTCCTCTATCACCGTCAACAGTCCAACGATTCTGGGTATAAACAGAATTTGATGAGAAGATAAAAAAGAATGTGAATATTAATATCAAAGAATTTTTACACATGTTATTTAATTTAGATTAATACAAATATAATAATTTATTTTCAATAAAACAAATTATTACGCTGTTTTTATCTAATTTATTTATTCGATTATATTTCTGATTTTCAAATACCTGCAAATTTTAAACCGCTCAATTTATTCCAATCTCCACGAGTGAAATCTGGTATCCTTACAGGAACACCTCCAGATGATGCGGATATTTCAGTTAACTCAAACAAACATGACCATTCAGCTGTGTCATATACATCAATATCAAGTGGCAAACCATTTCTTAAACAATATATTAATCGATAATCCATAATAAAATCCATACCACCATGCCCTCCAACTTCCTTTGCATACTCTCCAATCTCCTTGATAAATGGATGTTCGTATTGCTTTAACCATTTATTAAACTCTTCTTCCGAAAGAAATTCATGTGGATTGGGTTCCAATGCAATTTTAGAATCAGGATATTTCTGAGCAAAACCCTTTGTCCCACTTAAAGTATGTAAACGACTATAAGGTCTGGGACTTGTAACATCATGCTGAACCATAATTGTTTTACCTTTTTGAGTTTTAATTATGGTTGTGTTCATATCGCCCAACTTATAAGTTTTCTGTACCTCTTTTGAATTTTCACCAAATGTGTCTTTCAAATAATTCGTAATTCCAAATTGATCTGAAGAAACAGAAACTAAATAATTCATTTTATCCCCTCTATGAATATTCATAGCTTGACAAATGGGGCCAAATCCATGGGTAGGGTATGGATTACCGGTATAATCTTCATAATATTTGATTCGCCAACCATTTGATTTTAATTGTGTCCTTAAGTCATGAATATAGGCTCCTTCACCATGAACAATTTCACCAAAGACTCCCTGCTGAGCCATATTCAAAGTATTAAGTTCGAAAAAATCGTAACAACAATTTTCTAATATCATACAATGACGTCTTGTCTTTTCTGCTGTATTTACTAACTGCCAACATTCATCAACTGATGTGGCACCGGGAACTTCTATGGCTACATGTTTCCCCTTTTCCATTGCATAAACAGCCATCGGAGTATGCGTTCCCCAATCTGTACATATATATATGAGATCAATATCTTCTCGTTCACAGACTTGCTTCCATGCTTCTTCACCCACATATTCAGCAGCTGGCGAAATACCTTTATTTTTAAGATCTTCTTGCGATTTTTTAACTCGAGATTCTACTAAATCACATAATGCAACAATTTCAACTCCTTCCATAAAAGTATAACGTCGAACGGCTGCACTGCCTCTATTGCCTACTCCAATAAAACCAATTCTAACCGTTGGAATTGGATCAACCGCCAATTGTAAAACATTCTCCTGTCCGGAAGGACGCACAGTCTCGTATTGTATTTGAGATGTAAATTTCGATTGGGTTTTATTTTGTTTTAAAACACAAGAACCAAAAAACAAGAAAACTAAAACAACTAATAAACTTAAAATTATCCTTTTCATCATATTAAAATTAAATCGTAATTATTCAAAATCTCACGAAATGAATAGTGAATTATATCAATTCGACAAATATAAAAACTAAAATTGTGCAAATCACAGTTTTATGGAAGAAAATGTATTAAATTTGAACCATATTGATAAAATAAATTAATTCGATAATATGAAACAACTCAAATTATTTTCATTTCTAATTCTGATTACCCCTCTTTTACTCAGTTGCAATCAAAACAAAAACCAATCCTCTGATGAATGGATCCAATTATTTAATGGTAATGATCTAACAAACTGGACTGTAAAAATTAACGGATACGACGTAAACGATAATTTCGGAAATACCTTTCGAGTTGAAGATGGTATGATTAAAGTTCGATATGACGCTTATGACTCTCTGAACAACCGATTTGGCCATCTTTTCTATAATGAACCGTTTTCAAATTATATTCTTCGTGTCGAATATCGCATTGTTGGCAATCAATGTCCTGGAGCACCTGGCTGGGCTTACAAAAACAGTGGAATTATGATACATGGCCAAACACCCGAATCGATGGATAAAAATCAAGAGTTCCCGGCTTCAATAGAGGTTCAACTTCTTGGAAGCGACTCGCTGGTTCAACGCTCAAACATGAATCTATGCACTCCCGGAACAAACTTTGTAATGGATGGTCAATTAATTCTTGATCATTGTACAAATTCAAATTCAAAACCTGTTTATGGAGAAGACTGGCATGTTGCAGAAGTTGTAGTTCGTGGAAATGAAGTAATTCACCATATTTTTGAAGGTGATACATTGATGACATATAATCAACCTCAACTGGACGATCGTGAAGCAAATTATGAAAAATTGGCAACTCTCAACGGTAATACAAAGATGTTGAGTAAGGGTACAATATCATTACAAAGCGAAGGACATCCAATCGATTTCAGAAAAGTAGAAATCAAAATCATTAAAGACTAAAAGACTAAAAGGCTAAATAAGATAAAATAAAAAAATCCCACTCACAAAAAGTGGGATTTTATATTTAATAAAACCTAATTACAATTTAGGACCGACAGCAACTAATGCTTTACCTGCATCATTACTTGTAAATTTAGAAAAGTTCTTAGTAAAACGAGCAGCAAGATCTTTTGCTTTTTCTTCCCATTGAGAAGCTTCAGCATAAGTATCACGAGGATCAAGAATTGCTGGATTTACACCTGGAAGTTCAGTAGGAACTACAAAATCGAAATAAGGCATCGTCTTTGTAGGAGCTTTATCGATTGATCCATCAAGAATTGCGTCGATAATACCTCTTGTATCTTTAATAGAAATACGTTTTCCTGTACCGTTCCAACCAGTATTTACTAAATATGCTTTAGCACCTGATTTTTCCATTTTCTTTACCAATTCTTCTGCATATTTTGTAGGATGCAATGAAAGGAAAGCAGCACCAAAACATGCCGAGAAAGTTGGTGTTGGTTCAGTAATACCGCGTTCTGTACCAGCCAATTTAGCAGTAAAACCAGACAAGAAATAATACTGTGTTTGCTCAGGTGTCAAAATTGATACCGGAGGCAATACTCCAAAAGCATCAGCTGAAAGGAAAATAACTTGTTTTGCAGCTGGACCTTTTGATACTGGTTTTACAATATTGTCGATATGATAAATAGGATAAGAAACACGTGTGTTTTCAGTAACCGACTTATCATCGAAATCAATTGTACCATTGGCATCAACAGTAACATTCTCTAAAAGAGCATCACGTTTGATAGCTTTGTAAATATCTGGTTCGTGCTCCTTGCTCAAGCTAATAACTTTTGCATAGCAACCTCCTTCAAAATTGAATACTCCTTCGTCGTCCCATCCATGTTCATCATCACCAATCAATAATCTTTTTGGATCTGTTGACAAAGTAGTTTTACCTGTTCCTGAAAGACCAAAGAAAATAGCAGTACTTTCACCGTTAAGATCAGTGTTTGCAGAACAGTGCATAGAAGCAATACCTTGAAGTGGCAACAGATAGTTCATATAAGAGAACATACCTTTTTTCATTTCACCACCATACCAAGTACCTCCAATCAACTGAATCTTTTCAGTTAAATTGAATACAGTAAATGTTTTTGAATTAAGACCTAGTTTTGACCAATCTTCACCTGCATCTGTTTTTGAAGCATTCATTACAACAAAATCAGGTTCGCCATAATTAGCCAATTCCTCTTCAGTAGGACGGATAAACATGTTCTTTACAAAATGAGCTTGCCAAGCAACCTCCATAATGAAACGGATTTTTAAACGAGTACTCTCGTTTGTACCACTAAATGTATCTACAACAAATAAGCGTTTACCCGATAATTGATTAGTTGCAATTTTCTTTAATTCAGCCCAAGAAGCTTCAGAAAGAGGCTTGTTATCGTTTTTATATTCGTCAGAAGTCCACCAAATTGTGTCTTTTGAGACATCGTCCATTACAAAAAACTTGTCCTTAGGTGAACGACCGGTATAAACTCCAGTCATAACGTTCACTGCTCCAAGTTCCGTTACCTGACCTTTCTCAAAACCTTCCAATTCTGGTTTTGTTTCTTCTTCGAACAACAGATCATAAGAAGGATTGTAAAAAACCTCTTTTACGTCTGCAATGCCATACTTTTTTAAATCTAAATTTGCCATTTAATTACGGAATTAATAATTTGAATAATATTATAATAAAACAATTTTTTAGTTCTTATTAGTGGAATACAAAAATAGTAATTAATATTTAAATACATATACAATTAAAGAAAAAAATCTTTAATTAAATTCTAAATTCTCTCATTTCATTGTAACAAAAAAATTCTCAAAATGTTTTTAAATGAAGTAAACCTATTAACTTTGCCCCTGATTTTATGAAACATATTATATTAGCTAATCCTTTATGAAAGTTGTTGATTTATCCGAGCAGAATTCATTACTCTGTAATTTTATTCGTGAATTAAGAGATGTAACCATTCAGAACGACAGTTTAAGATTTCGTAGAAATATAGAACGCATTGGCGAAATCATGGCATATGAGATAAGTAAAACATTGAAATATAAAGAGATTGAAGTAGATACACCTCTCTCAAAAGCTAAGGCTAATAAATTGAATGAGCAAGTCGTTCTCAGTACAATATTACGAGCAGGTCTCCCATTTCATCACGGATTTCTGAATTATTTTGACAACGCTGAAAATGCTTTTGTCTCGGCCTACAGGAAATACAAAGAAAGTCACGAATCTTTTAGCATCCACATCGAATATATTGCATCTCCATGCATAGAAAATAAAACTCTCATCATCACAGATCCTATGTTGGCAACAGGAGGTAGTATGGAATTGACATATAAATCCTTATTGACTAAAGGGGAACCGGCTAAAATTCATGTAGCCAGCATTATATCAAGCAAACAAGCAATAGAATATTGTCGTCAGCATTTCCCCGAAGATAAAACAACCATTTGGACTGCAGCAATAGATCCCTATTTAGATAATAACTCGTATATTATTCCTGGTTTGGGTGATGCTGGTGATTTGGCTTATGGAATAAAAGAATAAGTTATTTGTAGAATTTCTTTTCAAAAACCTTAAATTCTCCTTTTTTTAAAATCAGACGATTCCATACTGCTACTAAAAAACCACTACCATAACCAAAAAGTTGAACCCATGAAGCAATTATGCTGAATAGGCCTACTTTTATAGATTTATTTTTTAGACATGAATCTATAAAAACAAGCAAACTGTACATTAATGGAATTAAAAGCAACACAGGAAAAAAGAAAGATAACAAAAGAATAACTACCATACAAACAACAAATGCCGAAGGAAGTAAATGCACTAATTTCAAAGAACCTGGGTGACCCAAATGCAAGTTAATACGCGCAATCCCTGAATTACTCACCTGTTTAAAAAACTGCCTGAAATTTGTTCGTCTTTTGTGGTAAACAAATGCATCGGTAATAAGTGCTGTCGAAAAACCTGCTGCTAATAATCTCAAACTAAAATCAACATCTTCTCCAAAACGCATTGTTCCATATCCTCCAATAGAATCGAATGCTTCACGAGTAACACCAAGATTAAAACTACGGGGATGAAACTTATCCATCGACTTTTTCCCACCTCGAATTCCCCCGGTAGTAAAAAAAGATGTCATAGAATAATTAATGGCTTTTTGAATTGAGGTAAATGTTGGTAATGCTCTATCTGGTCCACCAAATGCATCAATAGGATATTTTGTCAGATAATCTTCTACGTTCAGGAAATAATCTTTGGGAATGATGCAATCTGAATCAAAAAAAACCAAATAATCTCCTGTTGCCTTCTTTGCACCCTCATTCCTTGTTAATCCTGGTCCCGAATTTGATTTTTCGAAATAAATAATTTGCAATCGCTTTTTATATTTCTTTACGACAGTATCACTCTTCTTCGTAGATCCATCTTCTGCCACAACAACTTCAAAATCAGAAAAAGATTGTTCAGTGAGACTTTGCAACAATTCATCCAACTCGTCGGGGCGATTATAAACAGGAATAATAACAGAAAACTTCATTAAATATATTCTACTTCTTTAAATTCTTTGTAATAACCAATAGTTTCTTTTGTAAGAATATCCAATGGCACATAATTTTCAACTTTTATCGGATTTCTATAAATCAAGTGCTCAATAAGGGTTTTCATAGCTAAGTAGCCCTGATGTTCCGGTTCTTGACCAACCAAAAAATCTATATATCCTAATTCAAGTGCCTCTACATTCTGATTTGTAACATCAATACAAACCAGTTTCATATTCTCAATTTTATTATCCGCCAAAAAGTTCGCAATCACACTTCCTCTCGAATTTAAAACCACTACCCCCCCGATAGATGAATTTAAATTGAAAAATTCACTCAGTAATTGCTCGTTTTTTTGAGGCTCCATCACTGAAAAAGGTATCCGGTAAACCTTGTTATGTAATTTTTCTTTTTTGTGATAATCAAGAAATCCATTTTTGCGAAGAACCGTATTATTCGCACTTTCATCACCAATTCGCACAGCCTGAAGAATTCCAATTCCACTATTTTCAGGAATAATATATGAAATAAGTTTACACATCAGGTGCCCACACATATAAGGATCAGAAGAAAAGAAAGCCAGCGGCGATGTTCCTTCAACCATCGAATCGACATAAATATAAGGAATCTTTTCTTTATCCAATTCCTGTGTCAATTGAACAGTCTCTTCCTTAAACGTAGGACCAATTATATAAGCATCCGCATCTATTGAAAGAATAAACTTAAAAGTATCCCTACAAGAGTAAATATCATATTGATTATAAGTATGAATCAGGCACTCTACATCAATATTCTCATACTCAATTAAAGCTCGTTTTATACCATTATGAATGGTTTCCCAATACTCTCCGTGTGATTGTTGGGGGGTAGTTATTAAAATCTTATATTTTCTTTTTAGCGACATTCCGGAAATATGCACATTAGGACGATACTTCACACGTTCCAGTACTTTTTCAACAGCCTCTCTTGCAACAGGTGACACGCTTCCTCTATTATGGAGAATTCTATCCACAGTTCCAGTAGATACTCCCGCCATTTCTGCAATGTCTTTAATACGAATCTTTTTTTGCATTCTTCAAATAGATTTTGAATAACGTTTGTTTTTATTAGCAAATATAACAACTTAATTTGTTAAATCAACTGCCAATACTTGTTTATCGTTCAGTAATATTTCACGAAGTTTTATATAATCTATATTTCGTCATTGATTATATTAATATTTGTCGGCAATACTCTTTGCAAATTCTCACCTCTTTTACTGAAGAAGACCATGGAGCTACAGAATACTCTAGTTCGATATCGCAATAGATGGGCCATTTCTTATCTCTAATTAGAAGAAGTACCTCTGACATTGGCGTTTCTCCCTGTCCCCAAACCTGATTTTTATTTTCTTGAGTTGTATTGCTTTTCCCTGTTTTATCTTTAAGGTGAATACTAGCTATACGTTCATGGTAATTACGGATGAATTCAGTCGGATTTAAGCCTGTTGAACCAAAATAGTGACCAATATCGAAGTTTAGCATATTTGCCGGTGAATATGATAACAATTTTTCCACATTGAAATTAGTTTCTGCATATTGAAAGTGATTGTGCAAAATAGCATACATTCCATTTTGTGCAGCAATGGAACCCATTTGTTGGGCATTTGATTCATTCAATTCATCGCTTATTCCAATTGCACCAAGAGCTTTAGCCACTTTGAATGAATAATCAAGTTCATCTTCAGTATTTCCGGCTACCCATTTATAGATATGAATATTTATACCTGCATCATTAAATTTGTTTCGAAGTTGTGCATATTTTTCCAGAGTTCCGTGTGACTTACGCCACTCTTTTAATTCAAATACATTCTTAGAGTTTGGAGCTCCCAGATAATCTTCAATACCTGTTCCCATTAGTTCTACTGAACTTATTCCCGCGTCTGTACAGGCTTTGATTGTTTCTTCCAAGCCACCTTTCAAATCACGAAAACTATATGTAATAGCACCAATCTGCACTCCTGCATATTTTGAGTTAAGAATTATACCTGATTTTTCGTTTGATTTAACTATCTGTTTGTTATTTCCACAAGAATTAAATGTAGGAATTAAAGTACCTGCTGCTATAATTGCAGTTGTATTTAAAAATCCTCTTCTACTCAATTTATCTGAAATAATGTTAATATTTTTCATATGGTTATTATTTATAATTTATTATTAATAAAGATACATATTTAATAATTATAGAACATCATCGAAATAACAAATTCTTATATTTTATTGCACTTCCAATTTCAATTCTTCCATCTTCATGGGTAATTGTATCCTTATTAAACATAGGACTGCCCCATATTGGCTACTAGCATCTCTTTAATCTCATGTATGACATCATAATAAGAACCTTTATCATATTAATTTGGGATTATATACATCATATTCCTGAATAGGTTTGTCAATTTATCTTGATTCCTTTCATTTTCAGTGTCTGAAATCCAAATTGAGGAATTATAATCTGCATGGATAATTGCCCATTTGCCGTTTCTTTATAGGTCACTTCTGAAATAGTATTTCCATTCAAATCGATCTGCTCAATTTTTTCAACATCACAATTCAATAGTATTCTCTGAGGCTTATTAGTAGATGAAGTATTAAAAAAACGAACTATCAGAGCGTTATCATCAACAATTACAGAAGATATTTCCAGATTATCGTCTAAGATCTCAATTAAATTCTTTTCGGAATATGTAGTCGAATCAGTCATGAATTTTGCTATCAGCGGTTCATTCCATTCATTGCTTGCCTTTTGCACCATTCCTTTTTCCCAATCTTCTGTATGTGGAAATATTGCATATTTAATATCTGTCGGACCATGAATTTTGTAGTCGCGACCCCAAAGCGCTTTACCTACATATTGAACCGTCAAACCTAACTGTAAATCTTCATGCTGAATATAACTGGTTGTATGGTCAGAGAAGAGGGCTACCCCTCTATCTTTAACTTGATTAGTCAAATCAACCCAATTTAATATCACATTATGTTTGATACAATCCCAACTTGAATAGAGGGTGTTTTCAAGTTCACTTTCACAAACATCAAATGGAGCATTTTTAAATAATCTATCTCCAATCTCATTGAACGGAAACTCTAAATGAAGTTTGTACTTATCATTATAAAACGCCTTATTTCTATCTTCTGCTCTAAAATTATGACTATTGTCATAAGCACCGATTCCGGGTTGTCCTTTCCAGTCAATATGCAATGCAAAATCTATCCTTGGATTTTTTTTATTAAATGTAATCAATTGATAGTAACTATTTCCGGCAATTATATTTTCAATCTTTACTTTGACAAAAAGAGTACCTTCTTCTATAATAGATATTTTTGCCCTGCTTTCAGCTCCTTCGTAAAATCTTCCTTTCTCGTAAAAAAATCCTTTTAGGTTATTCAATAGTCGACCCCTCTGCACTAGCTCTTTACATCCGTTTTTCTTATCAACAAGACTGGTAATTGCACCTCCTTTCGAGGAATCAAAAAGCACAGAATAAAAATCAGTTTCAATTTTGACATTATCTTTAGAATGATATTCTATCAATTTTTTTACTTTTTTTCCTGCACCATCTTTAATATTGTAAGAAGCATATCCCATTCCCGAAACCAAAGCAATAAAATGGAGAGTGCTTTTCCCAGTTGAATCTTCTGATACTTGAGATGCGACAATTTTTTCCGAAGAATCAAATACAGTTATCTCTCGTCCAGATAAATTATCAGGTAACAAAAGAGTAACCATCTCCTTCCTCCTAGTACCAAGAGTATTATATACACGGATACATTTTGAATTCACTGTCTCACCAAATAGATGAAAGATTTTCTCTTCTGCTATTCGATTCGATAAGTTGGTCCATCTTGTTACCTTATCAGCCCATGTATCCCCGGGTTTACCGTTATACGGAACAATCCAGCAATCGTGGTGTTGAGCCAGCATCAACGTACGCCATGCATCTGCAAAGTCTGTCTCGGGCCATGATGTATCATTAAAAAGATAATCTAACGCAGACATCTTTTCTGACATGATTAAACGGTTTTCATTTTCTCGTACCTGTTGTGCTATTTTTTGTATTACCTGTGCTCCCCAAACCAATCCCGGCATAATATCTTCTTGAGTAAATTTCCAATCATCAGGCTCAACTTTATCTTTAACCATCTCTATATAATTCGTCCAGGTAGTATATACTGTTGGTTGATATTCATTTTTCCAAGGACCTCCATTCCAACCTGCATCCTGAAAACACATTCCTACAGGATATTCTATGCTATTAGCAAAACATTTATCAATAAAACTATTTGAATTCATCCACGATTCTGTCTGCCATGTTGATTCTTCAGAAAGTCCTTCGATAGCATACCGAGGAACAGACGGTATGGATGTTCCATCGGGACCAATCCAATTTACCAAATCTTTCCCGAAAGCGCTGGTGTATCCACCCCAACAGGTGTTGGGGTTTCTGAGTACGGCATATTTGAATCCGAAACCTTTCAAAATTTGTGGTAAACTACTTGTAAAACAAGGTTCCTCTACAGAATAGGTGTGAAAAATTGCGTTTGGAAAATATTCCTTGGTCTTTGCAATTCCATAAAAGAATTGCCTTATTATACTTTCTCCCGAAATATTATAACAATATGGCTGGGCCCAGGTAGGATTTACAAACTCAATCCGACCTGAACTTCTTTCTATATCATAATATGTCTGTAATTTCTTGAAATTTTCTGCATCTTTAATGCTTATTGTATCCCATGTTTCCGGTTCAACCTCAAGATTTATTGCCCAATCGGGATTATTTTTCAACTGATCTACCATAAACTTTGCCTGCCACATGGGATAATGACCATAAATTCCACCATGGTAACCATCGGCAAACCAGGCTGTTTGTGATAAAACAGGGGATTTAACGATTAAAAAATTAAACAGAACAAATAATAATAATTTATACTTACTATTTGAATTTCCTAAAAACATATTATTCATTTTTTTGTCTGCTAAGATATTGAAAAATCAAAATTACAACCTCCCCTCACTAATATATTAACTCCGTTTTCAATTTTTTCGTCATGATTTTGGTTTAAATTTTGTTAAATCAAACAAATTGTTCCTTAATTTGTATCTTTTGAAACACAAATTGGATTTTTTTACAAGACTTAACCTAAATAAACAATGATTGACTTTCTAAATATTTAGAATTCTTTTATATTGAAAATAATCTTCTTAAATGTCTATCATAAATATTCTCTTCTACACATGAACCAACTACATCGGCATATTTGACAAGCAATTCAATATACTCTTTGTCCATTTCCGCAGCAACCTTATATGCTACATGAATCAACTGCCGGAAATTAGGATTATACTCAACATGATCAGGAATATGACGAAGGGTATTCGCAAATTTTTCACTTGACCACCCATTAACTTCTTCGATAGTAGGGAGTTTTGATACATCAATATCTATAACATCGGAATATGGGGCACAAAGTTCTTCTCGCCGATTATATGATTCTGTGTATATTCTCTTAGCTAACTCTCACCCTTCTCCTCCTGACATCGAAAGTCCTATCACTTCTTCAAGCCATGTTGTACCTGCTGTTTTAAGGTGTAATCCTTTATCGTGTTTTTTAATCACTTTTGCCATTATCGGATAAATGGAGAATTTATCACTGCCTGAGTGAACGCTAAGCTTTAATTCTTGTGGTAATCCAAATTCTTTTACGCCAAAATCAATCACCAATACATCTTCTTCAAACTCTTTGGCAAACTGATCCAGATCACCAACATAGTCGACACCCTTATTGAAACGTCCTGTAAATTTCGGTGCAATTGTTTGTACCTGTACACCCTTATTTACCAACATTTTTAAAATAAACAACATTTCTATTGGAGTCTGAGGAAATTCAATTTCATCCATGGATACTTCTGTGATAAAACAGTTCTCGCCTTTCTCCTTTTTTAAATAGACATAGATTTCTGATGCTTGATTCATTGCTGCTAAAAATTTTGAAGCTGCCTCATATAACAGTTCTTTGGTTATTTGCAGTGGCTTTTCAATACCTGGAATATACAATTGTCCCATATATTTTTTGCAAGATGCTACAAACGCATCTATATCTTTTTGACTGCTCTCTTTACCAATAAATGATGCTACATCAAGGGTGAAAAAATCCGATGTTTCGACATACTTAGACACAGTATTCAAATTGATATGATCTGCATCAACAAAATATTGTCCTTTAAAATTTAGGGCTTTAACTGCTTCATCAGCCTCTTTTCGTGTATCAGAAGGATTGGTTCCTACATATGAATGTTCTCTGTTTGATTTATTCCATACAGGACATATATTCAATCCTTTTTCATTTGCCCTCATGATTGCTTTTAGCTGAGCTTTACCTTGGTGAGTGAAACGATCTCCAACTCCAATACTGTACTTTTCGAGTTTCATTATATTGTAATTTTAAAAATTAAAAATCGTTTCGCATTTTTATAGGATATATTTTCTACCATTTGACTGAGTAAATCCATTTTTGACGCTGGTAATATCCCCTGCTCAACATCATTACCGATAAGATTACAAAGGATTCGACGGAAATACTCATGACGGGGATAGGAAAGAAAACTGCGTGAATCGGTAAGCATTTCAACAAACCGACTCAAAAGTCCTAAATTGGAAAGTGAGTTCATTTGTGCCTCCATACCTGATTTTTGATCAAGAAACCACCATCCTGAACCGAACTGCATTTTCCCGGCGACTTACCCATCTTGAAAATTACTAATCATGGTTGTTGCAAGATCGTTATCTTTTGGATTGAGATTGAAAATGATTGTTTTAGCAAGTTTATTATCTTTATCCAACTTATCAAAAAACCTGCTCATTGGCTTAACCAATTGAAATCGCCAATCAAATCAAATCCCGTATCGGGACCAAGATGACTATACATTCGTGATTGTTATTACGAATTCCACCATAATGGAATTGCTGGGTCCATCCTTTTTCCCAATCCATTATTGCTCCTTCATACAGCATAGCCGACTTGAATTTTAATATTTCAGCTTTTGTAAGTTCTGTTCCACCATAAACTTTATCAAATATAAGCACTATTGATGCATATATTAGATAAACACAACCAGTTGCCCAATATGGAGGTAGAACTTCTATAGCTAAAATCGCTCTTTATCTGCCCAAACACCGTTACTATTAGTGGATTTCACTCTAAACAAATACTTTTCATTTTAAGTGATCGTTCAAGTAAGAAGTTGGTTAATTCTTTTATACGATCTGTCTGTATTATATTAACATGGTTATTTATATACCATTCATACACTTGCGGATCTTCTAAAGCACGATCATCGTTATGACCTGAGTTGTGACTAGGCCATAATGAATTGATCCATATATTAACACCTTGGTCTCTTAGCTTTCTAAAATCTATCAAGTTACTTTCGTCATTTCCTACAACGAATTCAAATCCATAAGGTACATAATTCTCCATATATCGGTTTATAATCTCATTACTATTTTCTTTCTGTAAATTCACAATGGGCATATAAACTATTTCACCTTTTATTTTACCATATTTCTCATTAAAAATATCATAATCAGTACTGCCTTTAAAGAGTACCTGATCCATCATATTATATTGTTTAAGCAATGGATAAACCAACCCAATATAGTTAAAACCCTTATCGAGGTTGAGAAATATTTTATCTTTTGAAACTAGTAAAATTTCTTTCAAAGTGGGTATTTTCATTTGAGTTGCCGATCCGACACCATCACGCAAATAGAATTGACTAATTTCATCAAAGGTGTAATCTGAAGGGGAGCCTTTTCCGGTAGTGGTGCGATCAATGGTTTTATCATGCATTAAAATCAGCACACTATCCTTTGTAAGTGCCAGGTCTATTTCTGCCATATCTGCGCCATACTCAATAGCTTTTTTAACAGCCCAGATTGAATTCTCTGGTGCTTCGCGCCAGTTCCCCCTGTGAGCAACAACCATCACTTTATCATCAGGAAAGTTATGAAGTGAAAACTTATTTTGAGAAGAAAGAGATAATGAAATTAATAGTAGTATTTGAAATAGTAGTATTCTCATAGTTTAAAATTGTGAACATATTTATTTTTATCAAAAACAAAGTTAATAAGAAATGCAATATCTTACCCTCAAAAATTATAATATTTGAGGTTTCACTAAATTTATCACATTTTCGTTCATTATTTGCATCTGGAACATATTTACTAAGTAAACTTCTTTACCAACTAATTAACACGGTTTTTTTATTTTTCGTCAGAATTTGAGAACTGATTTTTAATTGATGTGCAAAAAATAATCTTTTTAATAAAAATTAGCTTACTGAAATTGGATTGCTTCATCTAATACCATATCTTTGTGCACGTACACAATCGTTACACTTAAATGATTTTAAATATGAAACCTTTTTTAAATGAAAATTTTCAGTTGCAGACCGAAACGGCGCAACATCTGTATCATGAACATGCAAAAAAAATGCCTGTAATAGATTACCATTGTCATCTGGATCCAAAAAGAATAGACGAGGATTATCAATTCCGAAATATTACCGATGCATGGCTTGAGGGTGATCATTACAAATGGCGCCTGATGCGGGCAAACGGTATAGATGAAAAATATATTACTGGCAACGCTACTGATTGGGAAAAGTTTGAAAAATGGGCTGAAACAGTGCCATATACTATGCGAAATCCTATGTACCACTGGGTACACCTGGAACTGCAACGTATTTTTGGTATAAACACTTTACTGAAACCTGAAACTGCACGGGAGATATATGATAATGTTAATGATCAAATCACAAAAAGACGACTTTCAACTCGCAAACTCCTACAGGATTTCAAAGTAGAGGTGGTTTGTACTACCGACGATCCTTGTGATTCTCTCATACATCATAAAAACCTTAAGGTAAGCGATTTGTCTACTAAAATACTGCCTACATGGCGCCCCGATAAATCGATGGCGGTAGAATCGACTGAACGTTTTGGTGAATATATAATTAAATTAGCAATGGTTTGTGGCATTGTTATTCGCAATTTTAACGACTATCGCGATGCAATTAAAAATAGACACGACTATTTTGCCTCAGTTGGATGCAAACTGTCTGATCACGGCATAGAAGAATTCTTTTCTGAAGATTGTACCGACAAAGAGGCTGCTGACATCTTCAATAAAGTGTTTAACGAAAAAAGAGATTTGAATCAACAGGAAATTCAAAAATTCAAATCGAAGATGCTCTATGAGAACGCTGTAATGAACTGCGAAAAGGGATGGGCCCAACAATTCCATTTTGGGGCTATCAGAAATAATAATACAAGGATGTTCCAAAAAATTGGAGCGGACACGGGATATGATTCCATTAACGATATCCATAATCTGGCAACAACAATGGCACGCTTTTTTGACAGCTTGAACAGGGAAAACAAATTGGCTAAAACCATTGTTTATAACCTGAATCCAAGGGACAACTATCTTGTGGCTACTATGATTGCTAATTTCCAGGATGGCTCAATTCCGGGAAAAATGCAGTTCGGCTCTGGATGGTGGTTTCTTGATCAGAAATACGGAATGGAAGATCAAATGAATGTTCTTTCAACGCAAGGTTTACTTAGCAGATTTGTGGGAATGCTCACCGATTCCAGAAGTTTTATGTCTTTCCCGCGTCACGAATATTTTCGCCGTATTTTATGCAACCTCATCGGTAACGATGTAGAAAATGGACTGATACCTGCTTCAGAAATTGAAACTCTCGAGCAATTTGTTGAGAATATTTCATATTACAACGCGAAAAATTATTTTAACTTTTAAATGCTATTAATATGTACGATTTATTTAATATCAAAAACAAAGTAATAGTTATCACAGGTGGAACGGGGGTTCTTTGTTCGTCAATGGTGAAATATCTTGCCGCACATGGTGCAAAAATGGCTGTATTAGCACGCGACAAAGATAAAGGAGGTAAACTCATCGACGAAGTTAAAGCTGATGGAGGGGATGCCATTTTTCTACAAACAAATGTGACTGATGAGACTTTGTTGAAACAAAATGCTGAAGAAATAATAAGGAAATACGGACGTATTGATGTGCTGATAAACGGTGCAGGCGGAAATATGCCGGGGGCAACCATCGGACCGAACAATACAATATTTGATCTTAACATAGATGATTTCAGAAAAGTAGTGGATGTTAACTTGATGGGATCGGTAATTCCTACTATTATTTTCGCAAAATATATGGTTGAAAATAAACAGGGGAACATCATAAATATTTCGTCCGAATCAGCTTTGAGACCGTTGACACGCGTTGCTGGATATGGAGCGGCTAAAGCTGCCGTTTCTAATTTTACAAAATATATGGCGGGTGAAATGGCAATCAAATTCGGAGAGAATTTCAGGGTAAACGCCATGGCTCCCGGATTTTTCATCACAGAACAAAACAGAACTCTGCTCACCAATCCTGACGGTTCTTATTCCGATAGAGGAAAATCAATTATCGCACATACACCGTTCAGACGTTTTGGTGTGCCTGAAGATTTACTTGGAACACTGCACTATCTGGTGAGCGATGCCTCAAAATTCGTTACGGGTACAGTAGCAGTTGTAGATGGTGGTTTCGATGCTTTTAGTATTTAAAACAAAATCATTATGTCACTTAAATTAAGAGATAACGCAAAATATTCTTTGCTTGTTGCTTCAAGCATGGGCGTAAGAATCACTCCGATAAATGGACAACCGGTTCATAGCAGCAAAATGTTCGAAATGCAGGCCACTAGCGCTGAGACTAATGTCGCAAGCATTTCTTCGTATTTGGGATTACCGGTTAAAGTGCTGACTACCTTTGTAAAAGATAGTCCGATAGCTGCTTTTATAAAATCTGATCTTCGTCACCGCTTCATCGATTTCGAAGGTCCTGAAGTACCACAAGGTGGACCATGGGGTTATCGTCATCAGTTCAATATTGCGGATAGCGGCTTTGGACTCAGAGGACCGAGGGTACAAAACGACAGGGCTGGAGAAGTGGGAAGGACTTTGAATGTCAAAGATTTCGATCTTGAACGTATATTCGGAAAAGATGGGGTACAAATCGTTCATCTTTCTGGATTAATTGCTGCACTATCACCGGATACGGCTACTTTCTGCCTGGAAATTGCACGTTTCGCAAAAAAATATGGTACATTAATTTCTTTCGACCTTAATTATAGAGCTACTTTTTGGAAAGGTAGAGAAACTGAATTGAAACAGGTGTTCCATGAAATAGCATCTCTTTCTGATATTCTCATCGGAAATGAAGAAGATTTTCAACTTTGCCTGGGAATTGAAGGTCCTAAAGCGGGAGGAGAAGATATTGAGTCGGCAATGGATGCTTTCAAAGGGATGATTATCAATGCTCAAAAATCTTATCCTAATGTTTCTGTTTTTGCAAATACATTGCGTGAGGTGGTGAGCGTTAACGAACATCTTTGGGGAGCAATTGTTTATGAAAATGGTAATTGGCATGTGGTTAATCCAAAGCCTATAGTAGTAATGGATAGAATTGGAGGGGGTGATGGATTCGTTGGGGGATTACTTTATGCTATTCTAAAAGAAATGCCTTCACAAAAATGGATACAATTCGCTTGGGCTAGCGGAGCTTTGGCAACGACTTTCCTTACTGATTATGCTCAACCGTCGGATGAGGATATGATTTGGAGCATCTGGGAAGGTAATGCTCGGGTTAAAAGATAGATAATAAATAATATAAAATAAAAGATGAAAGAAAAAGCTGATATCGGACTGATTGGACTTGCAGTTATGGGCGAAAACCTGGTTCTTAACATGGAAAGTAAAGGGTTTACTGTAGCTGTTTTTAATCGTACTGTTGATAAAGTGGATAAATTTATTCAGGGCAGAGGCGCTGGAAAAAATTTTATTGGTACGCAATCTTTGGAAGAACTGGTAAATTCTTTGGAAAGTCCTCGCAAAGTGATGATGCTCGTGAAAGCTGGTCAACCTGTTGACGATTTTATAGAACAACTGATTCCATTACTCGAACCGGGAGATATAATCATTGATGGTGGTAATAGCCATTTCCCTGATACGGTAAGACGTACAAAATATGTCGAAAGTAAAGGGTTGCTGTTCATCGGTACTGGAGTTTCGGGTGGTGAAGAAGGTGCACTTAAGGGTCCTTCAATGATGCCGGGGGGTTCTCCAGCTGCATGGCCCTTTATGAAAAATATTTTTCAATCGATAGCGGCAAAAGTGGAGGATGGTACTCCTTGCTGCGACTGGGTAGGTGAAGATGGGGCAGGACATTTTGTAAAGATGGTACATAACGGCATCGAATATGGTGATATTCAGATTATTAACGAGGCTTACCACTTGATGAAAGATCTGTTGGGAATGGATGCATTTGAACAATCAGAGGTATTCAAACAATGGAACAAAGGAAAACTGGACTCTTATTTAATTGAGATCACTGGAAATATTCTTGCTTATAAGGATGAAAACGGTGAACCAACGGTGGATAAGATTTTAGATAAAGCTGGACAGAAAGGTACTGGAAAATGGACGGTTGTTAGCGCACTGGAACTGGGTGTTCCACTGACACTGATCGGTGAATCGGTATTTTCTCGCAACTTGTCGGCACAGAAAGACTTGAGAACAAAAGCTTCTAAAGTGATAGCTCAGACAAAACCAAACTTTATGGGCGACAAACAACAGTTTATAAACGATCTGGAACAGGCTATTTATGCTGCAAAAATTATTTCTTATGCGCAAGGATATGATTTGATGACTGAAGCGGCAAAAGAATATAAATGGAACCTAAACTATGGGGGTATCGCATTGATGTGGCGCGGAGGATGTATTATCCGCTCAAGATTCTTGGGGGATATAAAAAATGCTTATGACAAAAATCCAAGTTTGGAAAATCTCTTACTGGATCCGTTCTTTAAAAATGCTGTAGAATCGGCTCAGGAAAGCTGGCGAAGGGTTTGCTCTACTGCTTTATTGAATGGTATCCCTGCTCCGGCACTGACTTCTGCTTTATCCTATTTTGACGGGGTTCGCACGGAACGACTTCCATCTAACCTTTTACAGGCACAACGCGACTATTTTGGAGCGCATCAATATGAAAGAACAGATAAACCACGAGGCGAGTTCTTCCATACAGACTGGACGGGGCACGGTGGTGATACTGCTTCTACAACTTATTTGGTATAAATTTTAAATTAAAGTGTTCATAACGTGAATTCATTCGCGTTATGAACATTCCTCAAAAAAATGATTTACTATCAAAATGGATCTCCCGATAACAACATGACGAATGAGGATCTGAAAAAAGGTCTTTATGAGGCATTGAACCTTATAGGAGAAAAACAAAAAGTTCTTGCTATCCCACCCGACTATACTCGACTACCTAGCAGAGCGGGGGAACTGACAGAAATTGCCTGGGAATATTTTGGCAATAGACTCACGGATGTGCTTCCGGCTTTGGGAACGCACTCACCAATGACAGACGAGCAGATAAAACATATGTTCGGCGAAACTCCTCGCGAACTATTTCGTGATCACGATTGGCGTAACGATGTGGTTACCTTGGGAAGAGTACCGGCAGAATTTGTGGAAGAGATATCTGAAGGAAAACTGCATTTCGACTGGCCGGCACAGGTGAACAAACTTTTGGTGGATGGCAATTTCGATTTGATTCTTTCTATTGGACAGGTGGTGCCTCACGAAGTTGTTGGAATGGCTAATTATAATAAAAATATCTTTGTTGGAACTGGTGGAGCAGAAGCTATCAATAAAAGTCATTATGTTGGGGCTGTTTATGGCATGGAACGAATGATGGGTCATCCGGATACACCCGTGAGAAAACTTTTTAACTATGCTTCTGATAACTTTGGACATATTCTTTCTGTAATATATGTTCTTACGGTTGTAGGGGTGAATAAAGATGGCGAACAACAAACGTTCGGATTATTTGTGGGTGATTCGTACGACGTATTTGACGAAGCGGCGAAACTTTCGCTGAAGGTTAATTTTGAGATGGTTGAGCATCCTTTGAAAAAGGTGATCGTTTGGCTGGACCCTACGGAATTTAAAAGCACATGGCTTGGAAATAAATCAGTTTATAGAACAAGAATGGCAATTGCTGAAGGGGGACAACTGATCATTTTAGCTCCTTCTTTAATTGAATTTGGTGAAGACAAAGAGATTGACCGACTTATCAGAAAATATGGTTATTACGGAACACCGGCCACATTGCAAGCAGTTTCTGAAAACGAAGAATTGCAAAACAACTTGAGTGCGGCTGCACACCTAATTCACGGATCTTCAGAAGGTAGGTTTTCCATTACTTATTGTCCTGGAAAAAATAGCGAAAACCTTACGCAGAAAGAAATAGAAAGTGTTGGGTTTGAATGGGCGGATATCGACGAAGTGATGGAAAAATATCAGGTGAAAAATCTTAAAGAAGGAACAAACATCCTTGAAAACGGAGAAGAAATATATTTTATTTCAAACCCGGCATTGGGATTGTGGGCGCATCGCGATCGTTTTAATTATTGACATACAATTGGGATTAATGAGCAGATACACATTCATTAATCAATGAAATGCTATATATTTGCAAACACACAAATTATAAATACGAAACAAACTATCAATTTAAAAAATAATACATGACTACTAGAAGAGATTTTTTAAGAAATGCTATGTTGACATCTGCCGGAATTGCCGTTGGCGGGTTATCAACAAAAATGAATGCAGCAAGTTACAGTAAAGTTGTTGGAGCAAACAAAAAAATAAATGTTGCTCACATTGGAATTGGAAACAGAGGTTGGGACATTCTGAGCGAATTCGACAAAACTGGATTGGCTAATGTTGTTGCTTTATGTGATGTGGATCTTGGGGCAGAACATACAAAAAAAGCCCTTGACAAATTCCCAAATGCTAAACGATTCAAAGATTTTAGGGAGATGTTCGACAAAATGGGAAATGAAATAGAGGCTGTTGTTGTTACAACACCCGACTTTGCACATTTCCCGGCTGTCATGATGGCTATTGCGGAAGGTAAACATGTTTATGTCGAAAAACCGATGGGAAGAACTTTTCATGAAGTGGAACTGATGATGCAAGCTGCAAGGAAAAACCCAAAAGTGGTTACACAAATGGGAAATCAAGGACATTCCGAAGCTAACTACTTTCAGTTTAAAGCATGGAAAGAGGCTGGAATTATTAAAGATGTGACTGCTATTACAGCTCACATGAATAACTCACGACGCTGGCACACATGGGATCCAAATATCAAAAAATTCCCCGCTGCAGAACCAATTCCTGAAACACTCGATTGGGATTTATGGTTACAGACCCGCGACTATCACGATTTCAACAAAGATTTTCATTATGGACAATGGCGTTGCTGGTATGATCTGGGTATGGGGGTTCTGGGTGACTGGGGAGCTCATATCATTGACACTTCTCACAGATTCCTGGATCTGGGTCTGCCTGAGGAAGTTAATCCTGTAAAACTGATAGGACATAACGATTATTTCTTCCCAATGTCAAGTACTTTGGAATTCAAATTCCCAAAAAGAGGAAAAATGCCACCGGTAGTTTTAACATGGTACGATGGGGTGGATAATATCCCTAGCGTTCCTAAAGGATACGGCATTTCGGAAATCGATCCTAACATTCCGGCATCTGTTGGTTCGGATGGGGGTAACATTAAACCAATGAAACTGAATCCTGGAAAGGAAATATATAGTAAAGAACTGACATTTAAAGGTGGATCACATGGTAGTACTTTGAGCATTATTCCGGAAGAAAAAGCAAAAGAAATGGAGAAAAAACTTCCCGAAGTGCCTAAAAGTACATCTAACCACTATGCAAACTTCTTGCTGGCTTGTCAGGGAAAAGAAAAAGCGCGCTCTCCTTTCGAAATTTCAGGTCCTTTGAGTCAGGTACTGAATTTGGGAGTTGTTGCACAAAGATTGAACAAACGAATTCTCTTTGACAGAGAAACAAAAAGAATCACCAATGATGCTTTTGCTGATGCATTGCTTACAGGTGAACCTCCAAGAAAAGGATGGGAAGACTTTTATAAAATTTAAACCATAATAAAAATATGAAAAAAAGCATATTGACACTGTTATCAATCATGATAGTTATTTCCGCTTTTGCACAGGAGCCTAAATGGCAAGACCTTTTTAATGGGAAAAACCTGAAAGGCTGGACAAAATTGAACGGAACAGCAGAATATAAAGTGCAGGACAAAACAATTGTCGGCATTTCCAAAATGGGAACTCCCAACACATTTCTGGCAACCGATAAAATGTACAGCGATTTCATTTTAGAGTTTGATTTTAAAGTGGATGAAGGTCTAAATTCTGGTGTGCAATTCAGAAGCAACAGCTTGAAAGAATACAATAACGGTCGCGTTCACGGATATCAATTTGAAATTGACCCTTCCAACAGAGCATGGACAGGTGGAGTGTATGACGAAGCACGTCGTGGATGGCTTTACCCGCTGGATATCAATCCGACAGGACAAAAAGCATTCAAGAACGGAGAGTGGAATAAAGCACGTATTGAAGCCATTGGCAACTCCATCCGCACATGGATAAACGGTGTTCCGTGTGTAGATTTATTAGACAATGTGACTTCTTCCGGATTCATCGCTTTACAGGTTCATCAAATTGGAAATAAAGCTGATGAAGGAAAAACGGTTTCTTGGAAAAATATCCGAATCATGACTGATAATCTTGAACAATTCAAGACAAAAGACAATGGAAACGGTATCAAGCAAATAAACGCTGTTGCCAACTCCGTTTCTGAAAGAGAAGCTAATGATGGATGGAAATTATTGTGGGACGGCAAAACAAGTAACGGATGGCGTGGTGCAAAATTAGACGTATTCCCTGAAAAGGGTTGGGTAATAGAAAACAGTATGTTAAAGGTAAAAAAAGGTACTGGTGGCGAATCGACTAATGGTGGCGATATCGTGACAACCAGGAAGTACAAGAACTTTATCTTAAAAGTTGATTTCAAAATTACAGAAGGTGCAAACAGCGGCGTCAAATATTTCGTAGATCCTGAAATGAATAAAGGTGAAGGTTCTGCTATTGGTTGTGAATACCAGATATTGGATGATAAAATACATCCTGATGCAAAACTGGGAGTAAACGGAAACAGAACCTTAGGTTCACTCTATGATTTGATTCCGGCACCGGAAAACAAACCTTTCAGAGCAGGATTTTTTAATACTGCAATGATTATTGTAAAAGGAAATCATGTTGAACATTGGCTCAATGATGTAAAAATTCTGGAATACGAACGAAACAACCAGATGTGGAACGCTCTCATAGATTACAGCAAATATAAGGATTGGCCTAATTTCGGAAATTCACCTGACGGATTTATCCTTCTGCAGGATCATGGTGACGAGGTTTGGTTTCAAAATATAAAGATCAAAGAACTGGATTAAACTCATTTTAGAATAAAAAAGGCCGTCGAAATATCGATGGCTTTTTTTCATTAAATAAATGTAAAAATAGTTGAATATTATAAAACAAACATTATCTTTGCAAAATATTAATTATGCATGCGTAGTTTCTCTACTTTGCATTCTAGGATTTTCGAAATGAAGAAATACCTTCTCATAATTGCCTTAGCCCTTTTCCTTTTTTCTTGTAATAAAGGAGATGATTTCAGATTGAAGGGACAAGTGACCAATCTTTCTACACCTTATATTTTGGCCGCTTTTAGTTCAACTGATACGCTGGCAATTGACACTATAGAAGTTTCAAAAAAGGGTAAATTCAATTTTAATGCTAAGATTGATACACTTACCGTATTGACATTATATTTTAACGATTTTTCATCGTCTTGTGTGATTTTTGCAGACAAGGGGAATAAAATAAGTGTAAAAGGAGATGCTAATTTACCTGACCTTATTCAAGTAAAAGGAAATGAAATCAACGATGATTTAACTTCATTCAAAGAAACAAACAACAACTTACTTTTTCAACGAGGCGAATTGTATAACAATTTTCGTTCGGGTGATGCAGAAAATGCTGTAAACAAGAACGATTTAAAAACTCATTTAAATTCGTTGAATTATGAGCTTACGCAAAAAGCAGAGGATTTTGTGAAAACTCATCCCGAAAAAGCTTCAAGTTTAATCATTATCAATAATTTCTTCCGGAATCCTGATAATCCTCAAGCTCTGGATCGCGTTTTAGGATATTTAAATCAAGATATTCTTTCGTTACCCATGGGGCAATCGCTGAAGAGTTATAATGAAAAAGTGAAGAAATCTGCAGAAGGTGTCTTTATGCCCTATTTCAATATGAAAGATATCGAGGGGAAAGAAATTAAATCCATTGAATTAAAAGGTAAACCTGTATTACTCAACTTTATATCGTCTTCAGATATTGAGTCAAGAGAGACAATCAAAATATTGAAGAATGAATACGCTGAGTTGAATAAAGACAGTGTTAATTTTGTATCCATATATATAGATTCAGACATATATCCCATAACAAATATGGAAAAAGATTCCATACCCTGGACGGTTATTCCTGACAAAAAAGGGTGGGCATCTGAAATGGTAAAATCGTATAATGTACCCTTTGTTCCTTATAATATCCTTATTTCATCTTCAGGAAACATACAACAAAGAAATATTCCTACTCAAGAAGTAAAAGACGTCATAAAAGACAAGGAATAAGGGTTTTAAGATTAATAATAAATGTTAGTTAAAGTTTTTGGAGCGGCAGTTCAGGGAATTAACGCGACACTAATAACCATTGAAGTAAACTGCTCCAGGGGAATCAAGTTCATGTTGGTTGGACTTCCGGATACCTCTGTAAAAGAAAGTCACGAACGCATTATTTCAGCATTGCAGGTTAACGAGTACAAAGTACCTCGTCAGCAAATAGTTATAAACATGTCTCCTGCCGATATTCGGAAAGAGGGTACCGCCTATGATTTGCCACTGGCTATAGGTATAATGGCAGCTACAAACACATTGCCGCATGATGAGCTGGATCAATTTATGCTGATGGGCGAGTTATCGCTCGATGGTAATATCTTGCCTATAAAGGGAGCATTATCGATAGCCCTTATGGCAAAGGAAAAGGGATTCAAGGGACTGATATTGCCTGCGGATAATGCCAAAGAAGCTGCTGTTGTGAAAGGGCTGGAAGTGTATGGAGTAAAAAATATACGTGAGGTAGTAGATTTTTTTAATCATAAGCATAAACTTGAACAGATAATCATTGATATTGAAGAGGAGTTCAGGAACAGTCAGTCCGAATTTGATTTTGATTTCAGCGAAGTAAAAGGACAAGAGAGCGTGAAACGTGCGCTGGAAGTGGCCGCGGCAGGAGGGCATAATTTAATTATGGTTGGTCCGCCGGGCGCCGGAAAATCGATGATGGCAAAACGTATGCCGTCCATTTTACCTCCTTTTACCATTGATGAATCATTAGAAACAACTAAAATTCATAGTGTCGCCGGAAAGACAGACAAATGCTCAGGATTGATGTCGCACCGTCCATTTCGTTCTCCTCACCACTCTATTAGTGATGTTGCACTGGTTGGGGGTGGATCATATCCACAACCTGGCGAAATTAGTCTGGCTCATAACGGGGTACTTTTTCTTGACGAACTACCAGAATTTAACAGAAGTGTGCTGGAGGTGATGCGTCAACCTCTGGAAGATAGAAAAATAGCCATTTCACGTGCCAAATTTTCGGTTGATTATCCGGCAAGTTTTATGCTGGTAGCAGCCATGAATCCATGTCCCTGTGGGTATTATAATCACCCGGATAAGGAATGTGTTTGTTCGCCGGGATTGGTTCAAAAATATCTGAATAAAATCTCTGGTCCCTTATTGGACAGAATTGACATACAAATTGAGATTACACCGGTGCCTTTCGACAAGATATCGGACACAACAGCCGGTGAACACAGCTCTGCTATAAGAGAACGTGTTATTAAAGCTCGCAGAATACAGGAAAAACGATTCAAAGATATTCAAGGTGTTTACTGTAATGCGCAAATGTCATCCAAACAGTTACATGTGTTTGCAGAACCCGACGCTTCGGGATTGAAGCTGTTGAAAACGGCTATGGAACGATTGTCTTTATCGGCACGAGCCTACGGCAGAATTTTGAAGGTGTCGCGTACCATTGCCGATTTGGATGAAAGTGAGAACATAAAACCAATGCATTTGGCTGAAGCTATCAACTATAGGAATTTGGACAGAGAAAACTGGGCTGGATAAATTCATCTTCGCTCAAAATGATGGTCGTCGTAATATTTTGAAAATGTATGCCCCCACTTGAATCCACGATGTTTGAACTCTTTTACAATTGGATGGTTTGAATGAAAAGTTCCGTTTACAAGTGTATCGGAAACAGCGCCGACTGGTTGATTTGGCCGGTCTCCCGATTTCCACCTCAACGGATTAAATCGGGGATTGATATCGATAGCCATTCCTGTCGCGTGCTTGGAGAATGAAACATTCCTGTATGAAAAGCTATACGAATTATTATCGCTCATCGAAAGACTGTCGCTCCAATCATAATGAACGACTGGAATTGCCTTTTCTACTACAAAATTCTGCCGCAACATCATACTGAACATTTCTACTATATCTTCCGCAATCTTTTTGTTTGTGACTACTTGACCTTTATGTGGTCTACCATCTGTCGAAATATATACAACATCGATCATAACTAGCTGATCAATGAGTTGATGAGGAGCCTTTGTATTGGCTATTGCTTCATCGAAAGTGAAATCGCTGTCAACGATTGTATCATTGATAACAGGTTCTTCTAAGCTGATGGTATCTCTTTTTTCAATCACATTTTCTGTTTGGCTCTTTTGATTGGTGCATGACAATAAAATCAAAAACAGGATTACTAACAGACAATGCAAATAATATGATGGTTTCATTTCCTCTATTTTGATGTAAAATTAATAGTTTTTATCTTTGTAATTCATGATAGTTATGAATATATGAATAAATTAATTGCTTCGGCAACTCTCGGGTTAGTAGCTCTCACAACGCTGAATGCGCAACAGAAACCAAATGTTGTTTTTATTGTGACAGACGATCTCGGCTATGGCGATCTAAGTTGCTTTGGTCAAGAAAAGTTCGAAACGCCTAATATCGACCGACTTGCATTGAACGGAACAAGATTTACTCATTCTTATTCTGGAACTACAGTGAGCGCTCCTTCAAGGGCAAGTCTTATGACGGGTTTACATACTGGACATACTCCTATTCGGGGAAATAAAGAATTGCAACCTGAAGGTCAGTTCCCTCTTCCAAATAATATCAATAACATTTTTGGAATATTCAAATCTGCTGGATACAAAACGGGTGCGTTTGGTAAGTGGGGATTGGGACAACCGGGTTCATCGGGCGACCCGAACAATCAACACGTGGATGAGTTTTTTGGTTATAATTGTCAGCTCTTGGCTCATAATTATTATCCTGATCATCTTTGGCACAACCAAACACGGATTGACTTTCCGGAAAACAATGATGGTAAATTCGGTACCTTTTCGCAGGATCTTATTCAAGAAAAGACACTTGAATTTATTGAACAAAATAAACAACAACCTTTTTTCTTGTATGTTCCCATTGTTCTTCCTCACGCAGAATTGGTTGTTCCTGAAGATTCAATAATTCAGAAATTCAGAGGAATGTATCCGGAAAAACCCTTTAGTGGAACGGATTCGGGAGCGGCATTTCGGAAAGGTGGTTATGCTTCGCAAAATTATCCACGGGCAACGCATGCTGCCATGGTGAGCAGAATAGATTTATATGTAGGTCAAATCATTGATAAACTGAAAGATGAAGGTATTTATGAGAATACTCTTATCGTTTTTACAAGCGACAATGGTCCTCATCAGGAGGGTGGCGGAGATCCTGACTTTTTCAATAGTAATGGAATGTATCGTGGATATAAACGTGATTTATATGAAGGGGGTATCCGCGTGCCGACTATCATTTCGTGGCCAAGCAGCATTGCTAAAGGTATTGAAAGTGATTTCACCTTTGCTTTTTGGGATTATCTGCCCACTTTTGCAGATCTTCTTAACCAAAAAGTCCCCAAAAATATTGACGGGATCAGCATCTTGCCTTTGCTTCTGAACAGAAAAGGACAGAAGAAACATGATTACTTTTACTTTGAATTCCAGGAACAAGGCGGGCGACAAGCAGTTGTGAAAGATAATTGGAAGTTGATTCACATGAATATCAGGAACAATCCGTACTATGAATTGTACAATATTGCATCCGACCCTAATGAGCGCCACAATATCATTTCGCTTTATCCTAAGAAAGCGATGGATTTGAAGCAAATTATGAAGAGTGCAAGGACTAAAGATGTCAACTGGAAACTGTTTAGGAACGAAGATTAATCAAGTTCAAGTCCAAACTCATTTGACAATTTCTGAAGTGAAGGATTATCTTCAACCATTTTATCAAAGATATCTCTTTGAGTGAGCGGTCTGCTTATCAAATTCGTTTCTGAAATCTTGATTATCATTTTCAGTGATTGATTTTTCAGTTCATCGCGTAACCAACTCAGAATTGCAAGACTATTCTCGTTGAGATATTGCTTGTTTATCTCTGTGTTAACTTCTACTTCAAACTCAATATTATTCAGCTTTTTAGGATGATACAGGATCATTGTGTTTTTAAGCAGCTTTTCTTCTTTTAATTTATCGGCAAAAGCTTTCCAAGCATTAATCATTTCTACTTCAGAATAGTCGACATCTTCGTCGTCAACACCATCTGTTGCAGATTCCTCAACTTCTGCAGCACTCACTTCGTTCCTGTTTTTTATGGATGCAAGTGATATGCCGACACTTGGAGGAATCAATGCCTTTTTGACAACCGGCATTGATTCATTATTTGAATTATCGACCTTGTCTTGATCAATCTTTTTCTCCTCTGGTTTTGTTACAGATGAAGCTGGTAATGAGGCTTTTGGTGTAGCTTCTTTTTTAGTATGCTTTACCTCCGATGGTTGAATATTTTTTATTTTTGGTTTAGCGCTTTCTAAAATCGTTTTTTTTTCAGGATC
This sequence comes from Dysgonamonadaceae bacterium, assembly GCA_041672395.1. Classification (GTDB taxonomy): domain Bacteria; phylum Bacteroidota; class Bacteroidia; order Bacteroidales; family Dysgonomonadaceae; genus UBA5287. The sequence continues at coordinate 3,182 of JBAYZS010000020.1, read as the reverse complement.
AGGATTTTCATTTAGTTGACATAAACGGATCAAAGCGAGCTCCACGAGTAAGCGCTTATTCTTGCTAATTCTATAATTCAAATCACATTCGTTTGTAATCTCAAGCGCTTTATATAATAGTTCATTGGAGATGTTTATTGCTGTATCAACATATCGTTGACGAATTGTCTCGCCGACCTGAAAAAGCATTGCTGTTTTTGCATCTTTGCAGACCATGAGGTTGCGAAAATGATCTGCTAACCCACCAATAACATACTGGCCTTCAAATCCTCCGTTCAAAATATCATTGAATATCAGTAAACAATCCAACACATTTCCGGTGAAAATGGCATCGGTCAATTTAAAATAGTAATCGTAATCCAACACATTCAAATTTTCGATTACCGATTTGTAAGTCACATTCCCACGCGTATAACTAACAGACTGGTCGAATATTGAAAGTGCATCGCGCATACCACCATCTGCTTTTTGAGCTATCACGTTCAATGCCTCAGGCTCTGTTATAACGTTCTCCTGCTGAGCAATATATTTCAATTGATTGACAATATCGTCTATATTAATGCGGTTAAAATCGTAAACTTGACAACGAGAAAGAATGGTAGGAATTACTTTATGCTTTTCTGTAGTTGCTAAAATAAATACAGCGTGTGACGGCGGCTCTTCCAGCGTTTTCAGAAAAGAATTGAATGCAGATGTTGAAAGCATGTGCACCTCATCGATAATATAAACCTTATATTTTCCGATTTGTGGCGGGATTCTAACCTGATCTATTAAAGCGCGGATATCATCAACGGAGTTATTGGATGCCGCATCCATTTCCATAATGTTGTATGAACGCTGTTCATTAAAAGCCACACACGATTCACATTGATTGCAAGCTTCATGATCTTTTGTTGGATTCAGACAATTGATTGTTTTAGCAAATATGCGGGCACAGGTTGTCTTCCCCACTCCACGTGGTCCACAGAACAAATAAGCTTGAGCCAATTTATTAGCGGTGATTGCATTTTTCAGCGTAGTAGTCAATGCTTCTTGGCCGACAACTGAGCGAAATGTAGTCGGTCTGTATTTTCTGGCTGAAACAATATAATTTTCCATTCTTACTTAATATAATTACAAATATACGAAAAATATCGATTCCCTTTTTAATGATTTCAAAGTTGTTCTTTGTATTCTTCTTTATTTTGTAACTTTGTTGTGTTATAGTAATTTTAAATTTATCAAGATGAAACATATTTACCTATCAATCATTCTGTTAATACCCTTTGTCAGCATTTCTTGTCAGACTAAAAAACAGAAACAACAGCCTACTGAAACTGTTAACAAAACATTGAGTTCAGTTCAAGCACAAGAGATTGTTCCCGACACATTTGTTTTACCGGATATTCCTTCAAACATTACTTTGGCAGAGGAGAGGGCTAATTATTTGACCAAGCATTACTGGGATAGGTTTGATTTTATGGATAATGAATTGCTGCAACGTCCCGAAATTACAGAACAAGCCTTTGTTGATTATGTTAATATTTTGAATCATGTTTCTATTGTTAAGGCATCGGAATCACTAAAGAATATGCTTCATAAAATTGAATCAAACAGTACCGCTTTCAATCATTTTATGCATCTTTTTGAGAAATATCTTTATGATCCAAACTCACCTTTCTTAAACGAGGAATATTATATCCCTGTATTAGAAACAGCTGTCAATTCATCAGTTTTAACGGAAACTGCTAAATCGAGATATCAGTTTCAATTGGATTTAGCTAAGAAAAATCGACTTGGTCAGATTGCTAATGATTTTACTTACACTCTTGCATCAGGGAAAAAAGGAACATTGCATGCAATAGACAGTAAATATACCATTTTGATGTTTATAAATCCTGGCTGTCGGATGTGTGCGGAAGCCGTAGACGCATTTAAATCTTCTAATGGAATAATTGGTGCTCTTGCAAAGAAAAGTGCTTTACAAGGCGAATTATCGATTATAACGGTCTACCCTGATACAGACTTAGATGAATGGCGAAACTATTTGCCTGATATGCCTTCAATTTGGATAAATACTTATGATGCAGAAAGAAAAATTACCAACGATAAAATTTATGATCTGAAAGCAATTCCTACATTATACCTACTTGATAAAGATAAAAGAGTAATATTTAAAGATGCAAAAGTGGAACGGTTATTGGAGTTTTTCCAATAAAATCTATATGACATTTCTATTAAATCGCTGATTTTCTGCGTTATTAACATTCAAAAACATTTTTTTTAACACAAAAAGAGTGATTTCTAATAATAGATTGTACCTTTGTGCACTCAAAAATGAGTAGATCTTTAGTGAAAGGTCTTTAGTCAAAGTCTTATATCAGATGCGGGAGGCATCTATTTAAGATCATTAGTAACTAAAAAAACAAATTATGAAGTATGTAAACTATTGCATTATCGCAATTGTTTCGCTGGTGATGTCATCGGGATCAATCAAAACCGACACCCCTTCAATAGGTTATCATCCGGGATCAATAATTCCCAACATCGTACTCAACGATGTCGAAGGTAAGTCATTAGACTTGAGCGAATTCAAAGGCAAAAAAGTGGTAGTAAATTTTTGGGCTGCATATGATGCCCAATCCAGAGCAACAAATGTTCAGTTGTATAATTTCATTACAAAAAATTATCCTGACATTGAGTTTATTTCAATTTCATTTGATGAAAACAAAAGTGTTTATGAAAAAACTATTCTCTGGGACAAAATGAACGGAAATTCTAATTTTTGTGATGCTAAGGGAACCGAATCAGAGATTTATAAAGAGTTTAGGTTAGAAGAAGGTTTTAAGAATTTCGTCATTAATGAAGATGGAGTTATCGCTGCTACAAACACATCAATTCAGCAGCTGAAAACCATGTTTTAGGTATAAATGAATTAAAAGAGAGCGCTAATAGCGCTCTTTTTCTTTTTATACATGATTCAACTTCTCATGGATAACAATAATTCAAAATAGCTGAAAAGTAAATCCGACAGCAAGTTCACACTTCCTATCGGATAATAAATTACTTTGTCTTAAAAACCAATCAAATAATTAAGACTAGCACAATCAATCACTTTTTATAATTTAATCTATGAAATAGATTTCAGCATAGTTCTATTTTTGAGCGGTGAAATACCATACTTAGCACTGTATTGATTCACC
>JBAYZS010000019.1:0-39090 GCA_041672395.1 Dysgonamonadaceae bacterium | reverse complement strand
GGAAGCTGGAGATGGTTACCTAATCCCGCTTTGACAATCAATTTCCCGGCAGGAAAGCATAGAGTGAAATACTATTTTGACGGTGGTGATCATAACTTAAGAGCATTAAGGTTTACAAAGAAATGAATCACTATTAACTGATTACTTTTAAATAGAATAAAAAATCAAAAGTACCATTGTCAATTCGATAATGGTACTTCTATAAATCAAAAAAAAGCTCCTTTTCGAGGAGCTTTTTTAATAATAATCTTTCTAATACTTTATTTTACCAATCTGATAGTATCCAAATCCATGATTTGTCCATTGATTACAGGAACTGCATCTATAAATGAGTCTCCATAACCTAATGTATCAGCAGAAATAACAGTTAGTTCATAATTTCCTTCAGCTAAACCCGGGAACAGAAATCTGCCATTCAAATCTGGAAGAGAAATTAATGTATCTGTTCCTTTTACTAGTTGAACAAATGGATTAGCTTCAGCAGGTAAAGCAACTCCTTTAATTGTACCGCCAAATGTATCAGCAAATGCTCGTATAACTGGCTTAAGAATGTATTTGTTATTTCCGGTTTTCTTAACAGATTTGGAAGCATCAAAATCAATTGTAAAACTATACATCATATCAGCCTCAAGTGTTTCGTGTAAATTAAATTTTAATCCACTTGTATTAGCTGATGGTGTTGTTAGTGGATAAGTAACACCGTCCACTACTACGTTACTATTTGGCCCTAAAAGTAATCTTACCTGACTTATTTTTCCAACAGGAATATAGCTACCGGCCAACATCACTGTTTCACCATTTCTGTAATCTAACAAATTATACAAACCTGGGTCAGTTATTGTCAAATCAACCCATTGAAGCTTAACACTATCTGGACCGTCATAAAATTCGTCGCCAATTCCAACAGAAACACCCAGAATGTCAATATTCACTTCATCATAGACTAAAGAAGGAGCGTCTGTAAGTTTAAATTGAATTTGCGCTTTTCCATCAGTCGAGTTGTTGCTTTCATTTTCACAACTAACTCCTAAAAAAATCATGGAAGCTATTGCAACCATTGACATAAGTCTCGTTAAATTCTTTTTCATCGTTTTATACATTAGATAATTACTTTTTAAATTGTAAAAATGCAATATTTATGATGCAATTTACAATGCTTTACAAAACCAAAGGTATAGCATTTTTTTTTTCATTGTCCGAATTTACAATTTATTATATTTAATATAATTCCATTAATTGTTACTAATAGATACTATATTGTCTGTTTTTTGAACAAATTAATATATACTAAATTAGACATCAATAAATTATGTTCTTCAAAATTTAATATACAAATACCAACAAAAAAGTAACAAGAACGTTATATTTAAATTAATAAAACTTAATCAATTTAATAAATAAGGCAATGAAACCGATATATATTTTACTAATTATGGGAACTCTGTTGACCAATCTAGCAATTGCAAATTCTTTTGAGTCAGACACGTTCAAGACGAAAAGTAATAAAGATGTAGTAATTACATTTATCAAGCACGGATCACTGATGATTTCTGTAGATGGTTTATATATTCAAATAGACCCGGTTTCGTCGTATACGGATTATTCAAAATTCCCAAAAGCAGATTTTATATTGATAACACACGAACATGGCGATCACCTTGATAATAAAGCAATTGAAAATACAACTAAAAACGATACACGACTAATTTTGAATCAATCTAGTCGCAATATAATTTCCAAGGGAGAAGTAATGAAGAATGGCGACAAACAAAAATTGACGAAAAGTATTAGTATTGAAGCTGTTCCTGCGTACAACACTACCAAAGAACACGAGAAATTTCATCCCCTTCATCGTGATAATGGATATATTCTGACTATTGATGGCTTGCGAATTTATATAGCCGGAGATACTGAAGATATTCCCGAAATGAAGTACCTTAAAAATATTGATGTCGCTTTCCTCCCGATAAACCAACCTTATACAATGACGGTTGATCAAGCTGTTAACGCATCAAAAATGTTTAAACCTAAAGTGATTTATCCTTATCATTTTGGAGATACGGATGTAATGCAGATTAAAAAGAAACTTGAAGGTTCTGGTATTGAGGTTAGGTTAAGAAAAATGGAATAAGCTCCTACTCTATCCGTTCTGACTTACCTTAATAAGAGAACGTTTATTCAGAATATTTACTTTTTTACCATCCACGGCAATCAATCCATCGTTCATGAATTCCGACAGAATTCTGTTGATACTTTCTCGACTCGAATCGACCCAGTTACCAATTTCAGATTGCGAAATAGGCATCATAAATTCGTCCGAATCAAAAATATTATCCGAGAATTCAAGTAGTACATCGGCGACATTTCCCCGGGTCTGTTTTTGGGTACGGTTGGAACAACGTTTGTAAATTTCTAATTCACTCTTACAAAGTTCCAGAATAATATAAGATGAAAACTCTTTGTTCTCTTCAAGCAACCTGTGGAAAACACCTAAATCAATAAAGCACACTTCTGAATCGAGTACGGCAGTAACTGAATATTGGTTTATTTTGTTGCCAATGGTCGTTGGTAACCCCATATATGAAGGGGCTTTTATCAGTCGTATAATCTGTTCGTGATAAGGACCGGCAAGATGAATCTTTGCCAAACCCTTTCGTAGAAAAACCACATTTGTAGAGAACATACCCTGTTTAATGATTGAATCACCTTTATTGAAATTGATGACAGCATGGTTATTCTCAAGTTGTTCCATCTGACAACTTTTAAATGTACCAGCCGATTTCATGACACAACCACAATCAAGACATTCATTCTTCATGCTATAAAGATATGAAAAAGTGATACATATCACAAATTATTGTATTATTATTCACTTAATAAAAAAGAAATAATCGATAAATTCTCTCTTAATTTGTAGATAAATAAATCACTGAAAATTATCTACTTATTATGGAAGATTCTAAAGAAGTTACAATGCAAGATCTTTTATCTGAATTACAAATCCTAAAAGATCGGACAACCCAACTTGAAAATGCGCGTCAAGATCAATTATCGATTGCTATCATATCGGGCGATATGGATAAAATCATGGCAGGAATGATTATTTCATTAGCAGCGGCGGCGATGGATACAAAAGTAAAATTATTCTTCTCATTTTGGGGAATAAGCGCGTTACGTGATCCAAAGAAAAAAGCAGAAGGAAAGAGTTTTATATCAAAGATGTTTGGAATGATGTTGCCAAAAAGTAAAAACAAACTCAAACTGTCCAAATACAACATGTTGGGAATGAGTCCCGTAATAATGAAGAAATTGATGAAAGAACAAGGCGTTATGTCGCTTGACGAAATGTTTAAGCAAGCAGGCGAACTTGGCGTTGAGATTACAATTTGTGAAATGACAATGAACCTTATGGGTTTCAAGAAAGAAGAATTGATTGATTACCCAAATATGCGAATTGCAGGAGCAGCAACATTTGTAGCAGATGCTGGAGAAAGTGCCATGCAATGGATGATTTGATAAAGAATAAATAATAAATAATAAAATTATGACAACAGAAGAATTAATGAATGTGGCCGTTGCAAAATCAGTTGATGCGCGCGGTACGGCTTGCCCTGGCCCGTTATTAGAAGCTAAAAAAGCTATTGGAACAATCGGTTCGGGTGATGTAATGGAAATACTCTCGGCTGATGAAGGAACAAAATCAGACATTCCTAAATGGTGCAACAAACAAGGTCACGAATTCCTTGGTACGTTAGAAGAAAATGGATACTTTAAAGTGTACATGAAGAAAAAATAACGTGCTCTATAAAAAGGGTTTAGCATCTATGAACTTTAAACTAAAACATAATGCCAAAATTTTGGTGTTTTCTACGGAAAAAATTTCAGACCCTGCCATTGATATGGCGGGTCTTCTGAAATTACATTATCCACCAACGGTTTACACAATTACGATACCTTGTTCCAGCGGCATCAAACCCGGCTGGATTCTTCATGCCTTTGAAAAGGGATTCGACGGAGTTTTCATTGCTGCCGACGGAAGTGATTGTGTATTTGGAGATTCCTGTACGGAGAAAACAGGAAAACTGGTATCGATAACTCATGAACTAATGAAAACCAAAGAAATAGACACGGCGCGTTTAAGAATGGCAGCTCTTTGTTCTGTATGCAGCGAAGCTTTTGTCAAACATATTCGCAGTTTTAATGATTACCTCTTAAAAACATTACATTCTGATAGTTGATGAATAAAGAAAAAATAATAATTGAATATGATGCTTTGGTTGTAGGTGCAGGTATTGCAGGTGGCGAAGCAGCGCTGAATCTGGCAAACAACGGCTACAAAGTGTTGCTGGTAGAGAAGGATCGTTCTATTGGAGGAAAAATGATTTTGCTGAGTAAAGTCTTTCCCACCCTCGATTGTGCAGCATGTATTACCACACCCAAAGTGTCTGAAATTGCACGTCATAAGAATATAACTATTTTCACGGAAAGTGAAGTGACAAACATTACCAGAAATGCTGAGAATAAGTTCACTGCTCTGATCACAAAAAAACCACGGTACGTGCATGTGGAAGATTGCACTGCATGTCAACTTTGCGAAAAAGCTTGCCCGGTAAATGTGCGCGATCAGTACCAGTTTGGACTGATTGGACGAAAAGCAGCTTTCATCCCATTTAGCATCGCTAACCCAAAAGCAGCGGCAATTGATATTGAAAATTGTACTTTATGCGGAGCTTGCGAAAAGGTATGCCCTACTCATTGTATAGATTTTACAATGGAGACGGAAAATTATGAGTTGCATGCAAAAACCGTAATCATGGCAACAGGTTTCAATCTTTTTGATCCGTTGGAAATGCCTCGCTACGGTTATAATCAATATAAAAACGTGATCACTTCCATGCAAATGGAACGGGAAATAGCGCCTACTCGTCCTTACAACACAATTTTACGACCGGGAGACGGAAAGGTTCCTGATAAAATTGCCTATGTTTTGTGCGTGGGCTCGCGCGATAAAACAGTGGGAAATCCAATATGCTCGCAGGTTTGCTGCATGTATTCCATTAAACAGGCGCAACTTCTAATGGGGGCTTTGCCAATGGCTGATGTAACAATTTATTATATAAATATTCGGTCTTTTGGCAAAGGATTTGAAGAATTCTACCAACAGGCTAAGGGAATGGGAGTGAATTTTATCAAAGGAAAAATCGCCAAAATAACGGAAAAAGAAAATGGTAATCTGATCCTGAGATATGAAGATATTAATGAAGGGGTTCTAAAAGAAGCTGAACATGATATGGTGGTGCTTTCGGTAGGAGCAAAATCGAATCTCAGTGCAACCACCATATTTGAAGATGGAGCACTTAAGTTTGACCCATTCAATTTTATAGAACAGTGCGACTTAATGGGTAGCCCTTCAAAGACAAATATCGATGGTGTTTTTGTTGCAGGTACGGCAAGTGGACCAATGGACATCCCTGATTCAATTCTTTCGGCAGGATCGGCTTCGTCTGAAGCTATCAGTTATTTAATTCAAAATGAACTGGAATGAAAAATAGAATAGGTGTTTATATTTGTCATTGCGGTGGGAACATATCTGATTATGTGGATGTTGAGAAAGTACGACAGGCAGTGGAACATGAAGACGGGGTTGTGTTATCAAAAACTACAATGTTTGCTTGTTCTGATTCTAATCAGAATGAAATGGTGAATGATATAAAAGACTATGGTTTAGATGGAGTTATTGTGGCTTCTTGTTCTCCAAAACTGCATCTCACAACGTTCAGAAACGTTACCGAACGGGGTGATTTGAACAAATATACTTATGTTCACGCCAATATTCGGGAACAAGCTTCTTGGGCTCACTCTGATGATACGGAAGGGGCTACGGAAAAAGCAATTCATCTGGTCAAAGCGGCTATTGCAAAATCACGTTACGCTGAACCTCTATACACTAATCAATTTGAGGCAGAGAAAACTATTGCCGTTATTGGTGCAGGTGTTGCGGGTTTGAAGGCGGCCATCTCTCTTTCTGATAAAAAATCAACGGTTATCCTGATAGAAAAGGAAAACAAAGTTGGCGGACACACGGCTGAATGGGGCGACTTATTTATGTCGGACGAGAAAGGGAACGAGCTTATCAATCGTATATACAGCGATCTGTTTCAACGTGAAAATGTTACGATTCTTATGGGTGCCGAAGTAATTTCTTCGAAAGGTAGTATCGGAAATTTCACTCTAAAAATACGCAAAAGACCTATAAATGAGGGTGATCCAATGGAAATCATGGAGGTTAATGTGGGTTCTGTTGTTGTAGCAACGGGATTCGATCATTATGTTCCTCAAAAAGGGGAATTTGATTACATGATAAATGATAACATAATTACGCTTCCTGAATTTAAACAACTGGTTGATAAATCAACGGGAAACAGATTGATGTACAAAGGAAAAGAGATAAACAATATCGCATATATTTATTGCGTGGGGAGTCGTCAGGAAAATGGTGAAAACACATATTGCTCTCGTTTTTGTTGTACTTCTGTCATTCACACGGCGATAGTGGCGAAAAAGAAATTCAAAAATATCAATAATTTCCATCTGAACAGGGGTATCAGAACATATGGAAAACAGGAATTGCTTTATGCTGAGTCACTTGAATTGGGTGATATTTATCTGCAATTCGATTATAACAATCCTCCTCAAATCACCTCGGAAGGGAAAAAAACCGTTGTGACGGTTAAAGATATTTTGTCGGCTGGTAAAGAATTAGCAGTAGAGACTGATCTGATAGTTTTGGTGACTGGAATGGTTCCTCGTGCAGATCAATCCATCGGAAGCATGTTTAAAATACCAAAAGGCAGGGATAAATTCTATAATGAAATTCATGTGAAACTCCGACCGGTGGAAACGGTTATTGATGGAATAACAATAGCTGGTGCTTGCCAGGGACCAAAAAACATTTCTGAATCGGTGAATTCTGCATTGGCGGCTGCTACTAAATCTTATTCGTATATTAGCAAGGGAACGCTTGAAACTGAACCGATTGTGGCTGAAATAAATCAAGATTTATGTGTTTGGTGTGGCAAATGCCAAGAAGCATGCCCGTTTGACGCTATTGAAAAACAAGTACTGAATGGAAAACCAAATGGCCTTGAAGTACATGACGCATTACCGTCTAATATTGAAAAACAGGAACTGAATGGAAAACCCATAGCAGTCGTAAACACCTCAGTATGCAAGGGTTGCGGCATGTGCGCGCCTGTGTGCCCTGAAGATGCCATAAATCTGATTGGATATACGAGTGAAGAAATAATGAGTATGATCGATGTATTAGCTTAAAATTATGGAAGTAGAAGTAGGAAAAACAGCAAAATACTTGAGGGAAAAACAAGGGGTCCCGGAGCATCTGAAGGAAGAATTGAAAGAATTTAACCGAATTAAAAAGGCAATATCGGAAGCGCTCAAAAATGAAGAATTGACAATTGCTCAACTGTCTGAAAAATTGCAGTTGCCGACATCAGAAGTGATGTATTTTGTGACCACATTAGTGAAATATGGCATTGTGGCAGTAGGACAGATTGATGATATGGACGAGTATTATTCTTATAAATTGGCATAGTGATGGCGACAAAAATAAATCCGACTTTTTCAAAGGAGCTCAAAAAATACGGGACAGTGAATATGAACGCGTGCTACAATTGTGGAACATGCACGGCAATATGTTCATTATCAACTTCCGACGAATCATTTCCGCGTGAAATGGTTCGTAATAGTGTGCTGGGATTGGAAGATGAGATCAAATCGTCGCTAAAACCCTGGGAATGTTATTATTGCGGTGAATGTACATCCAACTGTCCGCAAGAAGCTAACCCGGGTGAACTGATGATGTCTCTACGACGATGGTTGACGGCAAAATATGATTGGACGGGACTTTCAGGGTTATTGTACAAATCGCTTCCTCTAACAATTCTTGCAATGGTAATCGTTTTCGCAGCTGTATTGCTTTTTGCTAATTCGGTGAGTTACAATCTGGAACAGATGCTTCATTTCGGACACTATTTTGAAATGATTGCTATTGGAATTATGATGGTTGTGATATTTTTACCCAACCTGCTAAGAATGTGGTATTTCACTATTGTAAAAACGAATACAAAGGTGCCATTTAAATATTATTTTTCGGCGTTGGAAGATTTATTTGTGAACATGTTAACACAAAAGCGTTCAAGAGATTGCGACGAAAAAAACAACTTCAGATGGCTCGAACACTTCATTCTGGTTTTATCTTATTTGTCGTTGTTGTTTACTACAGTGTTTTTAAACTGGTTCGCGACTGAAAACGTGTTCGTGATAATATTTGGCTATGTGGTTAGTTTACTGATATTTGTAGTGACAATCCATTTTGTTTCTGACAGGGTAAGAAAAAACAAATCATTGAACAGGTTCTCTCAGCCTTCTGATTGGTTGTTTGTTATATGGCTATTATTGATGGGGATTACAGCGTTATTAGTACGACTGTTCATTGATATCGATTTATTGGAGTCCAACAAATGGATGTACATAATTCACCTCACTGTTTTGGCACAATGGGCACTCATTATTGTACCTTTCGGTAAATGGACTCATTTCCTCTATCGATCCTTCGCAATGTATTTTTCAAAACTGAAATCTATAAAGGGTACAAAGTAATATTTGTACCTTTTTTACTCACCCAAAAAAATGATAAGTTCTCTTATTCTTTATCAAATAAAGCAATATTATTACATTCTGCATTTGCTTTCAAAAATACCTTGTTCCCTCGTTCAGAATCGTATACAGTAAAACATGTACATCTTATATAACATATTTCACATTATTTAACTTTAAGGTCTTCCCAACTACCTTCCACGCTCCTCCCACGCTCCTCCCACTATGGTCTCACTAAAATTCAAAATATCTCCAAATGTGTTTTATCAATATTTAACCTTTAAATATGTCGAATAATTGTTCCCAATATTTCTAATAATAACCCAATCACCAACTCCCTTCTCGTCCCCACATTTCTAACAATAACCCAATCGCCAACTCCCTTCTCGTCCCCACATTTCTGATTAAAAACCTAACTCCCTAATGATTCAAATAAAAAAGTCGAGGAACAGAATACTTCTGTCCCCCGACTCAACTATTATGAACTATGAATGTTTTTTAATCGTTTAAATCTGCTTTAAAATATCCGAGATCTTCAATGCGAGATTTAGTTACAAAATTATAGTTTTTGATTACTTCTGCTTGTCCGTTAATAATATATACTTCTGCAGAACGACGGAACATATCTGGATTTTTATTGGCATCGCGCACCAACAAATGACCCATAATAATGTGGCCGGCAGTTTCTACTAATCTGCGTGAATGGAAATCCAAATATTCCTCATCTCGTGGAGCTGAAACAATTTCAGTCAGCTTCTCATACATCTGAGTCATCTTTGAAAGTTTTCGTTTCAACGGTTCAAGTTCTGGAGATACGGGCATTGCTTCATATTCTTTGATACGTTGCAGGTATGTGCCGGTAGTTACGTGACGAATTGCAGCTACTACCTGCAATTGCGTTGTACCTTCATAGATATTGGTGATGCGGGCATCACGGTACAATCGTTCACATTTATAATCTTTCATAAAACCCGATCCACCATGCACTTGCACTGAATCCGATGCGTTTTGATTGGCATATTCACTACTCATTCCTTTTCCAAGTGGAGTAAAAGCATCTGCCAATTTTGAAAAGTATTTCATTTCGTTTCTTTCCTCTGGTGTCAGTTTACGCTCTGCAGAAATATCTTCCAACGTTTTGTACATATCAACAAATCGGCAAGTTTCGTACAATAATGTACGTGATGCATCGGTTTTTGCACGCATGTTGGCAAGTATTTCATATACTGCCGGGAAATTGATGATTTCTTTGTTGAACTGACGGCGCTCCATTGCATATTGACATGCCTCGCGAGTAGCTGCTTCGCTAAGTCCAACGGATTGTGCCATAATTCCCAAACGGGCACCGTTCATCAACGACATAACATACTTGATAAGTCCCATGCGACGGGTTCCGACTAATTCGGCTTTGGCATTTTTATACACCAATTCACAGGTGGGAGCTCCTTTGATACCCATCTTGTTCTCAATACGACGAACATTTACTCCACCGCTTTTCTTGTCATAAATAAACATTGACAATCCACGTGCATCTTTTGTACCTTCTTCTGAACGGGCCAATACTAAATGAATATCTGCATCACCATTGGTGATAAATCGCTTTACTCCATTTAAATACCATTGATCTTCGGCCTGATTATATGTCGCCTTAAGCATAACTGCCTGCAAATCAGACCCCGCATCAGGCTCAGTCAAGTCCATAGACATGGTTTCACCTTCTACTATTCGTGGTAAATACTTGTTTTTTTGTTCTTCACTTCCAAATTCATAAATTGTTGCAGCACATTCCTGAAGCATCCAAATGTTTTGGAAACTCGCATCGGCACGACTAACAATATCGGCTGAAATCATATATGGAACCATCGAGAAATTGAGACCGCCATACTTGCGTGCAAGTGTCATCCCCATTAATCCTGCTTTATTTAGAGCATCCAGATTTTCTGAGGTTTTTGGCGCATATGAAACTCTATTATGATCCAAAGTTGGACCTGTATGATCAACTTCTTCGGAATTTGACTCAACAATTTCACCACAAATTTCACCTACTACTTCCAACACTTTATCATAGCTGTCCAATGTGTCCTCAAAGTCCATTGGAGCATAATCATATGAATCTTTGTCAGCGAAGTTTCTTTCCTTTAATTCCACAATTCGTTTCATCAACGGATGTTCAAGATAATGCTTGAATTGCGGAGTATCTGTATAAAAATTTGACATAATATTTGTATTTTTAACTTCCCTTTCAGGATAAGTAAGATGGTTTATTATTTTGAATTCTTTTTATAGTATTTGATCATCTTTGGAATCACTGTCTCCAATTCGCCTGTAATCACGTAGTCCGCAATGGCGTTAATGGGTGCATTTGCATCGTTATTAATGGAAATAATGATAGAACTTTCCTGCATTCCGGCGATGTGCTGAATCTGACCTGAAATTCCACATGCAATGTACAACTTAGGACGTACAGTTACTCCGGTTTGCCCAATCTGACGTTCATGATCGGTGAATCCGGCATCAACAGCGGCACGTGTTGCACCAACCTCTGCACCAAGCAGATCAGCTAATTCATAAAGCAGATTGAAGTTTTCTTTTGATCCTACACCATAACCTCCTGATACTATAATTGGTGAATTCTTGATGTTTACTTTTGACTTTTCAATATGTCGGTCAATAATAGAAACCACAAAATCATCTTCTGAAACATAGTCATTTACATCATGTTCAACAACTTCGCCTCTATATTTCTGATCGTATACTTCCTTTTTCATTACTCCTTCGCGAACCGTAGCCATCTGTGGACGATGATCGGGATTAACAATAGTAGCAACTATATTTCCTCCAAATGCCGGACGAATTTGATACAAAAGATTCTTATATGACTTACCTGTCTTAACTTCATCATAATCACCGATCTCTAATGAAGTACAATCGGCTGTCAGCCCGCTTCCTAATTTAGAGGAAACACGTGGACCCAAATCACGTCCTATAATTGTTGCTCCCATCAAACAAATCTGGGGCTTTTCTTCTTTAAATAGTCTTACAAGAATTGAGGTGTGTGGCAAAGTTGTATATGGCGAAAGTCTATCGTCATTAAAGATGTGTAATTTATCAACACCATAAGGGAAGACTTGCACTGGTACATCATTTAGTTGTTTTCCTGCAACAATTGCTTCCAATTTACAACCAAGTTGATTCGCCAAAGAACGTCCTTTCGTAAGTAATTCAAGACTAACATCAGCAACAATGCCTTCTTCTACTTCTATATATACAAACAAATTATTCATATTTTTCTTTTTATCCTATTGTATGATTTGCAATTAACTCTTTCATCAACTCTTCAATATCCGTATTGTCAGCAGTTATTTGCTTGCTTTCCTTAGTTTGGAAAACTACGTTTTCTACTTTTTTTACTTTTGTTGGTGACCCGGATAATCCGCATAGAGTTGTGTCAGCTTCTACATCCGCTACACTCCATTCTGTCAAATTCAAATATGGACGAGCACTATAAAGATCTATATAGTCAATATTCTCAGACTGCCTTTCAGTCACAGTTTTTGCATGTTTGTATTTCTGTAGGAATTTGGCATTTCTCGGACGACAAGCATTTGCACTGCTGTTTATAGTCAATAGTACCGGAAGTTTGCACTCTACAATTTCTACTCCGTTATCTAAACGACGCTTTACACGTACTTTAGTTTCAATAATTTCTTCAATATCCTCTGCATAAGTTATTTGAGGAACACCTAACTTCTCAGCTACCTGAGGTCCAACTTGTGCTGTATCTCCATCAATAGCCTGACGACCAGAAATTATAATATCAAAATGTCCTATCTTACGAATTGCCATCGAGAGAGCATATGATGTTGCCAAAGTGTCTGCTCCCGCAAATGCACGATCGGTAAGTAACACTCCGTCATCTGTTCCACGAAATAATCCTTCGCGAAGAATTTCTGCTGCGCGCCCAGGACCCATAGTAAGAATCGTTATCTTTGAACCGGGAAATTGATCTTTAATTCTTAATGCTTGTTCTAATGCATTAAGATCTTCTGGATTGAAGATTGCTGCCAATGCCGCTCTGTTTACAGTTCCATCAGCTTTCATAGCATCTTTCCCAACATTTCGGGTATCAGGAACCTGCTTAGCCAATACAATAATGTTAAAAGCCATCTTTTTAATATATTAAGATTAGTGTAGTTGAAATAAAAACAAACAAATTTACGCATTTTTTTCAGCTCTGACAATAGTTTTAAAAAAAGTTCTTTAAATATAAGCACTAAGCATTTTTAATTCTTGAAAAAAAGTAGCATAATGTATTAAACCAATTGAACAAAAAACTATCTTTGTATATAGCTCACACATTAATTCCACTCTATAATTGATATAGAAAATAAGTGTTTTATAATTACGACTGAATAGTATAATCAGTAATATTTAAAATAATAAAGACACATAAAGAGACCAAATAAAGAATCGTATGAAGAAATTTCAACTCTTATTACTAGTTGTTATTAACGGACTACTAAGTAGTTGCGCAGGCATTAAATATTTAACGATAGAAACACATGAACCTGCTCAAGTTACTTTACCAGCAAATATCCGTTCAGTATTAATAGTAAATAACGTTGTAGAGCAACCCGAAGACATTGGACATTCCTTAAAAAAAATCGGTTCTAAAGATTTTGTGCACATAAAAGCAAACATTGACAGTACTGCAATTTTTTACACTGAAGCCCTATCTCAATTTCTAAATGAGGAGAATTATTTCGAAAATGTAGTATTACTTAATAAACCTTTGAGAACTGATAACGATTTTTGGGAACAAAACCCCATCGATCCCCAAACTATGAATAATTTACGCAATGTTACAGGTACAGATGCCATTATTTCTCTTGACAAACTTATTGTTCAAACCAATCGTGAAGATCAATTTGTTCAACAAAATATTATCTATGGTAATTTAAAAGCCAATATTCATTCAATTATTCATGTTTATCTTCCATCATTGGACGGCAAAATACCAACCATTCAATTCAATGATAGTTTAACATGGGAAGGATTTGATTTAAAGAAATCTTTAAGTATGGATGAATTTATGCTTCCAACAAGAGAAGATGCAATTAAAAAATTGACGGTTTATGCAGCAGAAAAAATGACTTATGTTTTTTCACCTCATTGGGTAATGCAGGACAGATGGTATTATACACTTCCAAACACTCCAATGCGACAAGGAGAAGTGCTTGCACAAGATAACAAGTGGATTGAAGCAATTGAAAGATGGGAGTTTTTCTATAATACCGAAAATAACAAAAACAAAAAAGCAAAAGCTGCGAACAATATCGCTCTTGCTTATGAAATGATTGATGATATGGACAATGCCCATGAATGGATTGTCATTTCAGAGGATTTATTCATACAAACAACAAGTCAAAATTCATTGGAAAGAAAAAGAGCAAAAATATATAAAGCTGAAATCTTACGAAGACGAGATAGCTCAAATAAATTAGATATGCAAACTACATAGATGTTTGGATTAATTGATTTTGACAACATTAAATAAGTTCATTTATTTAATGGATTTATTGTATTTTTTTACAGTTTAAACTGTAAAAAAACTTTCATACAATTTTATATATTAAATTAAAAATGTTACCTTTGCATCAAATCTTCAAAAGGAGAATAAAAGAAACTTTTGTTTTCCATAATTCAAAACAAATTACAATTCTCAATTATATAATAGATAACATTTTAAGCTATGTTTAATTAGAGCTTTGTTCTTATTTAAACACCTTCTTTAACAAACAACATTTTTTGCGCAAACAAGTCAAAAAGAAAATCAATACGTTTTAAATGACATATAATATTATTGAACTAAACGAAAAGCTCACCACCGAATTGCGTGCACTAGCTAAAGAAATGGGCATCAGACGTCCCGATGCTTATAAAAAAGAAGCATTGATTTATAAAATACTCGATGAACAAGCGATTGCAGAAACAAAAAAACTGAGCAACTCAGCTTCGACAAGGCTATTTAACAAGAACCAACCGGAACAGAAAAAAACTGAAAAGTCCCAAGATAATAAAACAGACATCAAACCTGTAAAAAAAGAGGAAAAGTACGTTATTAAAGTTGGGAAAAAGGAGATTAATCCAATTGAAGAAGAAATTGTGACTAAACAAAATACTTCAACTCAATCTCAAATAATTAAGAAAACTGATCCTGAAATTAAAAAGGTTTCAGCTAATATGATAACCGCAGAAACCTCAAAAAAAGAAGAAATAAAAAAACAATCTATTGAGATATTTCAACAAAGTTTTGCTCCTGAAGCAAAAAAAGACGATAAAAAAGTGGATGAGGTTATAGATAAACATCCATTTAAACCGACTCAATTGGTATTTCGATCAAGTAAAAAAAGGAATGAAGAGAAACCAAACATTTCTGCGGTAACACTCCCTTTGGTTGTAGCGGAAGATTCTTCCAGTGAAGAAGAGCCAATTATACCGGAAATGGAAGCAATTTTGGAGGAGGAAAAACCTCTTTTAGAAGATCTTATAGCTCCATCACAACCACAACAACGCCAACCAGTTCAACAGAAGAATAAAATTCAAATAAAGCAACCACAACAAGTTCAATTAAAAGAAAAAGAACCAACTTTTGATTTTGATGGAATATTAAATTCAACAGGAGTATTGGAAATAATTTCTGATGGTTATGGTTTTTTACGATCATCTGACTATAATTATATGTCTTCTCCTGATGACGTATATGTATCACAATCACAAATCCGTTTATTTGGACTGAAAACAGGTGATGTTGTTGAAGGACCTATTCGTCCACCTAGAGAAGGTGAAAAATTCTTTCCACTGGTAAAAGTGGATAGAATTAATGGACGTAAACCAGAAGATGTTCGTGATCGTGTACCTTTCGATCATTTGAAACCTCTCTTTCCAAACGAGAAATTTAACCTGACAAAAGGTCATAATGATAATCTTTCATGTAGAGTTGTAGACTTGTTTTCACCTATAGGCAAAGGGCAACGTGGACTTATTGTTGCACAACCTAAAACGGGTAAAACGATGTTATTGAAAGATATAGCTAATGCTATTGCATATAATCATCCAGATGTTTATATGATTATCTTGTTGATTGATGAGCGTCCTGAAGAAGTAACTGACATGGAACGCAGTGTCAATGCAGAGGTAATAGCTTCTACTTTTGACGAACCTGCAGATAGACATGTAAAGATTGCAGAAATCGTGTTAAATAAAGCAAAACGTTTAGTGGAATGTGGACACGATGTAGTAATTCTACTTGATTCTATTACTCGTTTAGCACGTGCTTATAATACTGTTCAACCAGCGTCAGGTAAAGTTCTTTCAGGTGGTGTAGATGCAAATGCATTACACAAACCAAAACGTTTCTTTGGTGCAGCAAGAAATATTGAGAATGGTGGATCACTCACAATTATTGCAACAGCTTTAACAGATACTGGTTCAAAGATGGATGATGTAATCTTTGAGGAGTTTAAAGGAACAGGTAATATGGAACTTCAGCTTGACAGAAAGCTATCTAATAAACGCGTCTTTCCTGCAGTTGATATTATTGCTTCAAGTACACGTCGCGACGACTTACTTCTTTCTGAAGACACACTTAATCGTATGTGGATACTACGAAATTATATGGCAGATATGAATTCTGTTGAAGCAATGGAGTTTTTACTTACTCGATTAAGAAGAACAAGAAATAATGAAGAATTCCTTATCTCAATGAATGACTAATTTCATAGATAATAAATAATATAAATGGGCTGATCATATGATCAGCCCATTTTGTTAAGTAATAAAATCATAACTCTTTAAGTTTCATATCTATTAAATAATCAGTAATTTTGCTAACAGTATTTACTATAATAAACAAATAAAATTCATGAAATGTCTAATGAAAAAGACTATGAGAAAATAACTAAAGTCATCGACCTTGAGGATGCAAATAAGTTTGGTTTTCGAATAATGTGGCCACTATTTCTTGGATTATTCGTACCATATTTGATTATATATTGGAAAGATATCATATATAATTTTACTGAAGATTGGTCATTTTCTAGATACATGATTGACACTTTGATTATTATAATAGCCTGTTTTATAGGAATCATTTTACATGAATTTATCCACGCAATTACTTGGATGATTGCGGCAAAAAAAAGTTGGAGAACAATTAAGTTTGGTATTATTTGGAAAACTATTTCTCCATATTGTCATTGTGCTGAACCTATGAAAATAAAGCATTATCGATTAGGTGCCATTATGCCAGCCATTTTACTTGGTGTAATCCCACTGATCATAAGCTATCTAATAGGAAATTTCATATGGTTTTTCTTCGGCTTTTTATTTATATTAGGTGCAATAGGCGATTTCCTGATCATTCAAATTCTTTGTGACGAGAAACCAAATGATTATGCGCTTGATCATCCCACTGAAGCAGGATGTTATGTGTATAGAAAGATAAGTATTTAGTTAATCAAATTAAGATTTGAATCTACAACCAGATATTATTAGGATATATGACATCTTCCAGAAATAAAGCATGTCCCGGTACTGAATCACCAGCTAAGCAACGGTTTTTAGCTTCAATAATACGACGCAAGCCCCTTTGATCAAGTCTTCCTCTACCCGCTTCCAATAGAGTACCAACAATAGCGCGCACCATATTTCTCAAAAAGCGGTCGGCAGTTAAAGTAAAAACGTATATGTTTTCACTTGTTTTTGTACATTGAGCAAATGATATCACACAATTATTAGTTTTCACATCCGTATGGAGTTTGCTAAAACTAGTAAAATCGTTGTATTCTTTTAATATAGTACACAATTGGTTGATTAATTCGAGATTTGGGTGGAAGAAAATCCGATGCGTCAATTCATTTAAGAATGGATCTTTGCTTGTAGTTATATAATAAGAATAAGTTCTTGAAATAGCTGAGAAACGAGCGTGAGCATCAAGTTTAACCTGACGGATATCATTGATAGATATTGATTTAGACAAAAAGCTATTCAGCTTATTAACAAGTTCTATTGGATTAAAAGGTTGCCCATTCCAATCGAAATGAGCAACCATTTTTCTTGCATGCACACCTGCATCTGTGCGTCCTGCCCCAGTTATTTCAACTTCCTGTCTTAAAATAATGCTCAATGCTTCCTGCAATTCTTGCTGTATACTTATTCCATTAGGTTGAATTTGCCAACCCACATAGTTTTTACCATTATAAGCTAGAGTGATAAAGAATCGTTGCATTTAAAATCTATATAATTTATCTTACTGTAATATGGAAGCAAGCCTGATTACGTTCATGTTTGATATAACATCGTTCCTGGCTTTTCAAGTCAAATAATACTTGAGCAAGAATCAGTTTTAATTGATCTTGTGACAAAGTATTTATTGTATCGCTATCGATTTTGTCAAAGCGCTTCCATGAAACATCAAAAGTTGTTCCATAACGATGAGCGGAATTATCACTTGCATTCATGTTACGCTTCACAAGCTTACTTAAATCCTCTTCTGTTCTGGTTACGCTGGTAACATTCAATTTGTACAAAGGTAAATCTTTACGATATAGAGAGTCACGAAAATTAATTGATATATCTGTCAATAATTTTGCTGCTGACGGAACCAGAAAAGGAATTGAATGCGTTAAATCATACAACTTAAACAACTCTAAATCATCAGGTAATCGTAACAAGCTGTCTTGCAGAATTATTGTATCACTTCTCAAAGCAATGGGTTGAACACCATTTTGTAATGCAGCTGTAAGATGAAGATCATGTAAATCATTGAACTCACGATTGTAATTTCCTAAAAAACGATCCTTTCGTTCATTCTTGACTTTAGCTTTCGCAGATTCAAATTCATTTTCTTTTTTTGAACATGACGAAGCAATTATTACTAAAAAACCAATCAACAATAAATATAAAGTTCTCTTCATCCCACTAACAAGTTAGCCATTTAATGCTTTAAGTTTTATCTTTGTAAGCATTTGCTTAGTGTTAAGAGGAAATTCACCTTCCATCATCCATCCATAATAACCTGGTTCTTTTTCAAGTATTTCCAAGACAGGTTTTCCTTTATGTTTGCCAAAGTTAAACACTTCAACACCTTTATCATTCATAACGATACGACCTGCAAAATCAACATTATTGTTAAAAGATCCGTATTCTTTAGAAAGGTAATCAACATCATTTTGCAAATCTGGATATCTATCCAGTTGTGATTTAAGCACTTCGTAAGTTGCGAGTGTATCTGCTTCAGCAGAATGAGCATCAATCAGAGTTTTATCACAATAGAATTTATAAGCAGCCTCCAGCGTGCGTTGTTCCTTCTTATGAAAAATGATTTGCACATCAATAAACTTCCGTTTACTAAAGTCGAAATCGATATCTGCTCTCAAGAATTCTTCTGAAAGCATAGGTACATCAAAACGACTTGAATTAAAACCAGCAATATCACAACCTTCCAATTGAATCGCCAATGATTTTGCTATTTGTTTAAATGTTGGTGCATCTTTTACATCTTCGTCTTTTATACCGTGAATTGCCGTTGATTCCTCAGGAATATGCATTTCAGGATTTATCCGTTTAGTCTTTGATTCTTCTTTTCCGTTAGGGAAAACTTTTAAATATGATATTTCAACTATTCTGTCTTTAGCCAAATTTATACCTGTTGTTTCCAAATCGAAAAACACTAGGGGGTTCTTTAATTTCAATTCCATTTCTTATTATCTATATCACTCGTTCAGCATCATTGGCATTAGCAATGTTAGCATATCTTCATTATCTGCATTCTCTGTAGGAACAATAATTCCTGCACGTGATGGATCAGAAAGTTCAATTTTTACTTCTGTAGAAGGAATATTATTCAGAATATCCACTAAAAAGATGGCTTTGAATCCGATGCTCATAACAGTACCTTCATAGTTGCAGGCGATAATTTCTTCTGCAGCAGTCAAATAGTCAATATCTTGGGCCGATACAACGATTCTGTCTTCTGATAATTGCAATTTCACCAAACTACTGGCTGGATTTGAAAATACAGCAACACGTTTCAGTGTATTAACAAGTGACAACCTGTCCAATACAACAAAGTTAGGATTATTGGTAGGAATCACAGAATTATAATTGGGATAACGTCCTTCTACAAATCGACAAATCATCTTAAAGTTTGGTGTTGTGATGTAGGCATTATTTTCATCAAAGTTAATCACAACTTCACCGTTCTCTTTTGGTAACAGCGTTTTCAGAAGATTAGCCGGTTTCTTGGGCAAGATAAAAGATGAACGTCCTTCTCCTTTTGCATCTTTTGTTATTACGCGAACCAATTTATGTCCATCTGAAGCTACAAAAGTAAGATCATCTGCAGTTATATCGAAATAAATTCCATTCATAACAGGACGCAATTCATCATCAGCCGTAGCAAAAACTGTTTTGTTGATACCGTTCAGCAAAATTGAAGAGTCCATTTTCAAGGTCATGGCGGTATCGTTCAGATCATGAGGAACCGGATATTCATCGCTTTTTAATCCCACGAAATTGTATTTCCCGTTATGATAATAAATGTAGACCTCAAGTGTCTCATCATTTACTTCAAACGTTAATGGTTGATCTGGTAATTCACGAAGTGGGTCTAACAAATTCTTAGCATTGATAGCAAGACTGCCTTTTCCTGTAGAATCACTCACCACCACTTTGGTTTCCAAGCGAGTTTCACTATCGGCTGCTGTGAGTAATAGCTCATCACCTTGCAATTCCAGCAAGAAACAATCTAAAATAGGCAAAGTACTTTTCGAATTAATAACCCTGCTTATAGCTTGCAAATGGTTTAATAATGTTGCACTTGATACTACAAATTTCATAATGAATGTATTTAATATATTATTTTTCGACGATTCTGTTTGTGGAACAAATATATAAAATTATCTGCTAGAAAGGGAAGATTTTGCTCATTTTTTATTCCTTGGATGATGCTCAATAATCTCTTGTCTTAGAAAATTTCTATCTATATGAGTATAAATTTCAGTAGTTGTTATCTTTTCATGTCCCATCATTTCTTGTATTGCTCTAATATTTGCTCCGCGTTCCAACAGATGTGTTGCAAAAGAGTGCCTGAATGTATGAGGGCTCACATCTTTTTTTATTCCTGTTTTTTCAACATATTCTTTAATAAAATGAAATACTGTGATTCGCGAAATTGCGGTCCCTCTTGAACTAATAAAAACTATATCTTCGTTCCCTCTTTTAATTTTCTGTTTTTTACGGTAAATAATGTAATTGTTTATTTTGCCGATTGCTATATCTGAAATGGGCACCAATCGTTGTTTGCTGCCCTTTCCTTCTACCCGGATGAAATTCTCATCAAAATAGAGATTCGAGAATTTCAAGCCTGTAAGCTCCGACACACGTATTCCGCAGCTGTAAAGGGTTTCAATTATAGCTGCATTTCTTGTACCTTCCATTGTTGAAAGGTCTATCACTCCCAAAATTCTATCAATCTCGTCAATAGATAGTACAACGGGAAGTTTTAGTCCGATTTTGGGTGCCTCCAATAATTCTGAAGGATCATTATCTATATACTCGTCGAGTTCTAAAAAACGAAAGAATGATTTTATTGAAGATATTATTCGTGCAATTGATCTAGCTTTTATATTTTGATCGTAAAGCCCCGCTATAAATTCTTCTAAATGAGTATAATTCAGTTTATTATATATCAACTTCTGTACATCAACATAAGCATTCAATTTTGCCAAATCGGTCATATAAGCTTCTATCGTATTCTTTGATAATCCCTTTTCGAGTAACAAATAACGTCTGTATTTATCAATAACTGAGTCTTTTGTCGAGGAAAAATCATGATTAATCTTCTTCATTATCATATACTTTGGGAAGTACAATAGATGAATAAAGAAGAAAGATTGCTGCTATGACCATGATCACGGCCCATTCATTTTTATTAATAAACATCAAATAAGTGGCTACAGCCATTAGGATACATGAAAACACCTGAAACAAGAACAATCGCTTTCCCCGAATGCTTTTGCCGGGATAAGGTGTCATCATGGTGATGATGGTGAAAATGGCAACAGCAACTGCCATTACCCAAGGTGCAATTAGAGGATAAAAAGCATATAATACAGCGGCTATCAGGATAATGATTGCTGATGCTTTGTACAGAAGATCTTTTGTTTTGTTCATAGTTTTTGTTATAGCTATTATCTCTAAAGTTTAAATCGAACTTTAGTAAGCAAAGATAAGTATTATCTTATGTATTTCATCACTTTCTTTAAAGTTATCTACGAATATATGATTCTTAATAATTGATAAAATTTAATGTGGACGCTGGATTTAGTTTCAAAACTCCATCGGGATATAGTGGGAGCATGGTGGGAGCATCACCAAGATTGCAAAGGTACAAAAATTGAGTTGTAACGGATGAACAACTGAGCTGTAACGGAGCTAAAGAAGATGAGCAATAATGGTTTGGTGGAGATATGATAACATGGAACCACAGACTCCTGCCTACCCATTAGATTTTCAAATATTTAGAGTTGTTTAAGTTTTTATTCTTCGATAACAAAAACGTCTTCATTTTCTTTTTTCATGCGATAGTTTTCGCGGGCGTATTTTTCTAAATCGGAATCATCGGATTGGAGTTCTTCCAACTTTTTCTTGTCACGGGTTGTCTGACTCTGATAAAATTCAATCTGATTTTTGAGAGAATTGATTTGTTTTTCGTATTTGAATTTCTGTGGTAAACCGCTGTCGCTAAACAAGAAAAGAATTGCCATTAATACAACAACAATAATAATCTGGACTTTTGTAAGTCCCAGAATCCTATTATTTTTTTCTTTTTCGTTTTGTAACATATATTGAAATAATTAATTTCTTTACAAAAATAGATATTATTTTAGACAATTAGTGCAGTTTTATGGTTGAATAAAATTATATATTGAAATCTATTTATTTCGGACAAAATAAGTTATCTTTACGCTTCAGAAAACAATAATTTACTATTCTATGATTAAAAAACTTCTGTGCACAAGCATCGCATTTCTAATTTTAAGTTCGTATGCATTTTCTTGCACAAATTTCCTAATAGGTAAAAAAGCTTCAAAAGACGGATCGACATTCATCTCTTATTCTGCCGATTCTTACAGTTTATATGGTGAATTATATCATTGGTCTGCAGCAAATTACAAAAAAGGCGAAAAGCTAAAGGTTTATGAATGGGATACCGGAAAATATCTGGGCGACATTCCACAGGTGGCACAAACTTATAATGTAATTGGTAATATGAACGAACATCAGGTGGCCATTGGTGAAACCACCTTTGGTGGACGTGAAGAATTGACTGATACTACGGGCATCATGGATTACGGCAGTCTGATTTACATTGCTTTGCAGCGGGCAAAATCAGCACGTGAAGCTATTAAAATTATGACCGATCTGGTAAAGAAACATGGTTATTACAGTAGTGGTGAATCATTTTCTATTGCCGATCCTAATGAAGTGTGGATTATGGAAATGATTGGAAAAGGCACGGGAAATAAAGGTGCTGTATGGGTAGCTATTCGCATCCCCGACGATTGCGTATCGGCTCATGCTAATCAGGCTCGTATTCAGCAAATCCCTTTGAACGACCCGGAGAATTGCATTTATTCACCCGATGTTATTTCTTTTGCTCGTGAAAAAGGTTATTACAAAGGACTTGACAAAGATTTTAGTTTTGCTAAAGCTTATGCTCCACTGGACTTTGGAGCTCTAAGGTTTTGCGAAGCACGCGTATGGTCGTTCTTCAATCAAATTAATAATGATATGGCAAAATATGTAACTTATGCTTTGGGACAAACTACTGACCCTATGCCTTTATATATTAAGCCTGATGAAAAACTTAGTGTATCTGATGTTCAGCGTTATATGCGAGATCATTATGAAGAAACACCTCTTGATTTAAGATTTGATTCAGGAGGAGGACTTTTTGGTGCACCTTACAGATTATCTCCACTGCAATGGGAAGTAGATTCCGTTATGTATTGCAATGAACGTCCTATAGCCACACAGCAAACGGGATTTTCATTTGTTGCGCAAATGCGCTCATGGCTGCCAAATCCGATTGGTGGAATCTTTTGGTTTGGTGTGGATGATGCGGCTCAAACGGTTTACTATCCGGTATATTGTGCAAATAATGATACCCCGGAAGAAATGCGTGTTGGTAATGGTGATTTCACGACCTATTCAGGTACATCAGCTTTTTGGATTCACAATATGGTTTCAAATATGGTTTATAACAGATACAGCGATATGATTATAGATGTACAATCGCTTCAAGGTAAACTAGAATCGTTATTTGCTGACAATCAAGCGAAAGTAGAAAAAGAGGCACTGACACTCTATGAAAGTTCTTCTGAAAAGGCTATCAACTATCTGACAAATTACACAAATTCAGAAGTGGCTGATGGGATCGCTCAATGGAAAAAGTTAGGTGAGTATCTTTTGGTTAAATACATGGATGGAGGTATTAAAATAGAAGAGCAGGGACAATTCAAACGTAATGAACATGGTGAACCCATCTATCCTAAACGTCCGGGGTATTCAGAGGAACAACGTCGTAGAATAGTTGAAGAGACAGGCGACAAATATAAAGTATTATTCTAATTCAATTTTCAATCTTAAAACATTAATTAAAAAAGAAATGGATAACGAAACATTATTGGCAAGTGTTACAAGTAAAGCTCAAAATTGGCTGAAAGGTAATTATGACAATGAAACAAAAAAAGAAGTACAGGCAATGTTGGATAACGACAACAAAGCACTACTGATTGATGCATTCTATAAGGATTTGGAATTTGGAACGGGCGGACTTCGTGGAGTAATGGGAGCCGGAAGCAATAGAATGAATATTTATACAGTTGGTTCAGCAACGCAAGGACTGTCAAACTATCTGTTGAAAGAGTTTTCAGATATTGATCAGATAAAAGTGGTTGTGGGATACGATTGTAGAAACAATAGTCGCAAATTTGCAGAAATAACTGCTGATATATTTAGCGCAAACGGCATCAAAGTATTCCTTTTTGAGAATTTGCGCCCAACGCCCGAGATTTCTTATGCAATCCGTAAACTTGGTTGCCAGAGCGGTATAATGATCACTGCTTCACATAATCCAAAAGAATATAATGGGTACAAAACTTATTGGAATGATGGTGCTCAAGTGATTGCTCCGCATGATAAGAATATTATCGCAGAAGTAAACAATATAGTGTCTATTGATGCTATCAAATTTAATGGAAACAAGAATTTGATAGAAATTATTGGAAAAGATATGGATAATGCTTTTATTGAGGAGGTTAAACGACTGGTTCTCTCTCCTGAAGCCATTGCCCATAATCACGACATAAAAATTGTTTATACACCTATTCATGGAACAGGTATCACTCTTATCCCTGATGCATTAAAGGCTATCGGTTTTACTAATATTATTGATGTACCGGAACAGAATGTTATTAGCGGAGATTTCCCAACTGTGGTTTCACCAAATCCTGAGGAACCTTCGGCTATGCAAATGGCAATAAAAAGGGCTATCGAGACTGATGCTGAGATTGTTATGGCTAGCGACCCGGACGGCGACCGCATCGGTACGGCTATACGAGATAATAATGGTGAATTTATGCTTGTGAACGGTAATCAAACAATGCTCATTTTCTTGTATTACTTGATGACTCGCCGCAAAGAACTGAACTTGTTAAAAGGGAATGAATATGTTGTTAAAACAATTGTCAGCACTGAATTAGTAAAAACAATAGCCATCAAGAATAATATCAAAATATTCGATTGCTATACTGGTTTCAAATGGATTGCTGATACCATTCGCAAAAATGAAGGTATAAATAATTATATCGGCGGCGGAGAAGAGAGTTACGGCTTTCTTGCAGGAGATTTTGTTCGCGATAAAGATTCGGTTTCGGCTTGTACTTTATTCGCCGAGATTACTGCTTGGGCAAAAGATAACGGAAAAACCATGTACCAAATGCTTCAGGATATTTATGTTGAATATGGTTATTCAAAAGAAGTAGGAATCTCCTTGGTGAGAAAAGGAAAAGAAGGTGCAGATGAAATTGAAGCGATGATGAAAAATTATCGCACTAACCCAATGAAATCGATAGGAGGTTCGTCAGTTGTATTATGTAAAGATTTTGCTAAACTGGAAGCGATGGATTATGTTAATAATGAACATATTACACTTGGGATGCCTACAACCTCAAATGTTTTGCAATATTGCACAGAAGATGGGACCAAACTTTCTATTCGCCCTTCGGGTACTGAACCCAAAATAAAATATTATATAGAAGTGCATGGGAAAGTGAATTCTCGTGACGAACTCAATGAGGCTGAACAAAAAGCAAATGCCAAGATTGAACTGATACGTAAAGACTTAGGCATATAATTAAATCAACATGGGAAGAAAAC
Organism: Dysgonamonadaceae bacterium; assembly: GCA_041672395.1. GTDB lineage: Bacteria > Bacteroidota > Bacteroidia > Bacteroidales > Dysgonomonadaceae > UBA5287. The sequence goes on along the minus strand of JBAYZS010000019.1, from coordinate 12,909 downwards.
TTACAGTAGCATTGGTTGCTCACGACCACCGTAAAGCAGATATGGTTGATTGGGTAATATTTAATTCCGATTTTCTTTCGGATCATCACTTGGTCTGCACAGGAACAACCGGAACATTAGTACGCGAAGCTTTAATTCAGGAAGGAATAGAAAATCCTGATGTCATATGTATGCACTCGGGACCAATGGGTGGTGATGCTGAAATTGCAGCAATGGTTGTTCGAAAAGAAATTGATATAGCTGTGTTCTTAATCGATGACTTGAACCCTCAACCGCACGAAGCGGATATCATGATGCTGCTTCGTCAGTGCAGGGTTCACAATGTGCCCATTGCATGTAATCGGTATAGTGCCGACTTGATGATTACCAGCAGTTTATGGGAAGATGATTCTTATGAACCTACGCCTCCACTATACGTAGAGTACGTTCGGAATAAAAAATAATTGCACATACTTTATTGAGTGAAATTTTTAAATATACTATAAAATGAATAGGACAACATATTGTTGTCCCATTCATTTTATTAAGCTTTACTTACTCAGCTTCAGATTCTTCTTGTAAAATATACAATCCATTGCGATTGCAAATCATTATTAACCCCGCGTTTATGAGGACAACTTATGAGTTGTCATCTATCATCTTTTTAATATCATTTTTATGACCGTAAACAACAATAATATCACCTCCTTCAAGCACGGTTTTAGCATTTACAATATCTCCGGCTTTCAATATGAATGTCTTAGCACCGATTTGGTTCTGTTGACTAATCTGTTTAAGCTTTGTAAGAACAATTACATTGTAGTTTTTATTAAGTTCGGTTTCAGCAATACTTTTTCCTATTAGTTTTCGAGGTACTAAAGCTTCTACTATGTAATGGTCGCTTGTAACTTCAAACAGATTAATGTAGTTCTTAACGGAAAGCTTCATCGCCCAACGTTCGGCAGATTCAGTTTCGGGACGAATAATATCTGAAACTCCCATAGCTTCAAGCACACTCTCCTGAAGTCCGGTGATAGAGCGAACAGTGATTTTCTGTACTCCCCTTTTCTTCAACATTGCGGTAATCAAAAGGCTTTCACCTTCATCTGCCCCTCCGCACACCACTGCCATATCAGTATTTTTTAATGGTAAATGGTTTGCAGCAATCGGATCTGTGCTATCCAGACAAATTACATTTGTCAAATTGTCTTTGCATGCCTCCACACGATTCATTGATTTGTCTACACCAATCACTTCGTGTCCCATCGCGACTAATCGCTCTGCCAGTGCCGCTCCAAAATGTCCGAGTCCTATAACAACAAATTTCATTTTAATATGGTTCTAGTTTATTAATATTTCTTCTGTAGGATATCTGTATTTTGTGTATTTCACTTGTCGCATCATACTTGATAACAGTGTGTACAAACTGACTCGTCCTACAAACATAGTTAATATAATCACTAACTTACCGGGATCTGAAAGATATGGCGTCACACTTCTGCTCAATCCTACAGTACCGTAAGCTGATACTGTTTCAAAAAGTAAATCCATAGGCTCTTTGTCTGATTCAATAACTATCATCACAAAAGTAATAATCATTATGAATAAAATGGCCAGTGTCATTTGAGCAAATGCTCTTAACACAGATTGATGTGAAATTTCGCGTCCTCTGAATTCAATACGTTTTTTACCTCTTACAAGTGCAATAAAATTCATAAAAGCAACGGCAAAAGTACTTGTTTTTATACCACCCCCGGTTGAAGCCGGTGATGCTCCAATCCACATGAGTACAATGAACAAAAGTGAGGTAGGAATTGATAATGAAGCTGTATTTGTACTGTTAAAACCTGCTGTTCTTGTTGTTACTGAACCAAAAAAGGCTGCCGTCCATTTTCCAAACGCCGATGTATATTCGGTTAAAACTCCATCTTTCTCAAAAACATAGAAACCTACCGTTCCTAAAACTAACAGAATGGCAGTTGTTATTAATACAATTTGAGAATTTACACTAATCACCAAAGATGAATAAGTGTATTTCTCATTTCTGATAACTCGCTTGATTATATTTCTGATATTGGTTGTGAAATATTCCCAAATGTTGTGAATAATCGGAAATCCTAATCCACCAAAGATTATTAATCCTGATATGACAATATGAACCGGATAGTCAAATCGGATGCGAATGTCATATAAATTACCTGATAAAGTGGAATAACCTGCATTACAAAAGCCTGATACGGCATGAAAAATCGAAAAGAATGCTTTTTCACCCAATGAAATATTTACATCTCGCAACGACAGAAAAATTAGCAAAAAGCCTAATCCTTCAATTACGAATGTGATTGTTAGAATGCTTTTTAAAGATGAAAAAACATTATCCAACCGCTCATCATTGGTTAAATCTTTTACAAGTAACTGATTTTTATAGGATGAACCACCTTTGAAAAAATAACTAAAATATGTGGTGATGGTCATTATCCCTAATCCTCCAATCTGAATCAACAGCATTATAATTACTTGACCAAATATTGTGAAAGTAAATTCTGTATCAACGGTATTTAATCCTGTTACGCAAACGGCACTTGTTGAAGTGAATAATGCATCTACATAAGAAATATTTCCGATAGTTGCTCTTGGCAACATTAACAAAAAACTACCAAGACATATAATTGAAAGAAAGCTTATAACAAATAATTGGGCTGGTCCTAGTCGTCTGTAGTTTATTTCCATTCGCAAATTAAAAAACTCTCGAATAAAAAATGATACTACCAGGAAAAGTGTGATAAAACTATGAGTACTTTGTAATGAATGTGAAAGTGTTATCCAAATATTGTATAGGAAAACCAATATCAATGCAGTTAATAGAAGAATATCAATAAGATATGTTTTATATAGCTTGGTTTTCTTGTCCTCGAAATAGGGTTTAGAAAGTGTAAGGATACCTACTAAAAGTACTACATTGTAATATATATTAAATATAATACGCAACGTATTATTGTGTAGAAATCCTAAATCTATGATGATGATCAGAACTGCTAAAAGGGAAGTAAAAAAAGGAAGACTGTGAATAAGTTTGTGGCTTCTTATTCTTTTTTCTTCTTTATTATCAAATAAAATATCCTTATTGTATGAACTCCGTTGTCCGGATTTATCTGATACTTGCTTAAATGACATAAATGATTTTTAATTTAGGCACAGTACAATATTGAAATCAGTGACAAAATTACATAAAAAAATGTCATAATAACTTTTTAAGACTAAAATCTAATGGTTTTAATCTCTCGCAAGTATTACAATAAAGTTTGTTGTGAAAATGATTTTCAGTTCGCGGTAAATTGTTCTATACATTGCTTCCTTAATAAAAAAAAGACGTCAATTTAACTGACGTCTTTTTTAATATCTCATATATTGAATGTTTAATCTCTTCTTCCCAATGCAATCATAACATAGTAAATCAGCGTTGCCAACGATCCCAAAGCAGCAACTACATAAGTGTATGCTGCCCATTTCAAAGCATCTCGTGCCTGTGCTTCGTTACTCGAATCAGTGATTCCTGCTTCACTCAACCAGGCGAGTGCACGTTTAGATGCATTAATCTCAACGGGGAGAGTAATAAAACTGAACAGCGTTGTGAAAGCAAATAATACTATACCTATCCAGATTAAATTAGGGAGTATACTTATTAATAATATTCCCGCAAGCAACACCCAGGTAACCCATTGATTTGCAAACGATACAACTGGCACCAAAGCCGAGCGTAATTTTAATGGACCATATTGAGTGGCATGCTGAACGGCATGGCCGGTTTCGTGTGCAGCAACGGCAACAGCGGCAACACTATTTGAGCCAAAAACGGGTTCACTCAGATTAATAGTCATATTTGCTGGATTGAAATGATCGGTAAGGTGACCGCGTGTTGAAATAACATTCACATTATAAATTCCATTCTGTTGCAACATTGTTTCTGACACATCTTTCCCGGTCATTCCATTTCTAATTGGAATGCGAGAATATTTCTTAAAGCGACTTTGCAACATAGCAGATACGGCGTAACTTGCTATTGCTATTCCGATAAAAAGTATCCAAACTAATGCCATATATTGTCTAATTTTATATATTTCTTAATCAACAGCAAGAAGACAAATACATTGAGTTACAGTGTATGAGTACTCCTCTGTTTACATTAAATGATGCAATTACTGTGCCAAATAACGTGTTATCGTCTGATTTCTGTTAGGTCCTACCGAAACTATTTTAATAGGAACCCCAAGTTCTTCTTCAAGAAATGACAGATATGCATTGAATTCCTCTGGGAACTCGTCTTCAGATTGCATCTTCGACATATCCATTTTCCAACCTGGCAACTCAACCAAAATAGGCTTTAAGTCTTCATCCAATTCGAATGGCATAGTTTCTCTTACGTCCCCATCGATTTCGTATGCAACACAAGCTTTAATCGTTTCAAATGTATCAAGCACATCGCTTTTCATCATAACCAACTGTGTTACACCGTTTAGCATGATCGTATATCGCAAAGCTACAAGATCGATCCATCCACAACGACGAGGTCTTCCTGTTACTGAGCCATATTCATTTCCATTATCACGCATCTGTTGACCATCTTCGTCAAACAATTCAGAAGGAAATGGACCGCTGCCAACTCGAGTACAATACGCCTTGAAAACGCCAAACACATCTTCAATCTTAGAAGGTGCGATTCCCAATCCAACGCATGCTCCTGCACATATTGTGTTTGAAGAAGTTACAAATGGATATGATCCGAAATCCACATCCAACATTGAGCCTTGTGCTCCTTCTGCCAGAATGCGATTTCCTTCATTCAATTGTTCATTGATAAAGATTTCACTATCAATGATTGTGAATTCTTTTAATTTCTCAATCCCCTCAAACCACTCTTTTTCCAAAGAGGGTAAGTCGTATTGATAATGATAACTATCCAGTATAGCTTTATGACGCTCAATAGCTGTCTGATATTTTTGTTCGAAATTGTGGAATATATCCCCCACTCTAACACCATATCTACCAACTTTATCCTGGTATGCAGGTCCGATTCCGCGACCAGTTGTACCAATTTTTGAATCACCTTTTGATTGTTCCGAAGCAGCATCTATTAATCGATGCGTTGGCAAAATCAAATGAGTCTTACGTGAAATATACAATCTGTCAGTCACTTTATGACCTGATGCTTCAAGTGCTTCTACTTCAAGTTTAAACAAAGCCGGGTCTAAAACTACGCCATTGCCAATAACATTAAATTTGCCTTCCTGAAAAATTCCCGAAGGAATAGATTTCAAGACATATTTCTGTCCATCGAATTCGAGAGTATGACCAGCATTTGGTCCTCCCTGAAATCTGGCAACACCTTTGTATTGAGGAGTTAATACATCTACAATTTTTCCTTTACCCTCATCTCCCCATTGAAGGCCTAAGATTACGTCTACTTTCATATTATTGGTTCTGTTATATCTGTCTTTTCTTTTTATTCAACACTCAATTTCAATTCATTTTCCCGATCTAGCTTTTTCTGCTGCAACTTATTAACATGATTACACTTACTACATAATCCATATATATACATATTATAGTATGTGATAGAAAAGTTTTTAATCTTTTTCTGCTGTGATGGTGTAAAAATATTACTATTCTTGGTCTCCCAAACCTGTCCGCAAGAAGTGCAGATAAGATGAGCATGGTTTTCATTACCAAAAGTTCGCTCATATTTTGCCGTATTGTCGCCAAACTGATGCTTAACTACCAATCCACTATCAAGTAATAATTGAATAGTATTATATAAAGTTGCTCGACTAACCCTGAAATTTGCGTCGATCATGGAATTATACAAAGAGTCCATATCGAAATGCCCTTTTGTTGAATATATATGGTCTAAGATTGCAAAACGTTCCGGAGTTTTACGATGTTTATTCAGCGTAAGGTAATTCATGAATTCATCCTTAACCTGTTTTCTTAGCTTCTGATTGGTAATCATATCACAAATATATTGTTTTTTTGTGAGTTTAGAGTATGATATTCTTATAAATTACATTCTTCAATGATAAAATTAAATGATAATAATAGTCTATTTTATCGTATCAGAGTGCCAGAAAAACGCAGGATAAGATATTTCACTTTCGTTATGATAAGAATCCGATGCCGAAATAAAATAATAATAGGCATTTCCATCTTTTGGTGGTTGATAAATAAATTGCGGATTACGCAAGCCAGTCGCTAAAATATTCTCACCATTCTTTAAGTCAATGCTATCAGATTCTGACCGATAAACGGTATATGTTTTGCGTTCCTTAGGGTTTTCAATTTCCCATTTCAATTGAAATGCTTCCCCCACATTCTCCGCTGTCAAGTCGAAAGGCACATCGGTAACGGTGTCTTTCAGCCAAGTCATTGCAGGCAGTTTTGCCGGATACTTATATAACTCTTCAATCGAATTAAGAAGTCCTTTAGTGTTAGACAATACATTCTCTGCCCTGAAATAAATCTGTCCATTGGTATCTTGAATTCGTGAATAATTAATCTGATCAAGTATATCCGTTTTAGACCATCCCAATTCAACCATCTGATATGCCCCAAGTCCGGGTACAAAAATTCGATCACTAGCAATTCTCTTCCAATCACTAACATAAGGATAAAAGAGTTGATCATCATAGTACATCATTGGATAAATAGCATCAACAACACCATTTTGGATCCAGCTATTAACATCTTGATATACTGTTTCATAAGCCGTCCACCCTCTACCAGTTCCATTCAAAGATCGATAACGTCCCAATGGCGCACAACTGACTTGCACCCAAGGCTTTGCATCTCTGACCCAGCTATTCACTTTGGTTAAAAACCTTGTTATATTATCTCTGCGCCATTGCTCTTTAGACTTACCTTTCCCATATAATCTGAACATTCCATCATCTGGGAATTTCCCGGAGTCAGGATATCTAATATAGTCAAAATGAATTCCATCAACATCATAACCGTCTACAATCTCTTTTACCAAAGAAAGCAAGTAATCATCTGTTTTTGGATTGCCCGGGTCTAAAAACCATTCACTCTTATATTGTTTAGTAATGCCTGGAATTTTTTTTGTAACTGATTTAATACCTAAACTTCTTACCTGTTTATTTCCGCCCAGCGGATAAGTAACCATCCAAGCATGACATTCAATTCCACGTTTGTGACTTTCGTCTATTGCAAATGCCAGCGGATCAAATGTATAACGGGTAGATTGACTGCCTACAATTAAAGACGACATTGGTTCGTACTTCGATTTGTACATCACTTCTCCGCGCGAACGCACCTGAAAGAATATGGTGTTAAAATTATACTGCTGCAATTTATCCAATATCTGAATAAGCTCGCGCTTTTGACTTTCAACACTTGTATTGTTTTTTGGCCAATCTAACCCATAATTAGTTGTCAACCAAACTGCTCTTACTTCTGTTGCGGGAATCTGCTGTCCGAAGAGTTGTGTTACTGCAAAACAAAAAGCAACAACAAACAGATAGACTTTATTCATTAATTTCAATAGTTCTTTTTTTAACGTTACAAAAATAAGATAAAAAACCGCTTTTACTATCTAATTGTGTAAACTTAACAGTTAAAAGTGGCAAACAATACAAAAGACAAAACCCTTTATTGTGCTAATTTAAGAATGCGGACAGCACCTCTAAGCACTAAGATGAAGACCAAAGTTCCTATAATTAAATCGGGAATACCACTATCGAGCCACCATACTAAAAGGCCTGAAACAACCACTCCTATATTTATAATTACATCATTTGACGAACAAATAGTGCTTGCTCGAATGTGTATATCACCACTTTTAGAACGTTGTAATATCCACAAACAAAAAGAATTGGCAGCTAAAGCAAGTAAAGAGATAACAATTATTGTTTTGAATTCCGGAACTACTTCAACTCCTATAAATCGCCTCACAACTTCAATTAAACCCATTACAGCAAGCAAAATTTGCAAATATCCACTAAAACGAGCGACATTCCTTTTCCGTGACACAACAGCTCCCACAGCCATTAAACTCATACCATAAACCAGCGCATCGGCCAACATATCCAAACTGTCGGCAACCAAACCCATTGATTCAGAGAAGAATCCTGCAATAATCTCGATTATAAAGAAGCCAAAATTTACAGCTAAGACAATCCAAAGTAACTTTCTCTGGCGGGAATCTTCAGATTCATTAATGATTGGAGCATCAACTTCTGATACTGTCTCCTTTAATTTTGCACCCAAATTCAAGGACTCTAATTTTTGGGTGATTTCTTCTGTATTTCCGTTGTGAAAGACCATCAAAGTGCGCTCAGACAAATCAAATTCAAGTTTTGCTATTCCTGGATCGTCCTGCAATTTCATTCTTATCAAATTTTCTTCACTTGCACAATCCATTTCGCTAATGCGATATATTGATTTTTTCATTTAAATAATGTTAGTCGATAATTAATTCCCAGTAACCCACGTCCCTCCATTCACCAAACTTCCATCCCACCTGTTTCATATAACCCACTTGTTTGAATCCAAATTTCTCATGTAATTTCACACTCACCTCATTTGGAACAGTGATTATTGCCATTAAAACATGCGTGCTGTTTGAATCAACCGACTTTAGAAGATGATCAAATAAAAAACTGCCTATTCCCTTTCCCCTCATATCCTTATGTAAATATATGGACACCTCTTTCGAGTATGTATAAGCAGCTCTCTCTTTCCATATATGCAAATAACAATAACCCGCCATTTTTCCATCCACCTCAACCACAAAAGCAGGATTTCCCGAATCAATAATTTCTCTGATTCTCTCTTGCATCTCAGATTCAGAAACAGCGACAGTTTCAAAAGTCACCACCGTATTTTCAACATAATAATTATAGATGTCACAGATTGTAGTTGCATCACTTAGCGCCATCTTTCTTAGTTTAATCACATCATTCCTTTTTTCCATTTAACCAATTCAGTTTTTCAATCAAGTTGGAACACCATTTATTTCTATATCAAAAGTACAAACAAAGTTGATATTAATAAATTTGATTTACCATTTATCTCTAACCATTCACATATTTTTATTCATAAAAAGTCAGTCTAAACATCAATAATGCAAATAATTTGTATCTTTAACAGAATAAAACGTCATGATATGAAAAGAGCTGAACGATCTCACGTAATAGTAACCGGAGGAGCTCAAGGAATTGGGCGAATAGTAACGGGTCAATTAATCGAAAACGGATACAATGTTTCCATTTTTGATATAGATGGAGAAGCGATGGAAGAACTGAAACACGTATTTAACAACAAGTACTGTCAGTATTTTGTTACGGATGTTTCTAACGAAGTCAGCGTAAAATCATGCATTCGTGCAGCAGTAAAGCATTTCGGACCCATTTACGGTCTTGTTAACAATGCTGTTTGCGCGATATTTAAGCCCATGGAAGAATTGAGTCTGAACGAGTGGAATACGGCATTGGGTACCAATCTCACAGGTACTTTTTTATGTTGCAAACACGCAGCTTCAAATCTAAAAGAAACTCACGGAAGCATTGTGAACATGTCTTCAACACGCGCTTTTCAGTCGGAGCCCAACACCGAGTCCTATTCAGCCAGTAAAGGCGGAATCAATGCTCTCACCCATGCAATGGCCATGAGTCTAGGTCCCAATGTTAGAGTAAACAGCATCAGTCCCGGTTGGATAGATGTTTCAGCTGTAAGAAAGAAATCCAATGCTATTCAAGAAAAGATATCACCCGAAGACCATGCCCAGCATCCCGCCGGTCGCGTTGGAAACGGATTAGACATTGCACGAATGGTTCTTTTTCTACTTAACAAAGAGAACAGTTTTATCACCGGACAAAATTTTGTTGTTGATGGAGGAATGACAAAGAAAATGATTTACATATAGTCTAACAAACTATATATCATTTGATTGGTTTCACTTTGATGAGCAAAATGCCAAGTATTGTCCAGAAAAGTTCACGAATACGAAAACATAAGCTCACTAAAACGCCCTGTCCCGCTATCAGCCCTAAAATAGTATATGCCATGGCAAATCCCCCTTCGCGTGAGCCAAGTTGCATAGGCATAAAGAATAAGATATTTGTAATAAAAGACTGAACCGACTCAACAACAACACTTTGTCCGAAAGTTATTGGCGAATTGATTGCATACATTAGAACCACTGTTTCCAGACACAAGATAAATCTGGAAATCAGCTCTAGAGTAAGTGAGCCAAAGAAATCTTTTTTCCTGTTTTTGTATAAATCAGCAATCAAAAAGTCCATTTGGTTAATTTTCTCCTGATTCGATAATTTGTAAGCACGCATTCGTTTTCCAATATAAGGCAATTTAATACTTAAACGAACCGCCTTGTTTACAATCCCTTTTGTATAAACAGTAAACGACCAGTATATCAACGCCATAGAAGCAATTGCTGCCAAAATCAAAACAATCAATACCGGAACCGAAGGATGAGGAGCGATCAAAAGAAGAAGAGGAATGGAAATCATCCAGAATATAAAGTGCGATACAAAGTGCATCATTGCATAAAGCAATACAGAGGACGTAGCCTTTTGAATACCCAATATCGGCTTCATTTCCAATATCTTATAAGGTTCTCCTCCCAAAAGGCCAAAAGGAGTGATATAGTTTATTGCGTAACCACTCACTGTAAGTTTGAAAGTTAGTGGGTACGAAAATCTTTTAGATTCAGGGCTTCCATCATGAATAACTACATGAAAAGCTGAAGCTTTGATAAGATAAACCAGGCCCCAAAGGCCAATTATCGTACCAAAATGCCACCCAATTTTCTTAATATTTTCCCAAATGACATCGACCCCTATTTGCCAAATCATCAACCCAAGTGAGAGTATCCCAATTAAGAAGAAAAGGTTTAGTGCCAGCTTTCGTTTATCTGCCATGGAAACAAGTGTAAAAAAAAGGAAGAGGACTCCAGAAATATGAAGCATTCTTCCTTTATTTATAAAATGTATTTTACTTTCTAAAAGGAAGTTTTGTTACTTCAGCTTTTATATTCTTATTGCGTACTTTTATATAAAACTCCGTACCTTGTTTAGCATATTCTTTTTTCACATAACCCAATCCTACACCCACTTTTAGAACAGGTGACATGGTACCTGAAGTCACTATGCCTATTGGTTCATCCTTTTCGTTAACAATTGCGTAACCATGACGAGGAATTCCCCTATCAATCAAAGTAAAACCGCAAAGTTTTTGTTCTATTCCCTCAGCTTTTTGTTTTTCTAGGACATCTCTACCTATAAACGGCTTATTATCAACAAATTTGGTAATCCAACCCAAACCGGCTTCCAACGGAGTTGTTTCATCGCTCAAATCATTTCCATATAAACAAAAACCCATTTCTAAACGCAATGTATCACGCGCACCAAGACCAATAGGTTTAATGCCGAATTCTTTACCGGCTTCAAAAATCTTTTCCCATATTGTCATTCCGAATTCAGGGTAGAAGTACAACTCAAAACCACCTGCACCAGTGTAACCAGTATTTGAAATAATTACATTTTCCACTCCGGCAATCTTTCCGGTGGTGAAATGATAATAAGGAATAGCAGAAAGATCAATATCCGTCAGCTTTTGCAGCATTTCCTGTGCTTTTGGTCCCTGAATGGCCAATTGAGCCATATGATCAGATGCATTTTCAAGTTCTGCACCCATTGTGTTCTGTTTTACGCACCAATCCCAATCTTTCTCAATATTTGCCGCATTTACAACCAACAAATATTTTTCATCCTCATAATAATAAGCGATAAAATCATCAATTATACCTCCTTGTTCATTTACAAAACATGTGTATTGTGCTTTGCCCAAAGTAAGAACAGACGCATCATTACTACCTACTTTTTGCAAAAATTCAAGCGCTTTGGGACCTTTCACCCAGAACTCACCCATGTGCGAAACATCGAAAACACCTACTGAATCAACTACAGTGTGATGTTCGTCAATAATTCCTGAATATTCGATTGGCATGTTGTAACCTGCAAACTCATGCATTTTTGCACCCAGAGAAATATGCAAGTCGGTAAATGGAGTCTTTTTCATATTATTAATTGAATTACAAGTGTATATTATATTATTATAAATCAAATGAAGTGCTGGAAGTAGATTCTTGCTCAACTAATTGAGCAATCTTTACAATCACTTCTGAAGCCTTTATCAGTGAATTGATAGGCAAAAATTCATTTCTACTGTGGAAATTTAGCCCACCCGCAAAGATATTTGGACAAGGTAATCCCATAAATGATAGTCTAGCACCATCTGTCCCTCCTCTAATTGGCTGAACCTTTGGCGTTACACCAACTGCCTCAATGGCACGAAACGCGAAATCAATGACATGCTTAACGGGTTCTACTTTTTCGCGCATATTATAATACTGGTCTTTTATTTCCAGCGTTATACGATTATCATATTTTTGATTTAGAATGTTCACATAGCCTCTGATCAATTCTTTTCTCTTTTCAAACTTATTGCGGTCGTGATCACGAATGATATATGAAAGAGCTGCTTCATCAACTGTTCCATTTAATGAGGTCAGGTGATAAAAACCCTCGTAACCCTCTGTTGTTTCAGGACGTTCCTCCGAAGGCACCATACCTACGAGTTCATTAGCTATATGTAATGAGTTAATCATCTTATTTTTTGCATATCCCGGATGAACATTTCGTCCTTTAATAGATATTTTGGCCGAAGCTGCATTGAAATTTTCATATTCCAATTCTCCCAACTCACCTCCATCCATTGTATAACCCCATTCAGCGCCAAACTTATGAACATCAAACTTATCGGGTCCGCGACCAATTTCTTCGTCGGGCGTAAAACCTAAACGAATTTTACCGTGTCTTATTTCAGGATGTTCAATTA
>JBAYZS010000018.1:0-40301 GCA_041672395.1 Dysgonamonadaceae bacterium | reverse complement strand
TTGAAATACAATTTAGGGCTTTTTAAAATAGACTTTAAAATTAACCAAGTCGGGACGCAATTAACTAAAGTTAACTGTGATGTTCTCTATTGTCGATTAATGTTAGCTATATTAAGTTAATTAATGTGGTTTGTTTTTGATAAATATCCGAGAGCATAGTGGGAGCATAGTGGGAGCATGGTGAGAGGTAGAACTGAAGTGAGGTGTTCTTAAAGAAAGTTAATTTGCTTGATCCAACAACTTATCAATACGTACAATATCATATCCTCTTTTCTTTAACTCAATAATTAGTTTGTCCATAGAGTTATAGAATTTATCAGTTCTCAGAGGATGAGTTCCAATATGAATCAGTAAGATTGATCCATTCAATCCATTCATTAGTTCCTGTTCAAGCACTTTATCAATTATATTTTGCGAAGAGCGATAGTTTTTCATGTCCGGTGTAGTATAATCCGCATTTGTGAAAGTGCCAGGAGTAAAATTAACAAGTTTAATTCCCATTGCTTTTGTCCAATCGCAGATATCGTTATTATACCATTCATAAGCAGGCATAAAATATTGTGGACCCTCAATTTTCAGACCAATTTGTGTCATAGTTGTGTAATTATCCTTTACGTCCTTTTCAAATTGAGACCGCGAGAGTAGGGTAGAATCCCGTTTATTCCAATCGGCATATAAAAGATGTTTATCAGAATGAGGAGCCATATAATGACCTTCCTTTTGCAGCATTAACGCCTGGTTTGGGAAAGCTCGGTAAAAATCTCCAGTAAGAAAAAAAGATCCTTTTACCTTATTCTTTTTCAATACTTTACTGATTGTGTTTGTCCCATCGGCAAATTCATGACCAGTAAATACTAGCGATAATTGTTTCTTATTCTTATCACCATTAGTAATTGCACATTCTTTATTCTGTTTCCTTTGTGCATACGAACTCAGATATCCAAAATAATATGATAATGAGGCCGTTCCGTCCATTGTGGGTTCATTGGTTGAATAGTCGGCAAAATCATCATGATAAACCACTTCCTTTGATTGAAAAGGAGCATATTCATCATCTTCAGACAGATAAACCCCAATTAAGCTATTATAAATAGAAGCATAAATTGGGCCATCAATTAATCCTCCGGTAATTGGCATTTTACCTAAATGTGTAAACGCAGAATGAGGATCGGCGGGAGAATCACCATTTGAAGGATAATCAACAATCATGGATGTACCCCATGGATTGCATCCCAACAACCAGTCGCGCATCGCATTTTCAATTTCAAGAAAAGAAGAGTCCCCTGTAAGTTCATGATAGAGACGACATTGTGTTATAAATCCAACTGTAAGATTGTTCGAACACCAGATAAAAGGAATTCCATTCATGAAAGCATTGTCCTGCGCTCTGTCTTTTACGCGTTGTAAACCACTGCGCATATTACGGATAAATTCCTGACCAGCGCGCTGGTTTTTATTTTGATTTGCCAGTTTGTAATGTCCAATATTAATGAAAGGATACCATTGATAATGACGAGCAGAGTCCGCCCCCATCCACGGAGTTGCCGGTTCCAGTCGCCCATAATTAACCCCCTGTATCAAATATTCATATTTACCATAAACAGAGAACAATTCAAGCGCCGCTAATTCCATATCATCCGACCAGTTATCCTCCTCATAGAAATACGGTGCTCCACCCGGAGCCGTTTGGCTTACACCCGGATTTTTCACACCATTTTGATAAGCATCAGTTGCCTTTTCCAAGAGAAGTTTGGAGAATTCGGGATAGAATTTTTCCATCACTTTTGACCCTAAAGAAAAAGCAGAAGCGTATTTACCCATTGTAGAAGCCAATCCTGTGCTTCTGTTTTTGTATTTAAATAACCCTTGCGGTTTTGGGCTACAGAAATATACAGGGCGTTCTTTTCCAGCGCCCCATCCATAATCAACCTTTTGATCAGGAGGAAGAATAAAGCCAGCATGATCCCGATCGTCGGCCAGTTGATTAAAATAAGTGTCTTTATCCGGATTCATTTTCACCAACCAATCCAAGCCCCATTTAGCTTCGTCTATGATATCAGGAATTCCGTTGGTTCCTTCGTCACCATTTGCCTGATATTTATCTCCAAAAACATCAGGAAATTGACTATAGGCAAAAAGCATTTGATAAACCGCATTTGCTGATGTTGCCACATATTGCAGATAATCAGAAGCATCGTGCCAACCTCCAGTAGTGTTATAATATTTTCCGTTCCGTTTTTCTTCCGGATCCCCCACAGAAATAGCATCTTTTACATGGCAAGAATCTTTTAAGAATGGGTTGTATCCGCATCGTTGTTGCCGCATATATTTCAGTGGAATATCAGTAGCATTGTCATAAACATTATTGCCAATTTTAAAAGCAGGAGATTGTGTATCGTTTACCTGAACATAATAAGTCCCCGGTTTGGTAACTGCCGAGAAATCAAGTCGGTATGTCGAAGCAAAGGCTCCATATATTCCTGATTTTTTGGTATCGCCGGTATAAATTGTTTTTTTTGTATCAGAATCAATTAAAGAGAACTGATCGATTGTTTTATTTTCTTTGCTGATCCACACGGCTACTTTTATATCATTTTCAAGATAACCTATTTGATTTACGCGTATCCATGAAGATTGACCAAAACAGTTTACGGATATGAATAATAATATAAAAGGAACTATTCTTTTCATTGTCAAGGGTGTTTTTTTATTTAAGTGAAATAACTAGCCCTAAAGTACTTACGTATAATTAGGGCTAGTTATAAAATGAGAAATATTAATAACTAAATTTAACCTGTCTCTGTTCTTATATCGCTTGCCAACCCGGATTTTGTGTCAACTGAGGATTCAATAATATTTGATCAGTTGGAATTGGATACCAGTAATGTTTCTTTTCATAAACTCTGGTCTTATCTTTACTTCCATCAATATAATTGCCTATTTTGTCAACGGATTTATTTGTTGGGTCATTAACAATATTTGCACCTAAAAGGATGTCTGGATTGGTTGTAGAATCCAATTTGTCGAGTTGATGCCAACGAATTAAATCCCAGTAACGAGTCCAATTATCAAACATTAATTCTGTACGTCTTTCTCTACGGATTTCCCAAATCAGATCTGTCACACCCATGTTATTTGCCGGATCAGAAAATCCAACATTCACATTTAATGGAGGTAATCCAGCACGAGTCTTTAATTTATTAATTGATTTGTCAAGATCGGCTTGGGTAATGCTTCCCAATTCGGCACATGCTTCTGCGTATTGAAGATAAACCACTGATAACCAGAATAATGGAGCATGTGTATAATTAGCATTAGTTTGATTTCTATACATATTATCAAGACTCTTATTGTCATATTTATTAACCCCATAACCAGTTGATGAAGTCATAGATATTCCGGTACCAAAACGTGTAAAACCTCTGTTAACATAACACAAAGCCGTATCAATTGTTTGAGCTAACCGTTTATCACGAAGTTGCAATATTTTAGAGATAGAAAGTACCGTATCAGGAACCACTTTCCCAGCTACTATTTTTGTTCCAGTTAATCTTTGAGCCGCATCATTTTTGTCGAGGCTTGTCAGCGCTAATGGTTTTCCATCAGTAAACAAATATGATTCAAACGCATTTTTAGTCATACCACTAATTTGTGTTGACGAACTAATATATGCAATCAATGAATGTACAAAAATGCTTTGTTTATAAGCCTTAACTAAAATCATTTCAGGATTTGTATTTAGGTTTGTTGAATTATAATTTCCTTGATAAGAATCATTTAGATTAAAACTTTTATCCATTAAATACGATGCAGCACTTTTAGCTTCTGTGAGAAACTTGTTTGCTCCTGTAGCGTCGGGTGCTGTCTGACCGTCTTCTGCCTTTCTATATTTCCGGAAAGTCCCTTCATACAAGCAAATTTCAGCTTTCATTGCATATGCCACGTTTTTATTTAAAGTAATTTTTGAAGTGTTGTCGTACATATTTTGAATAGCAAAATTCAAATCTTCAAGTACAAAGTCCATTACTTGATCTCTGTTATTGCGTGGTCCATAAAGGTAATCTTGATCTTGAATATCAAGCACTTTATCAACCAAAGGAACATCTCCAAATTGGCGTACTAATTGATAGTGTTGCCATGCTCTCATTAATCGGCCTACTCCAACCCAATGATTTTTTGCCGCATCGCTCATATTTACATTTACAGCATTCTGAATAAGAACGTTTGCCCTTTTAATTTCTGTGTAAGAATCGCTCCAGTCGCTGCTGCTAGCAGGTGCATTTTTGAACGACCAATCCGCGAAACTTCCGCCTGCCTGGTCGTCAGATAGTGTTCTAAAATAAAATAGTCCGGTTCCTCCTGCATTTCCATATCCAACAAATTCTTCATAAAAAGTGTTGGCATATCCTTCTACATTTTTCTCACTAGTCCAAAAGTTATCATTAGTAAAAGTATCCAACGGACCTTTTTCTAAAAAGTCGGTGCATGAGTTCAAACTCAAAGCCAGGACTGCTATAAAATATATAATTGATTTCTTCATATTTTTTCTATGCTTTTAATATTATTATTATTTAAAAAGTAAGCTGTAAACCAAACGATACAGTTCTAGACATTGGATCTATTCGTCCCCATGTTCCATTTCCTAAGCTACCTTGAGCATCATTTACTTCAGGGTCGATTGGAGCATTACTTTTATTAATTAATTCAGCTAAATTATTTGCACTGAAATAGATACGTGCTTTCTGCATAAAAATTTTATGTGCTGCGTTTTGAGGCAAAGTGTAACCAAAAGTCAAGTTTTTCAAACGAAGATATGCCATGTTAACTATATACTTTGTTTGAGGATAGAAATTGTGATTTCCTAATGCCAAAACAGCTATTGTTCCTCTTCCTGCATTACCCGGGAATAATCGTGGAAAATCTGCATTCATATCCGGATTATCTTCTGTCCAATAGTTTGTTTGATTTTCATAAATTGCATCAGCACCACGCATCATTGGCATAACAAAAGCACTCTGTGTCCAGTTAGAGCGTTTTCCAACTCCTTGGAAAAATACATCTAAGTCAAATCCTTTCCAATCTCCTCCCAAACGAATTCCATACTGATATCTTGGTGTTGAATTACCAATAACCTTTAAATCGCCATGATCATCTGCTGTTCCTTTTCCTCCATTGATAATACCATCATCGTTCAAATCTTTAAATTTGATGTCGCCAGGGCCAAATACAAATGTGCCTTGTTCCAACCCATTTTGTGAAGCAACACCTTCTTTATATGATTTATCAGCATTGAAATCATCTTCAGTAAAATAACGATCTGTTTCAAAACCCCATATATCGCCATATCTTTTTCCACTGTAAAAACTGTTAAGTAATTTTGTATCATTATCCCATTTTACGATATCTGTAACAAAATCGCCTAAGTTAGCACCAACATATATTGTTAGGTCGTTGAATTTATGACGCCAGTCGACAACTAATTCCCATCCGTTTGTTCTTAAAGTTCCGGCATTTACATAAGGAGCCAAAGCACCTAATACGTCCGGCATGGTTTTTCCGGGAGCCAACATATCTTTTGTTGTACGTTGGTACCAGTCGAAAGTAATATTCAAATCATTATTGAAAAAGCCTAAATCGGCACCCAAATCAAGTGTTTGAATACGTTCCCATTTTAAAGTAGAAGAAACTAGTTTTGGCAGATTATAAGCTACTACTTTTACACCTCCATTATCCAGCCAATGGGTGTTTGCATCTGTACGTTTAGCCATAGTTTCTAAATACATATCATTGCCAACTGCCTGGTTTCCAACTTCGCCAAACGATGCTCTTATTTTTGCATTGCTAATTATGTCTCTAATTGAATCAAAAAACGATTCTTCACTCATTCTATAACCTGCCGATGCTGATTTAAAAAATGCCCAACGATCGTTTGCCGGGAATTTTGATGAGCCATCATATCGTCCATTAAGTTCAAGTAACCATTTTCCTTGATAATCATAATTGATTCTGCCAAAATATCCAGCTGTAGCCCAATTTGAATGTGCTCCATCAACAGATTGAGCACCTGTAGCCAAGTCAAATTCAGGCATATTATAATCTAAGAGGTCATCTCTTCTAGAAAAATGCATTTCATACGAACCACTCTCTGCATTTCCACCTAACATTAAATTGAAATTATGATTATCTGCTAATGTGAATTCATAGTTTCCAAATATATTTAATGCGCTTGACTTACTGATACTTGATTGTTGTTCTAACCAAGAACTACTTATGAAGTTAATGGGGTTATCAATTGCACCTCCCCATGAATTCCAACCTTTCAATGGAATATATGCAGCTTTGTAAGTATAGTTTTCTAAATTATATGTATAATCTGCATTCAACGTAAGACCTTCAGCCAATTTAGCTTTGGCAAATCCTCCAAGTCGGACAAAAGAATCGTTATCTGTCCAGTCGCCCGCTTGTTTTCTATAAGCTATATCATTTCTGAAATCTGTTCCCTGATAAGTTCCGTAAGGACCAAAAAAACTTCCCCAACGCCACATATATTCGTATGTGTTACGTCTTGTTGCCGGACCTTTAAAATCTTTATTACTGAAATTTATGCGAGAGCCAACTTGCAACCAATCTTTAACATCTGTTGTTACATTTAACATGGTTGTCCATTTATTCATCTTATCAGGATTAAATTTCATAACTCCTTCGTCATGATTATAACCTACCGACATGTAATATGATGTTTTGCCACTGGTTCCTTGTACCGATAAATTGTGACTTTGAGCCGGTCTCCATTTTCGGAACATAATGTTTACCACATCCCAATCGGCAAAATACATACCTACACCTTTGTTGTCTAACACAAAGTCTTTATCCAGTACCATTTCCTGGTATCCAATTTTTTCACCATTATGTTCGTCTCTCCATGTTTCGGCATATGGTAACATAACATCCAAATACATACCGAACAGTTCATTTGCCAAACCCGCACGGCCATTGGCTGCTATCAGTGCATTCAGCTGCATAGGGACATCAGGATAATCAGGTAGAATTGTGGGTGAGTCCCAAGCAAAATTATTTGTATAATTTACGGATACTCTGTCAACTTTCGCCGCAGATTTTGTTGTAATCAAAATTACACCAAATGCAGCTCGGGTTCCATAAATTGAAGTAGATGCAGCATCCTTTAAAACTGATATATTCTGTATGTCCTGTGTGTTCAGCAATGAAAGATCTTCCATTGGAACTCCGTCCACAACAATTAGAGGTTTACTAGTTTCGCTATTACTTAATGTTCCCAATCCACGTATACTTATACTTGGTTGTGATCCTAACTTACCACTACTATTGACAATTGACAGACCAGGAACTGCACCCTGAAGTGCTTTAGATATATCTGAATATGGGCGAGCTTCCAAGGTTTTACTAACATCAACTGTTGAAACGGCACCAGTAAGATTTTCTTTCTTTTGTGTACCATATCCAACAACCACAACTTCTTCTAATGCTTTTGTGTCTTCTTGTAAAGTTATAGAAAAATTTGTTTGTCCTGTCGTATTAATACTTTGAGGAAGATAACCTATATAAGAAACATTAATTGTTGCATTATTTTCCACTTCTAATGAGAATGTTCCATTAAAATCTGTTGATGTCCCGTTTGAAGTGCCAACTTCAACAATATTAACACCAATTATGAATTCTCCCTTAGTATCTTTTACTGTTCCGTTAATAGTTTTTTTTGCCTGATCAAACTTGATTGCTGATGAGTTGTTTGAAGGTGCAGCACTTGTTTTTGGCAGGGAATTTGTGTTCTCTGCTGTTACGGAAAAAACACATAACCATGTAAACATTAAAAATATGTAAGCAATTTTTAATAGTTGAAGTTTTTTTCGTACCGATAGATTTTCTTTGTTTTTATTCATATTATTAAATTTTGATTTAATTTGTAGATTTACATTTTTGTTAATTTAAGTACGATAAACCATTATCTCTAATGATTGTGTTAAAGGGTTATTTCCATAGGCAATAATTGTTAATTTTCAAAGTCGATTAGTCTGTTATATATTTATAGACTAAATATTTAATAAAATAGGGACGAACTTAACTAAAATTAACTATAGTCAAAAAAAATTTCATTATATAAAACAAATAATCTGTTAAACAGACTGTTTGCATTTTTTCAGAGAGCGGTAAAGTGTTTTCTTTATTGATTCGGGACTGTTGTTCAGAATTAATGCTATTTCGTTATAGTCTAATTCTAAGTTGTAGTAGTAATATATTATTTTCTTTTGTTTGGGCGATAATATATTAAGAATGCGGCTCAGTTTTTCTTTTAACAGTACATGCTTTTCTTCTTGAATGATTTCTTCAATAATAGTTGGACTGTTATCAGGTAATAACATGTCATTTTCATTGATATTATCCAATTGCATTTCGTTGCTGTGAAAGTCGAATAACTTGTTTTTTAGACAGCGCAACAGGTAGAATTCTAAATTTTTGATGTGTTTTAATTTATTTCTGGAAGTATAGATAGTGAAAAATACATCTTGCATGGCATCTTTGCAAGTATCATTGTCAAAACCAAGCTTTGTGCCATAAGCAAAAAGCCCTTTAAAGTATTGACTGTACAGTTCATCGAAAGCAGAGTCATTTCCTTCTATAAATCGATGCCAAGTTTTTGATGCCATTTCAAGCAGTTAAAAATCTTATTTTGTGTTACGAATGTAAAGCTGAAAAGTATGATTAAATGGGTTTTTTTCATCTGATAGATGAAATGTTTCTTCTGTCAATATCCAATCTGATCCTGTAATTTCAGGGAAGAATGTATCGGCGTTTTCAAAAGTATGGTGAATGCGTGTGAGATATATTCTGTTTGCTATGCTAATTGCGGATTTGTATACTTTACCCCCTCCAATAAAAAACACTTCATCGTCATCTTTACAAAGCTCCAATGCCTTTTCTATTGAATGTGCTGTTAAACAACCAGGAAAATTTGCCAGTGTATTGGAAGTCAAAACAATATTTGTTCTGTTTGGTAATGCTCCTTTGGGCAATGATTTAAAAGTGTTACTTCCCATTATAACCGTGTGATTTGATGTTACTTGCTTAAAATGTTTTAAATCATTTGGCAGATGACATAACAGCTCATTGTTTTTTCCGATAGCGTTATTTTCATCGGCAACTACAATGATTGATATCTTTTGGTCATAATTTTTCATTAATACTCTTTCTTATCCAATTAAATAGATACTTCGCCTTTAATAGCCGGATATGGATTGTAACCTACAAGTTCAAAATCTTCATACTTAAAGCTGAAGATATCTTTTACGTCTGGGTTGATTTTCATGATGGGGAGTGGGCGAGGGGACCGTGATAACTGTAAATTTACCTGATCCAAATGATTCAAATAAATATGTGCATCGCCAAATGTGTGTACAAAATCTCCTGCTTCCAGTCCCGTTACTTGTGCCATCATTTGCAACAATAGTGCATAAGATGCAATATTAAACGGAACCCCCAAAAATAAATCGGCACTTCGTTGATACAGCTGAAGACTTAATTTTCCATCCGCAACATAAAATTGAAAAAATGTGTGGCAAGGTGGAAGTTTCATGTTCTTCAAATCCGCAACATTCCATGAACTTACAATAAGTCTCCTTGAATCAGGGGTGTTTTTTATCTGTTCAACAATTTGTGATATTTGATCAATATGTCCTCCGTCATAGTCAGGCCATGAACGCCATTGATAGCCATAAATGTGACCAAGATCGCCGTTTTCATCAGCCCATTCGTTCCATATGCGCACACCATGATCCTGAAGATAATTGGCATTTGTATCTCCGTTCAAAAACCATAGTAATTCGTATATAATAGATTTTAAATGAACTTTCTTTGTGGTAACTAAAGGAAAACCTTCACGCAAAGAATAACGACTTTGATGACCAAAAATGCTGATAGTACCTGTGCCTGTTCGGTCATCTTTTCGAATTCCTTCATTTATCACGTGTTGCAGTAAATCCTGATATTGTTTCATTCGTTTTAAGCCTGATTAATACGCAAATGTACGATATCTTTTGTTTCAATCAAAGTATTTGACTTTGAATTCTAAGTCGTTCCATTGACATTTATTTTAATAAATAAATGTCAATGTGACAAATAATGTCATGTATTAAGGTGTATTAATGACTATTAGAGTAACAAAATGTTAGTTATTGCATGATTTGATTAGTTATCGAAAGTATCCAAAATGGATGGTTTTTTACCTGCTTTGGGAAAGGTAATCAGGAATGAAAGTCCACCTTCTGGTCTATTTCTGGCAACAATGCTACCATTATGAAAAAGAACAGCATTTTTGACAATGGATAATCCTAAACCGGATCCACCTGTAATTCGGGTGCGACCTTCATTAATCCGGTAAAAACGTTCGAATATTCGTACGAGGTGTTTTTCTTCAATGCCAATTCCGTTATCATAAACATCAAAATATATCGCTTCATTAGTTTCAATGTAGCATCGTACTCCAATTTCAATGTCTTCACCTGCATAAGCAAGTGCATTCTCTATCAGATTTCTAAAGATGGAATATAATAAAGATCTGCTTCCTTCAATAATAATTGATTCGTCAACATCGATTGTAATTCTGTCGTTATGTATTTTGAACTTTTCTTCCAAATCAGAATATAAATCTTCAAGCAATTGTTTAATGTTAACTGCTTCAATAGTAAATTGATCTGACGCTTCTTCAATTTTTGTCAGCATACTAATATCCTGAATCAATTCAGACAGTCGGATAGTTTGAATATATGCTCTGTCTAAAAAGCTATTACGACGTACGTCATCATCCTTTTTTAAGTTTTGTACTGTTTCCAGATAACCGCGAATACTTGCAACGGGAGTTCTTAGTTCATGTGCAATATTGTTTGTCATCTCTTGTTTTAATAGACGTGTCTTCTCCTGTTTTGTGATATCGGTAATGTTAATTTCAAAACTATTATCGTCAAAAACAATCATTCTAACATTAAACTGCTTACCGTTCTTTTCAATGCGTCTTAAATAAACGTTTTCATCCACTTTATGATATTTCCAGAAATCTATGAAGTCGACAAAGTTAATATCTTTCAGTATTGATTCTACTTCAAGGGTCGGTTTATCTACTATTACGTTGAGGTACTGTAAAAAATGAGAGTTTGCATAGATCTTTACTCCTTCGGCAGTGAAAATAACAATACCTTCCTCAGAATATTGGAAATGTTGTAATAATCTTTCACGTTCAATGGTTAATTTTTTTCTATTGTCTTGCAATAACTTATAATTATCTATAATATCAGAACTTATTGCATGAACTTCATTATCCATTACAAACGATGTTGGTAGGGATACATTCTGACCTGATTTAAGCCCCATCGAAAATTCTTTAAGTCCCTGAATTGACTTAGAAAACTGATTGGCAAAATAAAACATCAGTAAAACGCATATGAAAAAGAATAATATAATAAAATAAACAAAACTGTTCCCTGAATTTAAAAATGCATTTAATTCCATGTTATATGGAAGTGCAACACGTATAAAATAGTCGTTGTATTTCTTGGCATAATACTGGTACTTACTATTTGTACTTGTTGAAAGACGGATATTTGAACCTGAATTATTGTAAATAGCTTTTTGGATCTCTGTTCGTTTCAGGTGATTATCCATTAGTTTTGCATCAACCCTGTTGTCATATAAAACTATCCCATTCTGGTCAACTATAGTTATTCTTACAGTATCAGGAAAAAATTGAATAACTTCTTCGGTACGTATTAAACTGTTATTTGAAATCAGATTATTCTTTTCTATAAAATGATGAACAGTTTCTGCATAGTTGTCCAATATCATTTCCATGCTCTTTGTTCTCTCTTTTCTTACCTGATAATGTTCAAAAAAAATGATACCTAAGGTAAATAAAGCAATTATAAGAGAGAAAAGAAATAATATACGTTTTTTATATGAGAGTTGTATTTTTTTCATTCTTCGCTTTTAGGATCGATATTTAAAAAATAGCCAAATCCTGAACGATTTCCTATAATTGAAGAGAAGCCTTCAAGCTTTTTTCTCAATCGAGTTATATGAACATCTACTGTGCGTTCCAGTACAAATTCATTTTCACCCCAAACACTGTTCAATATTTCACTACGTGTAATAACATTTGGAGAGGCTTGTGCTAACAATACGAGAATTTCAAACTCTTTTTTAGTTAATGAGATCTCTTCATTATTAATTGTTACATGGTTGGTGTTCAGATCAATAGTTAAATCACCGTAAGTCCATTTAGTCTCCAAAGATGGTTTGACTAATGAGGCGCGTTTTAATACTGCATTTACTCTTGCAATAACCTCTTTTACAGAGAACGGTTTTGCTATATAATCATCACCACCCAATGAAAACCCGGTGAGCATATCGTTTTCGGTGTTCTTTGCTGTCAGAAATATAATAGGAATAGGATTCTTCAGTATATTACGCAAATATTCAGCCATTTTGAAACCCGACATTCCACCCATCATAACATCGAGGATAATCAAATCGTGAGCTTCTGTTATTACATTTAGTGCTTCTTCTGCAGAATTTGCCACATCTACATTATAACCAACATTTTCCAAATTGAATTGAAGGATATTGCAAATATCTTTTTCGTCATCTACGACTAATATTCTTTGATCAGACATACTAATTCGTTTTAATTAAAACCTCTATTATTCGGATGTTTGTTCTGGTGTGGTTGAATCTGAATTTTCTTTATGTTTTTTACTAAATGATGGATCATGACGAACGTCTTTTCCTTCAATAAGATAAATGGCTGCCGATGAGATATCTACAGCTTTGTCAGCAATTCGTTCTAAATAATAAGAAATTACATTTATATGCATTATATTCAGTAACATCTGATAAGTGAGTTTATCATCTTGAAAAGCTTCTGCAATATGTTTCTCAATTTTCTTGTCCCATTTATCTATTTTATTGTCTTTAAGTATTGTCTGATAGGCCATTTCATAGTTTTCTCCATTAAATGAAAAAACTGCACTTTTTAGCATCTCGCTTGCATATTCTTGCATCTTATCAAGATACTTTGCGAATTCATCAAAACCTTCAATAGTAAAATCAGTTTTCTTAATAGAACTTGCAATATTATTGATTAAATCGCCAACGCGCTCCATTGAAATGGTCATGTCATAATAAGTCATGATCTTTCTTAAATCTACAGCTTTAGGAGTAAACAGAATTATTGCGTTGATTACCTTTTCTTTTATTGATAAGTCGAGTGAGTCAATTAGTTTTTCGTTTCTAGACAACTGTTTTTGTACTGATTCATCTTTAGTGTTTTTAATCAGTATTTTTAATTGCTCTAATTGTGACAAAACGATCTCTGCTAAAATCTCAAAATCGCCTTGAAGCTCATCTAGATAGCGATTTTTTATATTGCTTACGAATATATTTCCGTTACTTTCCATAGTTATTTATTTTTTCAAAAGTACAAATTAATTTCATCTTACTAAACTAATTTCCAAATTAGCCGAAAACGCCAGTCAGATATTCCTCGGTTTTCTTGTTCCTTGGTTTGGTGAACATATGTTTTGTATCGTCATACTCAACTAAATCACCTAAAAACATGAACATCGATTTGTCGGAAATACGTGCAGCTTGTGATATATTATGTGTAACAATTACTATCGTAAATTTCTCTTTCAATTGAAGTAATAATTCTTCGATTTTATTTGTAGAAATGGGATCGAGTGCTGAAGTTGGTTCGTCCATTAATATAACTTCTGGTTGTAATGCTAAAGTACGGGCAATACATAAACGTTGTTGTTGACCACCGGAAAGAAATGATCCACGTTTATTCATTACATCTTTTACTTCATCCCATAAAGCAACTGCATTTAGACTCTCTTCTACAAGCTCGTCTTTTTTCTTTTTGTTTAACTTGATTCCGTTCAAACTGTATCCGGATAATACATTATCGTAAATACTCATTGTTGGAAAAGGATTTGGACTTTGGAAGACCATTCCCACCATACGACGTACATCCATTGGGTTCATACCAAACACACTTTCTCCTTTTAACAGAATATCTCCTGTTATTGTTATGTTAGGATACAATTCATGTATTCTATTAATGGCACGAAGAAGTGTACTTTTTCCACATCCCGATGGACCCATTATGGCTGTAATAGTATTTGGATTAATATCTGCCGATACATTATTAACGGCTTTCTTTTCAGGTGTATAAGAAACTGAAACTTCATTGAGTTTCAATATCGGTTCTACTTTATTTTCAATTATCATATTTTCCATTTGCGTGCTATGAGTTTTGCTAACCAATTCAATATGAAGATTACAATCAATAATAAAAGTGATGAGGACCAAACTAGTTCCACAAGATTAGGATCGTTATAGAAATCCCATATTAGCAAGGGAATTGCGCTGGTAGGTTCCATAATGTTCCAATTTACTATTGATGCACCTAAAGCGGTAAGCATCAAGGGAGCTGTTTCTCCCATGACTCGGGAAATAGCCAATAATATACCTGTAAATATTCCACCGAAACCTGATGGAATCAATACTTTGAAAACAACGTTTGTATAAGATGATCCGAGTGCTAGACCTGCTTCTTTTAATGAAACAGGAAGCATTTTCAAAGTTTCCTCAGTCGACCTAACCACCATCGGTAACATCATTATCGTGAGTGCAACACTCCCGGCTAATGCTGAATACCCTCCAAAAGGTTTTACAATCCATGCATAGGCAATAATACCTACCACTATTGAAGGAATACCTTGCATCAAATCAGTTAGAAAACTAACTGTTTTAGCAAACTTTGAGGACTGGTGATCTGCCAGATAAATTCCGATAAAAAGTCCAATTGGAATTGTTAATATAATAGCTAATCCAACAATAAGCAGTGTTCCTGTTATACCATTTAAAATACCTCCGGGAATTGACTCTCCATTTGCTTTTGCAAGCATCGCATCCATCGAAGAGGGCGTGACTTCAGTAAATAATCTTAAGTTGAAGTTAGGTAAACCTTTGATTATAACTTCGCCGAGAATTAAAAATAAAGGAACCATTGCAAGAATAGCAAAAACGATTATTAAAACATAAGCGGTTTTGTCTGTTCTGTTACGACGTTTTATATTTGAAACTTGATCATTCATTATACATTCGTTAATTTGTTCATGATAAGTTTTGCAATAAGATTGATTATCGCTGTAATTATAAACAACAATAATCCAATAGCAATCAAAGAACTCAGCTTCAATCCATCTGCCTCACCAAACTGGTTGGCGATAACACTGGCCATTGTATTTCCCGTATCACGTAAACCGGACGGTATATTATTTGTATTACCTATCAGCATTGTTACAGCCATTGTTTCTCCTAAAGCACGACCAAGTGCTAAAATAAATGATGAAACAATACCTGAACTTGCCATTGGTAAACTCACATTTGTGATGACTTCTAATCGTGTTGCTCCCAGGCTATAAGCTCCTTCCTTCAGGTTTTTGGGAACCATTCTAAGATATTCTGAACTCAACGATGATGCATATGGAATAATCATAACTGCAAGAACTACAGATGAAGTGAAAATACCGAATCCTTGAGCGTTAACTCCCAATTCAATTGCAAGTGGCCGAATAGAATAAAAGCCCCAAAGTCCAAATACAATGGATGGTATTCCTGCCAAAAGATCTACAATCGAACTCACTACCGAAGCTACTTTTCTTCCTTTGAAATATTCTCCAGTAAATAGCGCTACTGCAAATGAAAAAGGAATGCAAATTAGCAATGCGAAGAATGATGTATAAAGTGTTCCCACTACAAATGAGAGCGCTCCGTATTCTTCAGTCGCAGAGCGAGGATCCCATTCTGAATTGTTGACAAATCCCCAAATACCATATTCCTGAAAAGACTCGAGTGACCTGGCAACAAGAGCATAAATAATACCCGCTGTAAGTATCAGTATAAATATTGCAGAGAAGAATAGTAGGCCTTTGAAAATCTTATCTTTCATTATCTATCAATTGAATTATCCACCGCCAAATCCAATGAATCTGTTGTTTGTTTAACAGTATCAGATTCGATATGGAATTTCAGTGGTTCATTACCATAATGTATCGACTCTATGAGTGTTTGTGTCTTTTTTACAGCCTGTTCCGATAAAGGAGCATAATTAATTTGAGCTGCCACTCCCTGACCTTCAGAACTAATTATATATTCTAATAAGTTCATCAACTCTTGTGCTTCTTGTTTAGTACGTTTGTCGTATTGTTGATCTTTGAAAACTAATAACCAAGTGAATAAACTCATTGGATAAGCGTTTGGATCGGCAGAATCAGAAATAGTTGCACGCATATCATCAGGTAAATCGACATTAGCTGCGGCCGAAATACTCTCAAGGTTGGCTGCTATATAATTTCCAAATTTGTTTTTGATTTTAGCCGTTGGTAACTTTAGAGTAAGTGCAAATTCAGAACCAATATATCCAATTGCACCCGGAGTCTGTTGAACAATTCCTGCCACTCCCGGATTTCCTTTTGCTGCGATACCCGCATCCCATTTTAGAGCTTTACCTTTACCCATAATACTTTTCCACTCGGGACTAACCTTGCATAGATATTCAGAAAAAGCGAAGGTTGTTCCACTACCGTCAGAACGATATACGGGTGTGATTTCTAAATCGGGAAGTTTAATCGAAGGATTTTCTGCACGAATACGTTTATCATCCCAACGGGTTATTTTGCCCATATAAATATCGGCAACGATTGGTCCTGTCAGCCTTAGGTTATCTATTTCGGGTAATGTATAGGCCATGACAACTCCACCCATACATGTTGCGATATGTACTACTTCAGGCATAGAGGCGATTTCTTTTTCTGTCAGGAATGCATCACTGGCACCAAAGTCTACCGATTTATCTCTTAAACTTCGGATTCCTCCGCCACTACCGATAGCACCGTAATTCACTACTATTCCCGGATTAATTCGCATATAATCACGAAAAACAATATTGTAATAAGGGTAGGGGAATGTTGCTCCTGCACCAGAAACAGACATGTCTGGATTGGAGTTGTTATCATTCTTCCCATTGTTATTACAGGAACATAGAATTACTACAATGATTGAAAACAGAATTGTTTTTTTCATCTAGAAATGTCAAACTTTTTTTCCACTGCAAAGATAACAATCTTATATTATATTTTGAGAATATGAATGTTACGATTTTGTTAAGATTTGAAACAGGTAAATATAACAAAAAATAGGTACGATGATTCTCAAATCGTCGTACCTATTAATCAATCGGTATAAATAAAATTATTTAACAAGTCTCAACTCATTAATAATATGAGGAGCATTCATAATTTCGTCAATAGTATAAAGAACATAAAGTATATCCACATTAATGCAACGTTGAAAATCATTGTCAAATAGAATGTCTCCACTCAACGATTCCCAGTTACCATCAAAGGCCAGTCCGATGAGCTCTGCTTTGCCGTTGAATACAGGGCTACCGGAATTGCCGCCAGTGATATCATTTGTAGAAAGGAAACCGACATGAAGTTTACCATCTTTATTTGAATACTGACCAAAGTTCTTATTCTTCAACTGGGTGATAATCTCAGGTTGCAAGTCGAATTCAGGATCACCGGGTTTCACTTTTTCGAGCACTCCATCAGCTGTGGTGAAGTAATCATAGTAAACAGCATCTTGAGGAGAATATCCTTTTACCGAACCGTAACTCATTCTTTGAGTGAATGTTGCATCGGGATAGAAGTTCTTTTTAGGGTCCATTTCCATCAAAGCAGCCATCAAATTACGCTCTCCTCTTTCTATTTGCTGATAAGATGACATCAATGGAGTCATCATTTTTATCAAGGTTTCCCTAACTGACATGTTCAACTGCATTGCCGGATCGGCGGTTAATGTTTCAATATCACCAGAATTGAGCAAGTTAACAAGATCTTTCAGATTAGTGAACTTAGAATTATTGAAAAGCCAGTCGGCATATTTTTGATAATCACCATCAAACTCATCATTGATTTTAGTATAAACTGAAGGAAGATATTCTTCAGGAACTCGCTCTGCGTATAGTTTCATAAGAGCAGGAACAAGCTTTTTATCCAATACGGGTTCATAATCTTTATATGCATTGATCAAACGCTCTTTTATGAAGTCGCTCTTTTCCTGTTCTGTGGCACCCATATCAAATTGCGAGAGAGAGTTGGCGAAACCAATAATTTCAATGCCACGTAGGAATGTTTCCATAAAATAGGTAGCATAATTAGATAATTCAGCCGATTCAGTATAAGCCGATTGCAGTGAACTCAATACATTACCGTATTTCTGTTTGTTAGCAGCATTACTGTTGATCCATTGGTTCAATCTGGCTTCCAGAGCCTGTTTTTCACCAACCACATTGTATTCTGTCAGCGCCTCGTTCATACCTATTGAGTTCTTCCAATAGTTGGAACTTCCGGCATATTTTGAAGCATATTTAATACGGATTGTATCATTCTTGGTCATTGCATTCCACCAGATATCCTGTTTTGCACCGCGAACCTCAATGCGTGGTTTATTTTCAGATTCCATGCGTTGATTGATTCCCCAAGACGACAAATATCGAGAAGTGCTACCCGGATAACCAATGGTCATGGAAAAATCTCCTGCCTTAACACCCTTTAAAGAAACGGGGATTACATATTTTGGTTTGTATGGCTTGTTGGAATCGCTGTATCGGGCTGGTTTATTATTTGCATCAGCATAAACACGGAAAACCGAGAAATCGCCTGTGTGACGAGGCCACATCCAGTTGTCGGTGTCGCCACCGAATTTACCAATCGATTGAGGTGGGGTAACCACCAAACGAACATCGCGGAACACATCATAAATTACCATATAGAATTTATTGCCCGTGTAAAAAGGAATCACTTGCGCTCTCACAAATTCATTCCCTTCATAAGGTTTTGTCAGTATTTTGGATATCGAGTCGATGACCACCCCGCGTTGAGTTTCGCTCAATACAGAAGGTAAATATTTGTTCATTTCGTCAGATACATCTTTTGTAGAACGAAGAAACGAAACATTCAATCCTTCTGCCGGAAGCTCATCTGCAAAGGATTTTGCTGCGAATCCATCTTTCAGATAATCATGTTCGACAGCACTAAGTTTTTGAATAGCCCCAAAACCGCAATGATGATTTGTGAATATCAACCCCTGTTCAGAGACTGCTGCGCCAGTGCATCCACCGCCAAAAATTACTACTGCATCTTTCAGTGACGCATTGTTTTCGTCGTATAATTTATTTGCAGGGAACTTGAATCCCAGTTCTTTCATCCTGGCAACGCTTTGTTTATTAAGCTCTTTTAATAACCACATACCTTCATCGGCATAGATGGTCAGTGCCAAAATCAAAAAGGCAAAGGATAAAATGATTCTTCTCATATAATATACATTGTTAGTTAATAAAAAATCCTATTTAACAAATTTCCCCAGCAAGGGTAATCGTTTCAACAACTCTTTTGGAAAACCTTTCTTCAGTGCAATGATCACATAAGATATAAGTAGCACTGTGTTGATAATCAGTCGCACCCATTCTTTATCGATATAAACAAAACCATAAATGAATATAGCCAGTATCACGATTGTGATAATCATAAAGAAGGCAGCAGATTTCAGATCATATTTGATAGGATAGTACTTTTGTCCCATAAAATATGAAATAAGCATCATTACCAGATTGGCTAAAAACGATGCCCAGGCACAAGCCATATAACTATATTTTGGGATGAATATAATATTGATAGCCAAAGTAATAGCTAACCCTATTAACGACATGTAAGCGCCCCATTTTGTCTTATCAGTAAGTTTATACCAGAGCGATAAATTGAAGTAAATGCTAAAAAAGATCTCACCCATCATGACGATAGGTATCACGATCAACCCTTTGTGATACGTAGATTTTATCAGATATTTTATGATATCCAGATAACCAATCACAAAAAGCATTACAAAAAGTCCAAAGATAATAAAGTATTTTGTTGCATTTGCGTAGGACTGTTTATTGTCAACCTTGTCCCTGTTCTTAGAAAAAATGAACGGTTCAAAAGCATATCTGAAAGCCTGCGTCATGACTATCAGGATGATAGCTATTTTCATGGCAGCGCTATAAATGCCCAGTTCGCTGTATGCCGCATGTTTATCGGGTGAAGGATCAGGATAAATTTCCGGGAATAAAATAATGGATGCGTTTTGGTTTAGGATTCCCGCCATGCCCAAGATCAGCAGCGGAAGTGAATATTTCAGCATCCGTTTGAGCAAATTTGTTCCCCCAAACTGATATTTTATGCGTACCTGTGCAAACACAAAAATGGTTTGGAACACAGAAGCAATAAGATTTGAGATCAAGATATATTCAATGCTGTTATCCAGTGAGAACCAGGCAAATGAGTCCGGAAATTGTTTTTGAAGAACAGGGCAAGCCAAAAAGAAAAACAAGTTGAGAATAATTGTAACAACAATGTTCGATATTTTGACTGTAGCAAATCGGATTGGTCGGTTTTTGTACCTCAGGTAAGCAAAAGGAATCGCACTTATCACATCCAACGCCAAAATGAGGGTCATCATTATCACCAGATGTTGTTTGTCGGAGACGTTAAGTCCCGATGCGATAGGATTTACAAACGAAATTGCCAGAGCTACAAACAATAAAGTAGTACAAAGTAAGCTCGTTATCGTAGTAGAAAACACTTTGTCCGGGTTCTCATTCTCTTTGTTTGCAAAGCGGAAAAAGCCCGTCTCCATACCATAAGTCAGGATAACTTGGAAAAGAGCGATCCATGCATAAAAATTATTGAACACACCCATGTCAGCCTGAGAAGGCAATACATAAGTGTAAAATAACGCGAGGAACCAACTTAATGATTTCTGAACAATGGTTGTACCACCGTAAATAACTGTTTCCTTCGCAAGGGTTTTCATCCCTCCTGCCATAATGCTACATCTATTTAATAATGTACAAAAATACAAAAAGTTTTGATAATCGTTTAAGAGTTGTTAGGATATGCCAGAAATCCAATTGAAAGTTGGATTGATAAATTGATGTACACCCAAAATGGGGTTAATTATTGTTAACATTATTTTATGGAAGAGTTATTTTTGTGTGAGACATTAGTGAGACCATGGTGAGAGGAGGGTGAGAGGAAGATAGAATTGAGAAAGGATGAATTGATCCACTGATAGTGCTAAAAATAGTTAACAAAAAAAATAGTGCAAGGCGAATAAAACTAAAAACCCCATTACGAATAGCCTATTTATCAAAAAAAAACGTTTACTTTGCAAGTTCAAAAACTATAAACACTTATAAGGTTGATTGAAGAATTGAGGATAAATGCTACATGCGGAATCCCTTCTGAAATCTAGAATAACAAGATGGCACAAGAAGACGTTTTTAAGAAAATTGTATCGCATTGCAAAGAATACGGATTTGTATTTCCGTCGAGTGAAATTTATGACGGTTTAGGTGCAGTATATGACTACGGCCAAATGGGCGTGGAACTCAAAAATAATATCAAAAAATATTGGTGGGATAGCATGACTTTGCTGCATGATAATGTTGTGGGACTCGATTCGGCAATATTTATGCACCCAACTATATGGAAAGCTTCGGGACACGTGGATGCCTTTAACGATCCGCTCATCGATAATAAAGATAGTAAAAAGCGTTATCGCGCAGATGTGTTGATTGAAGATCATTTAGCAAAGATTGACGATAAAATCAAAAAAGAAGTTGAAAAAGCCGCTAAACGATTTGGCGAGAGCTTTGACGAACACATGTTTAAACAAACCAATCAGCGCGTACTTGACAATCAGAAAAAAAGAGACGAGATTCACGATAGGTTTAAGAAAGCATTGAATGATAATAATTTAGACGATTTACGACAGATTATCATTGATTGCGAAATTGTTTGCCCTATCAGCGGAACTCGCAATTGGACAGAAGTACGTCAATTTAATCTGATGTTTGCCACTGATATGGGGTCTACATCTGAAGGTGCAACCAAGGTATATCTTCGACCGGAAACAGCTCAGGGAATTTTTGTAAACTTCCTGAATGTTCAGAAAACAGGACGAATGAAAATTCCTTTCGGTATTGCACAAATCGGAAAAGCCTTCCGTAACGAGATTGTAGCCCGTCAGTTTATTTTCCGCATGCGTGAATTTGAGCAGATGGAAATGCAGTTTTTTGTACGTCCCGGAGAAGAAATGACATGGTTTAACTATTGGAAAAATACCCGTTTGAATTGGCATCTTGGCATGGGATTTGGAAATGAAAGCTATCGTTTTCATGATCATGATAAATTGGCCCATTATGCAAATGCCGCAACAGATATAGAATTTAACATGCCATTCGGTTTCAAAGAAGTAGAAGGAATACATTCACGAACCGATTTTGATTTGAGTCAGCATGAAAAATTTTCAGGAAAGAAAATGCAGTTCTTCGACCCCGAGTTGAACGAATCATACACACCATATGTAATTGAAACCTCAATTGGAGTTGACAGGACATTCCTTTCCATTCTTTCTGGATCGTATGACGAAGAGCAGCTTGATGGAGGTGAAACCCGTGTCGTGCTAAGACTTCCGGCCTTTTTGGCACCAGTAAAACTTGCTGTTTTACCATTAGTGAAAAAAGACGGTCTGCCCGAAAAAGCTGAAAAAATCAAGAATGCATTGAAGTTCAGTTTCACCTGTCAATATGACGAAAAGGACAGTATTGGAAAACGCTATCGCCGTCAGGATGCTATTGGTACGCCATATTGCATCACTGTAGACCATCAAACACTTGAAGATGATACAGTTACTGTTCGCGATCGTGATTCTATGGAACAAAAGCGCGTTTCTATATCCGACTTAGAAGGATTTATTGCTGAACGTACAGATATGAAAAATGTTTTAAAGAAAATTGCTGATTAATATATGAAAAAGATAGTATTTATTCTTTCACTAACACTCATTGTTTTGCTTTCTGCATGCGACGATTCATCCGTAGTAAAATCGGAATGGCAAATTGCACAAGAGTTGGGATTCCAGAATGTAACAAGAAAAGTAGGAAGTGATGGTTACAATAGTGTGACTTCACTCTCTAATGACGGATTTATTGTTTATAAAGAGATAACCGATGGAAACGGTGCAAAACCACTTTTTACAGATAAGGTAAAAGTGCTTTACACAGGTTGGTACAAAAGAGATTGGAGCAAAGGCGATACATATCAAAATGCAGAGGGACAAATAATCAAAAATAAACTCATTTTCGACTCTACTTCTTTTAGGGCTAATAATCCGAGTACGTTCAGTGTTGCTGCAACCACCGGCGGTTATTACAGCAGCGGTGGTCTGATAGATGGAATGTCAACCGCTTTGCAAAATATGGAAGTAGGCGACAAATGGGAAGTATGGATGCCACAGGAATTGGGTTATGGCGCAAGTGCCCAGACTTCAATTCCCGGATATACAACTTTAGTTTTTGAGATCGAATTATTAGAGATTGTAAAATAAGTTACAAGCTTTCAAGATATTTTTCAATGGCACTACGGACCTGAGTCCTGGTGCCATTAAATTTGTTAACCATTATTGTAAACGCGTATTTCTTGTTGCCGTCAATCAAATAACCAGCAAAACATTGTACTCCACCAATACTTCCACTTTTAGCAGCTATCTTTCCTTCATATTTTGTTCCGTCCATAAAGCTTTGCAATGTAGTTTCCGGTTCTCCTGCTTTAGGCAACGATACAAAATAGGTTTTGGAATTATTGCTGCTGTTATACATATATGTAAGCAGATTACAAAAGAAACCAGGACTCGCAGCATCTTGCGGTGCAAGTCCACATCCGTCGTGCAGAAAAAGAGATTCCGTTCTAATATTTCTTGCTTTTAAAAAACGATATACATAATCAATACCCTCTTGTAAAGCATCACTATAAATATCGGGGTTGATTTTTCTTCCAATTGTTCTGATAAGATGTTCAGTATAATGATTGTTACTTTGCACATTCACCTCGCGAATGATGTCACGCAATGGTTGAGAACGGTGTTCATAAAGAATTTCTCCAATGGAATAGGGGGGCACTGCAAAAGTTCCGTCTAATTGGGCTATGTAATCTTCTTGTGCCGTTTTTACCGATACTATGTTGATACCCTTCGATTTAAGTACTTTGGAAAGTTCAATTCCCAAAGTCATTCCCGGATCGGGAATATCACCTTTAATACTGAATTCTTTTCTATCTGCCGGAATATTTCCTCTAACACTTCTTTCATACGAAAAGGGTGCTCCATAAATGAATCCATTATCGCTTCCGTTTGTATTTAAGGTCAGGTAATTTATGAATTTCAGTCCTTTAATTTCTGGTTCAGTCTTAATAATAGCAGCTCGTCCATTTTTATTGGTAGTGTCAAAAAAAAGTCGGTACGTATTATCAAAAACACTGATTCCGTAAGCCCCCGAAGCATAATAATTACCCATATCAATCCATGTCCATTCAGGCGAAACCCCAGCATATCCAAACAAGTCGTCGACAACATACAGATTCCATCTGTTCTTGGTCGCCAATCTTGATGTTATGTTGTTTGCCCATTCGGACAAAAAGTCACCTGATTGATTATCAAAGGATTCGCTTCCCAGAGTGGGGTCACCTGAACCAAGAACGAGTATTTTGTTGGTGTTCTCTTTATCTAAAGCAATGATTGTTTTATATCTGTAATCGGGACCAAAAAGTTCTAAAGCGGCAGCTGTGGTCACAAGTTTCATTATTGAAGCTGTGGTAAGAGATTTATCCGCGTTATGTGAAGCAATTGTTTTGCCCGTATTTAAATCTGTAACCATTACACCGACAGAAGCATGCTTCAATGCCGGATCGTTTACAAATTTTTGCAATGATGATGTTTGAGAATAGACTAACGTTATCGTTGTCAATGCAATAAAGAAGGAAATAATTCTTTTCATTTATATCTAAATTGTGTGTCAGTTGTTATTTTTAATGCAAGATAGTAAAACAATTCAATGTGCACAAGAGAGTTTTATTACTTTCTTTTTATCTGTAAAAAACACTTTTTAAAGGAAAACAAAGAATAATTGTTTTATTTTTACTAACTTCGTAGCTTAATTTTAGAGAAAATAATAATTACACAAATAACAAACAATTAAATTGTAGTAAATGGCTACTTTACAAAAGATTAGAGACAAAGCAGGTTTGCTTGTCGCAGTGATAGGTATTGCACTATTAGCATTTATTTTAGGTGATTTATTCACTTCAGGTTCAAAAATCTTCTTCAAAGACAAAACAATTGCCTTTGAAGTTAACGGACAACCAGTTCCC
The DNA here is from genome assembly GCA_041672395.1 of Dysgonamonadaceae bacterium. Taxonomy (GTDB): domain Bacteria; phylum Bacteroidota; class Bacteroidia; order Bacteroidales; family Dysgonomonadaceae; genus UBA5287. The sequence continues at coordinate 14,901 of JBAYZS010000018.1, read as the reverse complement.
GCTGAAGATTATTTTAAGAAAGTAACTGAGTGGGAAGAATTTCAAAAAATGGTTAGCGGACAAACATCGTTGGATGAAAATATGACAGCCCAAATCCGTGACATCGTTTATGATCAAATGGTGCGTGAGCGTATATACAGCAACCAAGCTAAAAAACTTGGAATTGCAGTTACTAAAGAAGAGTTGAACGATTTGGTTCATGGTGAAAATATCTCACCAATTCTAAAGCAGTTACCATTTTTCGTGAATCAACAAACAGGTGCTTTTGACAAAGAAGCGCTTATTAATTTCTTGAATACGGTAAATATGCCATCTGAAACACTAAAACCAGAGGAACAGGCAATGTTGAACCAATATAAATCGATGTGGTTGTTCATTGAGAATATGGTTAAGACTCAACGAGTTGAAGAAAAGTACAACATGTTGCTTGTTAATTCAATCATGGCAAATGATGTTGAAGCACAAACAATGTTTAATGAATCTCAGCAAAACGCTGATGTTAGTTATGCTGTTCAAAACTATTATACAATTCCGGATTCTGCAGTAAAAGTTTCTGATGCGGAAATTAAATCATTCTATACTAAGAATAAGAGTAGCTTTAATCTTCCTACTGCACTGGTAAAACTTACCTATTTCAGTAAAGAACTGATGCCAAGTGATGAGGATTTTGCAGAGGTTTCGTCTGAAGCAGAGATTGCTGCTCAGCAATTGAAAAGCTCTGAAAATATTGCTACTGTAGTAGCTGATTATTCTGATGTACCTTTCCGTGATGTTTTTGTTTCTTCAAGCTCATTAACTCCTGAACAACAGAATTTTGTTAAATCTGCTGCTGTTGGTGAAGTTTATGGTCCTGTTCGTGTTGAAGAATCTTATGAGGTTATGAAATTGATTGGAACAGCTTCTTCTCCAGATTCAATTTTCTTACGTATGATGGCTATTCCAACAAATATGGCGTCTGATTCTTTGACAAATCATTTTGTTGATAGTGTTTATAATCAGTTGAATAACGGTGTATCATTTGCAGATATTGCTAACAGCCTTAATCCTCAATCAAATGGAGGTGAAGTTGGATGGGTAAGAGAAATGGACTTGGCTTCTTTTGGAGCTGCTCAATTGGTGGATAAAGCATTCAACCTTCCTATTGGACAACCTACGTTGGTATCAATCCCTGGTCAACATGTTATTTTACAAGTTGATGAACGCACTGCTCCTATTCAAAAATATAAAATCGCTTATATTCATATGCCTGTTGTTGTGGGTGATAAGACTTCCAACAATGTGGACAACGAAATAAATCAATTGGTTTCGGATGAAAACTTTAGTAAAAAATTCAATGAACAAGCTTCTGCTAAAGGGTATTCTGTAGTTCCAAGTGCTTCTGTTTCAGCTACTGACTTTATGTTGGCTCAAATTCCTGGAACACGTTCGGTAGTAAGCTGGGCTGCAAACGGGAAAAAAGGCGAGGTAAAGAAATTTGATTTTACTGATTTGAGAATTGTTGCTCGTATTGATGACGTGATTCCTGCAGGTACAACTCCTATGTCGGAAGTAGCTACTGAAATTCGTGCTGAACTTGCTCGCCATAAGAAAGCAGATAAGATAATCGCTGATTTAAAGTCTAAGAATCTGAAATCATTGGATGAATATGCCGTTGCTATGAATTCAAGAGTGGACACAGTTAAGTTCGTGAACTTTAACACGCAAAATATTACTGGTTTGGGCTTTGAGCCAATTATCAATGCTATTGCCGGTTATTCTCCTGTAAAACAACTTCAGGGACCTGTGAAAGGTAATCTGGGTGTGTATGTTGCTTCTGTTAATGACAGAGTTCAGGGAACTGATGTTTATAATGCAAAAGCAACCAAATCGCAGTTGCAAGGTAACATTACTTATCGTGTACAAATGCAGGGTAATGAAGTGTTGAAATCTAAATTAAAAGTAAAAGATAATAGATATAAGTTCTATTAATATTTTATTGCAAAATATCTGTAATGGGATTGTTCATTTGAACAATCCCATTCTTTTTTGTTGTAATATGAAAAACATTTCGAATATTTAAACCTATCAACAAACGACATATAAAACACTCGACGAACAAAACAACTGACAAACAAAAAGACCGGAACTATTGTTCCGGTCTTTTATAATAATTATGATGATTTATTTACTTTACTCCTTGTTCCAATTGCAGTGTCTTGCTTGGTTGATCGCAAACTTCTGAAGGTCCGAAATACTGAATAGGCCCTGGATAAACATAATCTGTTTCAATAGCCCATTTGTTACGTTGACTTTCAAAATATTTAAATGGCGCACCATCAAGTTCTACCAAAGCTTTCTGAATTACTGGTTTCATTTCTCCGCTTCTGCGTTCCATATTCATCATCATTGTGATAGGAATTCCGCCGGGTATCCATTCGTTTGCAGGTGCTGTTGTATTGCGAACTGACGACATATATCCGGTTTTACCAGATGCAATAAGCATGGAGGCTGTAAAACCTAATGAATAACAATAATCGGCATCGTAATTTGATGGGGCAGCACAACGTCCTTCATATCCAAAGAAGTGAGTAATAGTTGCGAACTTGCCATTGAATTTACCTTCTTTTGCCCATTCTTCCAGTCTGTTAGCAACCATCTGAGCCAGCAATTCTTCTGTTTGAATCATTGACACCTGAACATTTCCGTGTGGATCGCGGTCCATTGCGAGTTGACGTGCTACTTTTTCGGGTAGTTTAGAATATATTTTTGAATTTACCGGTGATAGTTTATTAATGATGTATTCTCTTTGCTGTGAACGACGTACAATGCTGAAATCATCAACATTAGCGAGGAAATCATTAAGTTCTGAAATCAATAATTTTATTGCAGGAATAAATTCAATAAGGCCTTCAGGAATTATTACTGTTCCAAAATTGAGTCCTTTTTCTGCACGTTCAGCCACAACCGTTGCTATCTGATCAACGACTTCATCAAGTGTCATGTCTTTTGCCTCTACTTCTTCTGAAACTATACAAATGTTTGGATGTGTTTGTAATGCACATTCTAACGCAATGTGGGATGCTGATCGTCCCATCACTTTGATAAAGTGCCAATACTTACGAGCTGAATTACAATCACGTTGGATATTCCCGATAAGTTCAGAATAAACTTTACATGCAGTGTCAAAACCGAATGATGTTTCAATTTGTTCGTTCTTGAGATCTCCGTCAATTGTTTTTGGACAACCAATTACTTGAACACCTGAATTGATAGATTTGTAATATTCTGCCAATACGCATGCATTTGTATTTGAATCGTCTCCACCAATAATGATTACGGCCTTGATGTCCAGCTTTTTTAATATGATAAGTCCTTTATCAAATTGTTCTTTCTTTTCTAATTTAGTTCTTCCTGAACCAATGATATCGAATCCACCAGTATTACGATATTCGTCAATGATGTCTGATGTCAGTTCCATATATTTATGGTCGATCAAACCGGCAGGTCCCATCAGAAATCCATAAAGTCGACTGTCGGGATGGATACTTTTTATTCCATCAAAAATACCGGCAATAACATTGTGACCACCAGGAGCTTGTCCACCTGAAAGGATTACGCCAACATTTAATGGTTGGTTGCCTGATAATGGTGCACTGGAGGGTACAAATTTAACAATTGGCATTCCATAAGTGTTGGGGAACAGTTCCTTAATCTCTTTCTGATCGTGAACAGATTCTGTGGCTGCTCCTTCTTCAATTATCACATTACTTTTTAGCACTGCGGGTATCTTTGGTGCATAGTGTGATCTTGCAATTTGTAAAGCGCTTTTTGTCATTGATTTACGAGTTTATATTTAGTTTAATTAATGTTAGAACATACGTTCCTTAGTAACTACAAATATCGCTTATTTTTCTGATATTTTAAAATAATTTGGGCGACAGTTTATTCTACTATCTTGAACTTTGCAAACTTTAGTAATAATTGCTTTTGTCCCGCCGAGTCAAATTCAACAAATGCACGTTTGTTATTTCCGTCTTGTTCAATAGAAACAACTTTTCCCCTTCCAAATCGTTCGTGTTCAATAATGTTTCCTTCTTTTAATTGCTGTGCTTCTTCGGGAAGTGGCGCAGACGAAATAGTTGGTTGAATACGTGATAAATTGGCTTGTTGTTTAGCAGTTGTAAAAGTCGACCGTGTTTGTGAAGTTGTAATTGGTGAATGACGTTCCATGGATTTCCAGAAACCATCTGTATTTTGAGTATTTGAAATGTGCGACAGTGTATTTTCGTTAAAGTTCAAAAATGCTACATCAATATCATTAAGGAATTGACTTTCTCGACAAGAGTTCAATTGACCGTTTTTAAAACGGCTTTTGGCATAAGTTACAGTGCAGGTTTTTTTTGCACGAGTAATGGCTACATAAAACAGTCGCCGTTCTTCTTCCAATCCTCGAAGTTCATGTTTTGCCATCGCAGAGGGAAACAGATCTTCTTCCATTCCAACTACAAAAACATGTTCAAATTCTAATCCTTTTGCAGAGTGAACGGTCATTAGTGTTACTTTTTCTTTGCTCTCTTCACTTTCTGTATCTTGATCAGTTAATAATGATACCTCGGACAGAAAATCGATTAATGAAATGTCTTCATCTCCCGTTTCAATTCTTGTCGTTACAAACTCATCGAGTGCATTAAGTAATTCTTGTATGTTTTGTGCACGACTCATACCTTCGGGAGTCATATCATTGTAAGCTTCTTTAGAGATGCCAGACTCTTTTAGCATAAGTTGTGCTAATTCGTATGCATTAGCCGTTTTGTTTTGCTCCATGAAACTGCTCATCATCGTGTAAAATGCATTGAGCTTTTTGGCTGTCCCTGAATTGATATTTAATTTGTAAGTTTCAGTATTTGACACTACTTCCCATAAACTAACTCTATTCTCTGTTGCAGCAATTCCTATCTTATTTATGGTTGTATCACCGATACCACGGGTGGGATAGTTGATAATTCTACGAAAAGCTTCTTCATCTCCGGGATTAGCAATCAACCTAAAATAACTGATTACATCTTTTATTTCTTTACGCTGATAGAACGAAAGTCCTCCGTAAATCTGATAGGGAATATTGTTTTTACGAAGTGATTCTTCAAAAATACGTGATTGGGTGTTGGTTCGATAAAGTATGGCAATATCGGAAAAGGCTGCATGTCCTTCAATTCGCAACCTGGCAATTTTATTGGAAACAATTAATCCTTCTTCAAAATCAGAAAATGCCGAAATCACTTCTATCTTATCTCCTTCTTCGTTGTTTGAATAAACGTCTTTATATATTTGTTCTGAGTTCTTTTTGATGAGACTGTTTGCTGCATTTACGATGTTTTGAGTGGAACGGTAGTTTTGCTCTAGTTTAAATATCTTGGCTTCGGAATAATTGGATTTGAATTTGAGTATGTTATCTATGTTTGCTCCGCGAAAGGAATAAATACTTTGCGCATCGTCTCCCACCACACATATTCGATGGTGTTTATCTGCCAACTGTTTTACAATGAGATGCTGAGAAAAATTAGTGTCTTGATATTCATCTACAAGTATATATTGAAACTGATTACGATAGTTTTCCAATATATCGGGATTGTCTCTGAAAAGTATGTTTGTTTGCATAAGCAAATCATCAAAATCCATACAGTTGGCGGCATGCAATCTATTCTGATAAGTGTGGTAAATTTCATAGAGCAAAGGGTGTTTTGCCATTTGGTCATATTCAATCAACTCTTTATTCTGAGCATACATTCCGGGTGTTATCAAACTGTTTTTGGCTCTTGATATTTGTCCTTGAATAGAACCAGGACGATATTGCTTGTCGTCCAATTTCATTTCTTTGATTATTAATCTAATTAGATTTTTAGAATCTGAAGAATCAAATATTGTGAAGTTGGAATTGTAACCTATACGCTCTGCATTTCCTCGGAGAATACGGGAGAATATATGATGAAAGGTGCCCATCCAAAGTTTTTTTGCTCTTTTTTCTCCCACAAGTTCGGCTATTCGTGATTTCATCTCGCGGGCAGCTTTATTTGTGAAAGTGAGTGCCAAAATATAGTAGGGGGGAAGTCCTTGTTCTAATAAATAGGCTATTTTATATGTAAGCACACGTGTTTTTCCGGATCCTGCACCTGCTATTACTAATGAAGGACCGGTGCAAAATTCTACTGCTTCGCGTTGCGCTGTGTTGAGTTGATCGAGTATATTTTCCATATTCTATATGCAATACAAAAGTACGAAAAACAAAGCACAAAATAAAAACCGTTCTCATTTGAGGACGGTTTTTCATATACTTTTTTTTAATAAACTGTTTTAATCGAATGTATATCGCAAACTTAATGCTAAACCATAAAACCAGTTATCATGGTAGTTATTAGCGAAATTAAAAGATGGTTTCCAGTCTAAAGAAGCGGCAAAAGGTGCTCTTGGAAACGCATATTCCAAACCAGCAATTAAATCTGCCCCCAATAATAATCCATTGTCATAATCGTGATCTTTGTACAATCCACCAATATGTGCTCCAAGACCTAAATACCAATCTAAATTTGGCGCACCCGGAACGGGTTGCTGATATTCATAAAGACCAGTTAATTGAAAGTAATGAGGAGAGGCAGATAGAATAAACTCACCTGCACTTGCCGGTGCAAAGAAGTGTTTGTAAGTTAAACCATTATCATAACCTAATCTCACACCAAAAGCCGAATTATAACTTTGTGCGTTTAGCGTTGTTGCGACAGCAAAGATTAGTAAACTGCCAATTAAAAGTTTTTTTAGTTTCATAAATCAATAGTTTTAATTAATAATATTTCAGACTTTGATATTTTCGATTATTCAATTTTGCACCTGAATAATATAAGTTAAACGTATTTATCCCTTTTTTGTTTATAACAATTATATTTCTTTGATTGTTTTTTATGAAAAAGTTCAGATTAAATGTCTGTTTTTATAACAGTTTCTGCATAATGGTTGGTATTCCTGCAGTTCTCCAAGCATCACTTGCTTGTCATTTTCTACTATTCTATCTGAATAGTTTGCAAGTCTTCCACATTTAACACAGATTGCATGCACTTTGGTAACATCTTCTGCTATAGCACATAATGCAGGCATAGGGCCGAATGGATTTCGTTTGAAATCCATATCAAGACCTGCAACTATTACTCGTATTCCTTGATCTGCTAATTGTTGACATACATCGACTAATCCTTCATCAAAGAATTGGGCCTCGTCAATTCCCACCACTTGAGATTCGGATGATAATAATAATATATTACTGGAATGCTCTACAGGAGTGGATTGTATGGAGTTTTTGTCATGTGAAACAACCTCTTCTTCCGAGTAACGTACGTCTATTGATGGTTTGAATATTTCTACAGATTGATTTGCAATTTTAGCCCTGCGAAGTCTTCGCAGTAGCTCTTCGGTTTTACCTGAAAACATTGAACCGCAAATCACTTCTATATGACCTGTGGTCCTGGTTTCATTAAGATTGTCTTCTTCAAATATCATGTTACTTTCCTTTGACTATTTTCTTTATTTCGTTTAATTTATTAAGTGCATCAAGTGGTGTTAAATTGTTTACATCCAAATTAAGAATTTCATCTCGTACCTGACTGAGAACAGGATCATCAAGTTTGAAAAAACTTAATTGAAATCCTTCACGCTTCTCAATCATTTCTCCGATTGGCTTCTTAATGTTGCCTTTTCTGTTGTTCTCTTCCATCTGTTTCAATATTACTTCGGCTCGCTGCGTAATACTTTTTGGCATTCCTGCCATTTTGGCTACATGGATACCAAAACTATGCTCACTGCCACCGGGAACTAACTTTCTGATAAAGATGACTTTATTGTCGATTTCTTTAACTGAAACATTGTAGTTCTTTATGCGTTTAAATGACTTTTCCATTTCGTTTAACTCATGATAGTGAGTGGCAAAAAGTGTTCTGGCATGCGATTTTGGATGCTCATGAAGGTATTCAACAATTGCCCATGCAATAGATATTCCATCGTAAGTGCTTGTCCCGCGTCCTAATTCATCAAAAAGTACAAGACTTTTCTGTGATATGTTATTGAGAATGTTGGCTGCCTCATTCATTTCTACCATAAATGTAGACTCGCCCATTGAAATATTATCGGATGCGCCAACACGAGTAAAAATTTTATCAACGAGACCTATTTTTGCTGATTCTGCAGGAACAAAACAGCCAATTTGTGTCAGAATAACAATGAGAGCAGTTTGTCTTAGTAAGGCCGATTTACCTGCCATATTTGGACCTGTAATAATGATTATCTGCTGTGATTCACTATCCAGATAAATATTATTTGGAATGTATGACTCATCTGGCGGCAACTGTTTTTCGATGACAGGATGTCGGCCGTTTTTAATATCAATTATGTCTGAGTCGTTTATTTGCGGTCGGATATACATATTGGATTCCGATACTTTGGCAAATGATAGCAAACAATCTGCTTGTGCAATTATGTTTGCATTTATTTGAATGATAGGAATATATTCAATAAGGCTATCTACTAAAGAATTGTATAACTGGGCTTCAAGTGCCAATATCCTTTCTTCTGCACCTAATATCTTTTCTTCGTATTCCTTTAACTCTTCTGTTATATATCGTTCGGCATTTACTAATGTTTGTTTGCGAATCCAATCTTCCGGAACTTTATCTTTATGCGAATGTCTGACTTCAATATAATATCCAAAAACATTGTTGAAACCAATCTTTAAAGAAGGGATTCCTGTCCGCTCACTTTCTTTTTGTTGCATTTTCAACAAATAGTTTTTACCTGAATGTGAAATATATCTCAGTTCGTCCAATTCTGCGCTTACGCCATTACGAATATATCCTCCTTTATTTTGCATAGAAGGTGGATTGGGTACTATTTCTTTTTCAATTCTGTTTCTAATAATAGGACAGGGATTCAACTTCTCACTCATCTCTTTCAAACTCGAATTATCAGATTGAAAAAATGCTTCTTTAATTGGCTCAATAGCATTTAGAGCAATTTTCAATTGTACGATTTCGCGTGGACTTATTCTTCCAACAGCAGCTTTTGAAATCAACCGCTCCAAATCACCGATTTGAGAAAGTTGCTCAATGAGCATATTTTTTAAGTCTGGGTTTCGAAAAAAGTTTTCTACTATATCAAGCCTGTTTTGTATTGGTTTGATATCTTTTAATGGAAAAACTACCCATCTGCGAAGTAAACGTGATCCCATTGGGGACTCTGTTTTATCGATAATGTCGAGTAAACTTTTTCCACCATCATTCATTGGTGCAAGCACTTCTAGACTTCGAACAGTGAATTTATCTAAACGTACATATCTTTCTTCCTCAATTCGAACCAATGAAATAATATGATTGAGTTGATTGTGTTGCGTTATATCAAGATAGTGCAGAATTGCTCCGGATGCTATAATTCCTTGAGATAAAGTTTCAACTCCGAATCCTTTTAGGTTTTTTGTGTTGAAATGCTTTAAGAGTCTACTTTTTGCGGTGTCTTCAGTAAATATCCAATCCTCTAACTCGAAAAGGAAATAATGTGAACCGAAGTTTTCTTCGAAATTCTTTTTGTTCCCTCGTTCAATTAAAATTTCCTTAGGTGAAAAGTTAGAAATAAGTTTGTCTATCTCGTCACGATTCCCTTCAGTTGTCAAAAATTCACCGGTTGATATGTCAAGAAATGATATTCCAAATATCTTGTTGTTAGGTGATTGAACAGCACAAAGAAAATTGTTTTCTTTGTGGTTCAGCATACTATCATCTATTGAAATACCTGGGGTAACAACTTCAGTTATACCTCTTTTGACCAGGGCTTTAGTCGTTTTTGGATCTTCAAGTTGATCACAAATCGCTACTCGTTTTCCAGCTCTAACAAGTTTTGGTAGGTAGGTATCCAATGCATGATGTGGAAAACCGGCCATTTCTACGGCGTTAGGTGTTGTGCTTGATCTCCGCGTTAGGGTAATACCCAATATATCAGCAGCTTCTACAGCATCATCAGCGTATGTCTCGTAAAAATCACCTACACGAAATAAAAGAATAGCATCGGGATGCTGTTCTTTTATTTCGTAGAACTGTTTCATCATTGGGGTTTCGACTTGCTTTTTACTCACAAGATATTATTTTTTGGATAACAAAGATAATAAAAATATAAAGAAGAGTAAATAAACAGTCTTCAATCAATTCGTTTCGGTCATTCAATTTCTGAAAGTAATCGGCGAAGTTCTCTTACACCTTCAGATGCTCCCATACGAATTATATTTATATTTCTTCTGTTTGTTCTAACCTCTTTTGGATCGATAAGATATACAGGAATGTTAGCGTTTACGTAATCCAATAGACCAGCAGCAGGATAAACATTCATTGATGTTCCTATAATTACAAAAATATCGGCTTCATTTGCAAGTTTTGCAGCTTTGCTCAACATTGGAACGGCTTCTCCAAACCAAACAATATGTGGGCGAAGTTGAAAACCTTCTTCACATAAATCACCTAATTTAATATCAGGATGTTCCGGCGATAATTCATATATTAATTCAGGATATCTTGTAGATCTGACTTTCATGAGTTCTCCATGTAAGTGAATTACATTTTTACTACCCGCACGTTCATGAAGATTATCAATATTTTGAGTTATTATATTCATTTCAAAGTCTTTTTCCATTTCTGCAAGGCCAATATGTCCCTGATTAGGCTTCGTATTGAGTAATTCTTTTCGTCTTACATTATAAAAATTAATAACAAGCTCGGGATCAGCTGCAAAACCTTCAGGTGTGGCTACTTTCTCCACCGGATATTGTTCCCACAATCCTCCTGAATCTCTGAAAGTTGAGATGCCACTTTCAGCACTCATACCTGCACCTGTTAATACTGCAATTTTCTTTCTCATAGTTTTATTATCTCTTAAACCTTACTGAGTTTTATTATGACAAATATAGTTTTTTATCCTTCAAAAAACGAATTATTCACTTTTAAATACTAATTTTGTAGCTTTAATAATCTAAGCGGTAAAGATATAATGGTTCTCCGTTTAAAATAAAAAAGAAATATGAATAAATTGAGCTATGCATTAGGCATGAATATGGCTGTAAATCTATTAAATTCCGGCATCAATGATCTTGAAACAGAGTCGTTTGTGAAAGGTTTTACAGATACAATGAATAATACAACAACTTCACTTACACCAAATGAAGCTAATCAATTGATTGAAGATTTTTTTACCAAAAAACAGAATGAAATGCAAAACAAGAATATTGACGAAGGTAAGGTTTTTTTAGCTGAGAATAAAAAAAGACCTGAAGTGTATGAACTTCAAAGTGGATTACAGTACGAAATCTTAAAAGAAGGTGATGGAAAAATGCCAAAGTATACAGATGAAGTACGCTGTCATTATCATGGAACACTTATTAATGGGACAGTTTTTGATAGTTCAATACAGCGTGGGCAACCAGCTGTTTTTGGTGTAAACCAGGTAATTAAAGGGTGGGTTGAAGCGCTACAATTAATGAACGAAGGTTCAAAATGGCGTTTATTTATTCCTTCTGAATTAGCTTACGACAAACAAGGAGCCGGAAACATGATTGAGCCTAATTCAACTTTAATTTTTGATGTAGAATTATTAGCAATAGTATAAATTAAAATATATTCATCAAATTAAATTCTTAACTTATAAACAAATGAAAAGAAATTTTTTAAGTGCACTAGGTGCATTAACTGTTAGTGCTTTGTTACTGACTTCATGTAATGGTGGAGCATCAGCACCAAAAGCATCTTTGAGTAATTCTACAGATAGCTTATCTTATGCCTATGGTGTAAATCTAGCTGATCAAGGAGGATTGATTCAGTTTTTGGAACAATCGGGTGTTTTACAAAATACCGATGATTTGGAGTATCAGTTACAAATGCTTATGGTTGACACTACAGCATCACCTGAATTCCAAAAACAAAAAGAAGCAATTCAATCAAAAATTGACTCTATTAATAAAGTCAATGCTCCTAAATTGAATGAATTTATTAAAGGTGTAAAACAATCATTGAGTGGTGGTGAAGAAAAAACTCCATATATCTTGGGATTAAGTATCGGTAATCAAATTAAGACCGGCATGATTCCTCAATTTAGCGAGATGGCATTTGCTGCTGATACAACTCAAAAAGTAAATGAAAATCAATTACTTTCAGGTCTTATTGGTGCATTAAAAGGTGATAAACTTGCATTTGATAAAGCACAGGCAAATCAATATATGCAAACAAAGATGGAAGCTGCTAAGGCAGAAGCTATGAAAAAACAAGAAGTGACTTTGAAAGAGCAATTTAAAGATTCAATTGCTGCAGGAGATCAATTCCTTGCTGAAAATGCTAAAAGAGAAGGCGTTGTTACATTGCCAAGTGGATTACAATACGAGATTATAAAAGAAGGTCGTGGTCCTATTCCATCTGATTCAAATACTGTAAAAGTAAACTATAAAGGAACATTGATAAACGGTACTGTTTTCGATAGCAGTTACGATAGAAATGAACCAACTACTTTTGGTGTTACTCAAGTTATTCCAGGATGGACAGAAGCACTTAAATTGATGCCTGTTGGTTCAAAATGGAAAGTATATGTTCCTTATGATTTAGCTTATGGCGGTCAGGATCGTGGTACAATTCCTCCATTCTCTAACTTGATATTTGAAGTTGAATTATTAGAAATAGTACAACAATAATTTATATCCAAGTATAAAATAAAAACCTCTCCAATAAATAAGTTGGAGAGGTTTTATTTTATATTTATTTGAAAGGATCAAAACAATCCTTCTATTGACAAATATCTTTCACCTGTATCATAATTGAAAGTAATAAATCGTTTGTTGCTAGAAAGTTCACCAATCTTTTTTGCCACGGCAGCTAATGATGCACCAGTAGAAATTCCTCCCAGAATACCTTCTTCGCTTGCCAAACGGCGGGCATAATCATAAGCTTCTTCTTTAGTTATTTTGATAACGCTATCCAGAATGTTTAGATTTAGTGTGTCAGGAATGAACCCTGCACCTATTCCCTGAATAGCATGTGATCCTGAACGACCTTCAGTTATGATTGGAGAATCAGTTGGTTCCACTCCAATAACCTGAATTGAAGGAAAGGATTCTTTCAATCTTGAACCCACTCCTGTTATATGACCACCTGTACCAATTCCCGAAATTAAATAGTCGAATCCTTCAGGAAAATCATCAATAATTTCCTGAGCAGTTGTTTTTGCATGAATTGCAGGATTAGCTGCATTCTTAAATTGCTGTGGAAGCCATGAGTTTGCGGTTTCTTTTTGCAATTCTTCTGCTTTTTCAATTGCCCCTTTCATTCCCTTTTCGCGTGGTGTAAGCACCAATTCAGCTCCATAAAGAGCAATCAGTCTACGTCTTTCAACAGACATTGACTCGGGCATCACAATAATTACTTTATAGCCTTTTACTGCTCCAACGAAAGATAATCCAACTCCAGTATTTCCTGATGTTGGTTCAATAATTGTACCACCAGGTTTTAACCAGCCTTTTTCTTCTGCATCTTCAACCATTGCCAATGCAATACGATCTTTGATACTACCAGCAGGGTTTTGTTTTTCCAATTTTATCCAAACTTCATGATCCGGAAATAATCTACTTAATTGTACATGTGGCGTTTTGCCAATAACTTCTATTATACTTTGATATTTCATAATTAGTTTCCTTTTTTATAATTAATATTGAATAATATATTTTATATACTAAAATCGATGGGTTGAATAAAATCCTTAACTGTTCTAATTTTCACATCAACAGAATTATAGACAAGTGAGAATGGAATAACACTTTGTGTAAGCCATGCACCTCCTCCTATAGTAGAATCGTGTCCAATTACAGTTTCGCCACCCAAAATAGTTGCATTTGCATAAATTACCACATTATCTTCAACTGTTGGATGACGTTTAACATTTGCAAGTTTTTTTTCGACTAATAATGCTCCAAGAGTAACACCCTGGTAAATTTTCACATTATTACCTAAAACTGTAGTTTCTCCAATAACTATACCTGTTCCGTGATCCATAAAAAGCTTATTTCCAATTTTTGCAGCAGGGTGAATGTCTATTCCTACCTTAGAATGAACATGTTCTGTAAATAACCTTGGAATAAGTGGAACACCTAATTGGTGCAAAATGTTTGCTAATCTATATATACATAAAGCATAAAACCCCGGATAAGTTAAAACAACTTCATCCAGACTTTTTGCTGCTGGATCGTTATCCAGATAACATTGAGCATCTTCATATAGCTGTTGTTGGATTATTGGAAATTGTTCGAAAAATGACATAAGTGTTTTATTAGCAAATTCTTTATTAGTAATATTACTTATATTCTTGAACAATATTTTCGCAACTTCTACTAGATTTTTATGCATTTTCCCATGATCAGGACTTTCGCAAATCGGGAATAGTTGGGCAAAAAGAATGTCAACAACTTGCTCCAATTTATATTTATCAATTGGAACGTGAACCGTTTGAGAATTGAACTTTTCTATAAGATCAATTATATTCTTATTCATAAAAGGGGGATTTTGAAATAGTGAAAAAATGTTGTTTAAAACAATATGATTGTTAATCGCAAATCGAGGAGATCAGCAACAACAGCAACAACATATATTTAAGAAAGAATTTACCATTTCATTTTTTGTGTGGCAACAAAGATATGAATAAAACAAATATCTACATAATATGTTTTATTCTTTTTCTTAATTCATCACCTAATTCTTTTTTATCGACCATATGCTTCAATGTGGAAATTACAAAAGGATTTTGATTTAGAGTATCGTTAAAACATTTAATATCAATATTATCCATTTGAATGTATTCATCTGTAGTCGATCT
>JBAYZS010000017.1:0-41310 GCA_041672395.1 Dysgonamonadaceae bacterium | reverse complement strand
AGCTTCTCTCTACTTGACAAGTCTCCTGTAAAAGAGATACTTAACAAAAGCGATTACAAAAATGTCAAAGAACTCAATTATAAACAATTAGAAATCAAGTGGATCTAAGTGCCCACGTATGGTAATAAAAATGTAGATAACTCTGCATGTGTTCCATTCAGGTTGCGTAATGCTCTATCGGGACTGGCGGAGTTTAATTTATTGATCTAAATTCATTCGGAGTGATCCCTGTTCTCTGTTTGAATAATCGGGTAAAATGTTGAGAATATTTAAACCCCATTTCATAAGCAATTTCACTAATGGTCTTATTTACATCAAATAGCCTTTCTTTGGCGACTTCTATTACTTTTGATTGAATATATTCCTGTGCTGTAACTCCTGTTTCCTTTTTAATCAAATCACCAAAATAATTCACTGACAAATTGAGCTTTTCAGCACACCATGAAACAGATGGTAAACCAATATTTTGTGGTTTGTCAGATGTAAAATAACTGTTTAATATATTTTCAAAACGTTCTAATATGCCTTTGTTACTATTCTCTCTTGTAATAAATTGACGTTCATAAAAACGAGAGCAATAGTTTAAAAAAAGTTCGATATTGGATATAATTAATTGTTTACTGTGTTTGTCAATGGCATGCTGTAACTCATATTCAATTTTGGAAAAGCAATCCAGAATTATATTTCTTTCTTGTTCTGACAAATGTAGTGCTTCATTTACAGCATATGAGAAAAAATAATAATCATTGATATTCTTGCCTAACGTGGTTCCCGATATAAAATCAGGATGAAAGACTAATGCAATTCCTTGTGGTTGGTAATATTCTTCGCTATCCTGACCAATGACTTGACCTGGAGCCAGAAATATCAAAGTTCCTTCTTCGTAGTCATAATTACTTAATCCATAGCGCAAATCACCGCACTTTATCTTTTTAAAAAAAACAGTATAAAAAGAATATCGTAACCGTCTCAGTTTTCTTGGAGCTGCTTTATCCAGATGGACTATACTTACCAACGGATGCAATGTTTCCTGATTATTGAACGCATTATATTCTTTAATACTATTGAAATTGATAATTGAAGCCATAATTATAAGTTTGGTAACGCAAAAATAGTAAATTATATTATTCTCTTGCCGATACATTTTTAAGAATCCGTTATTTTGGTATGGAATCAGTAATTTGTATAAGACAATTCTCAAATATTGACCGTATGTTTGCAATATCATTATAAAATAAAACATATATAGTATGATAATTAACAGTTTAAAAAAGAGTATGCTTATGGCACTTGTTCTTGTTAATATTTTGTCGTTTGGATGTAAACCAAATAACAATAATGATGAAAACAATGATTTGATTGTTTTGAAAGATCAAGGAAGTTTTACTGTTGGTGGTACAATCATTCAAAATCAGGGTACGTACGACGGATCAAAATTCGATAATTTTAAACCTTACCCCGAAGGTCAAACCTACCACGGTGATCATGCTTATGTTTTTTACCAAATACCTGATAAGGCTCGTCCACTTCCACTTGTGTTTCTACATGGAGCAGGACAATCTTCAAAAACATGGGAAACAACGCCTGATGGACGAGAAGGTTTTCAAAATATCTTCTTACGGAGAAAATATGCTACGTATCTCGTTGATCAACCTCGCAGAGGAAAAGCCGGACGTAGCACGGTTCCTGCATCCATAGAGCCAACAGCCGATGAACAAATGTGGTTCGAAATATTCCGTATTGGCATCTGGCCAAATTACTTTGATAATGTTCAATTTCCACGTGATAAGGAAAGCTTGGATAATTTCTTCCGACAAATGACGCCAAACACTGGTCCTTTTGATAACGGAGTAATTACAAACAGCTTGGTCGAACTTTTTGATAAAGTTGGTAACGGAATTTTAGTGACTCATTCACAAGGTGGTTTACCTGGATGGTTTATAGGAATCAATAGCAATAATGTGAAAGCAATTGTGTCTTATGAACCTGGTACTTACCCGTTCCCGGAAGGAGAATTACCACAGCCGATAACTGGACGTACTGGAGTTTTATCGGGTGTCGAAGTTCCATTGGAAGATTTTCTAAAACTAACAAAAATACCAATCATAATGTACTTTGGAGATAACATTGGTGAAGAAATAACAGAAGAACTGGGCGCCGAAAATTGGCGGACTCGGCAGTCGTTAGGAAAACTTTTTGTTGAAACAATAAACCGTCATGGGGGTGATGCGACATTGGTAGAACTGCCTAAAATTGGGATAGTTGGAAACACACATTTTCCAATGTCTGATTTGAATAATATTGAAATTGCTGATTTACTTTCGGACTGGCTAAAAGAAAAAGGACTGGATTAAAAACTGAATTTCTGAGTAAAATAATTAAGTGCTGAATATGATGAAAAGAATTAATAAAATTCATTTTTTGACAATTATGTTAATATCTACAACTATTGTTGCATCAGGTCAAACAAAACTCAACAATCGTTTTGGGTTGGTTTATCAGGATGCTATTACTGAAAATGTACCCGGCAAAGTAAATATTCATCAGGTTACATACAAACTGAATGGTATTGATATATCGGCAAACGTTTATACTCCAGCAAACTACAATCCCTCAAAGAGTTATCCAACAGTGGTTATTGCTCACCCTAACGGAGGGGTTAAAGAGCAGGTGGCTGGATTGTATGCTCAAAGGTTGGCAGAATCGGGATATATTACTATCGCGGCCGATGCTTCTTATCAAGGGGCAAGCGACGGGGAACCTCGCAATATGGATAAACCTGCTTTTCGAATTGAAGATATTCGCGGAATGGCGGATTTTATTACTCAATATCCTGGAGTGAACACAGAGAAACTTGGTCTACTGGGTATTTGCGGCGGGGGTGGATATTCATTAAAGGCTGCTCAAACAGACAAACGATTTAAAGCTGTTTCTACCCTTAGCATGTTCAATTCAGGAGTCGTCAGACGCAACGGATTTATGAATTCGCAAGTTTCTTCTATACAAGAACGACTGAAACAAGCAACTGAAGCTCGCATAATAGAAGCAGCGGGTGGAGAAGTGCGTTATGCATCTGATACTCAAATGACTGATGAAATGGCCGACAAAATGACATTTGATTTGTATCGTGAGGGTCATTACTACTACAACAGAACTCATGCTCACCCAAATTCTACATTCAGATACACGATGAGCAGCTTGCTCGATTTGATGGAATTTGACGCGACTACAAACATGGATTTAATAAACCAACCTCTTTTAATGATGGCGGGAAGTAAAGCTGATACTTATTATATGACGGATAGCGCTTTTAACCTTGCTACGGGTACAAAAGAAAAAGAATTATTCCTGATTCCGGGGGCGACTCATATTCAAACATATTATGTTCCTGAATTTGTAGATTTGGTAATGAATAAACTTAAAGAGTTTTTTGGAAAACATTTGTAATAAAAAGAATTAAGGTGTTGAACTAAAAAGATAATATGTGATTTGTTAAATGGTATATTAAAACAATAAACTTAAATTTAAATCATTCAAATATTTAAAACAAACAGAAAATGAAAAGTATTAAAAATTTTCTCGCAGTAATTGCACTTCTAATTCTCGGAAACTTCAGTTTTGTAAATGCACAAATAGTGAATGTCAAAGTACCAATGCTAAAACTGAATAATGGTATAGAAATGCCGCAATTGGGCCTTGGAACTTTTACTGTTTCAAATGAAGATTGTAGAGTGGCTTGCCTTGTTGCATTAAAAAACGGCTATCGACATATTGATACTGCACATGCATACAGAAATGAATCCGGGGTAGGTTCAGCTGTTAAAGAGAGCGGCATTCCTCGTGAAGAAATATGGATTACAAGCAAACTTTGGCCGTCGGAATACGGTGAAGGTACAACCATGGAAGCTATAGATAAAATGCTCGCTCGTCTGCAAACAACATATATTGATTTGTTGTATGTTCATCAACCTGTCGGGGATTTTATTGGTGCTTGGAAAGATATGGAAAAAGCAGTTGAAGCAGGAAAAGTTCGTGCTTTGGGTATCAGTAATTTTGACGATAGTGATGAGGCTTTTCATGCAATTGTAGATAATATGAAAATTAAGCCGGCAGTGTTGCAAATAGAATGTCATCCTTATGCGCAACGTTTAAATATTCGAGAGAAAGTAAAACCCTACGGGATAGCAATAGAATGTTGGTATCCATTAGGACATGGAAACAAAGAACTGCTTTCAGATCCTGTTATTGGAAAAATAGCTGAAGCACACAACAAAACAATTGTACAAATAATTCTCCGGTGGCATATTCAGGAAGGTTTCTCTGTTATTCCAGGTGCTACTAACCCCGACTATATTAAAGAGAATATTAGCATTTTCGACTTTGAACTTAGTAATGAGGAAATGTTGACTATGCGTGCATTAAACAAAGAAAAACGTTTCTTTAACATGACTCTCGAACAAAAGCAGGGATTTGTTAATATGAAAATGGATGATTAATTGTAATATAAAAAGAAGAAAAAGAAGAAAACAAAGATATATTATTTGATTACGTAATAATGTTTCTCTTGAAAATTAAAAGTAATTCTTCTTCTAAAAAAATAGTAAATATGGTAATCGTAAAGAGTAATACAATAATAAAGAATTAATATGAAAACAACAATCATTGGTATTTTTTTAATCATTTTTAGTGCTCAGATTTCTTTTGCACAAAATTCCGGAACAGAAAAATTATCTGAAGCGGAACAGGAAATCATTACACTTTCAAAAGATAAGTGGCAATGGATGGCTGATAAAAACGTGGAGGCTCTCGCTAAACTCTTCCACGAAAAAGCGGAATTTGTTCACATGGGTGGCGCTTGGGGAACCGAAAGGGAACTAAACATTATTAAAGGTGGAGGTATTTGGTACAAAAGAACAGATATACACGAGGTTTCAGTGAATATTATTGACAAAACGGCCATCCTTTTAAATAGAATAGATTTGTTGGCTGTTGTCGGTGGAAATGAAGTAACTAATACTTTTATGGTTACAGAAGTGTATATTAAACAAGATAATGGATGGAAACTGGGGGCTTTAGCATTCACAAAACTGATGTCACCATCTAGACAATAATGGATAAAAATATTTACAATGAAAAAAATATTACTTGGCTTTGCTGTCTTTGGCCTTTTCGGATTGCAAGCTCAACAAGCAACTGTTAATTCTGACCAATCGCCGCCGACTGTTCGTACAACTGACGGAATTGTACAAGGAATAACGGAGGATAATGTCGATAGCTATAAAGGTATTCCTTATGCTGCTCCTCCAACAGGGGAATATCGATGGAGACCGCCTCAACCGGTAAAACCATGGAACGGAATACTTGATGCTGCTAAATATGGTGCGAATTGTGCTCAGGCTGGATGGCCACGGGGTTCAGGTGCAATTGCTGAAGGGTCTTCGGAAGATTGCTTGTTCTTGAATTTATGGCTTCCTTCTGGAACTGAGCCGGAAGCAAAACTTCCGGTCATGGTTTGGATTCATGGAGGGGCTTTCGTTGGTGGTAGCGGCTCTGGATTCAATACTTCGGGAATTCAATTTGCAAAACAGGGCGTAATTCTGATAACTTTCAATTATCGACTGGGACGACTGGGACATTTTGCTTTCCCTGCGCTGACTAATGAGTTTCCGGATGAACCAAAAGGTAGTTATGCTTATATGGATCAGATCGCTGCACTGAAATGGGTACAGAAAAATATTGCTTTATTCGGTGGGGACACTAACAATGTTACAATCTTCGGAGAGTCTGCTGGCGGGGTATCGGTGCATTCACTACTTACAATTCCGGCGGCAAAAGGCCTTTTTCATAAGGCTATCAGTCAATCGGGAGGGGGAAGGGATGGTGTTTTGACCGGCAGACCGATTAAAGAAGAAAATGCTGACCCTTATTATCCGGTTTCGGCAGAGACAATCGGAATAAATTTTGCTCGTAAACATGGGATTGATGGCACGGATGCGACTGCTCTTGCTAAATTAAGAGAATTGAGCGTTGAGGAGATTGTGGACGGTGGACAAGAATTTGATGGTCAAGGGGGATTACCAATATACTCTGGACCTATTCTCGATGGGAATTTTGTTGTCGAAACTGCACAAAGTGCTTACAATTCAGGAAGACAAGCGCTTGTTTCACTTATCATCGGATCAAATAGCGCTGAGGTCTCGGCGGGTTTCGTTAATGCTCGATCGGAGGAAGAACTGCTCAAATTGTTCGGAGGAATGAAAGAGGAAGTGGCTAAAGTGTATAATCCAAATGGAGATACGGAATTCGCAGAAATGATCACGATGGTTAATACAGACAAAGTTTGGGCTGAACCGGCTAGATTCACTGCAAAAGCTTTTACTTCGAAAAATGTTCCGACTTATATTTATCTGTTTTCTTATGTTTCACCGTCCATGAAAGAGTGGATGCGATTCGGAGCTGGACATGGTTCAGAAATTCCTTATGTTTTCAATAACCTTGTAACTAGAAATGGAACGGAACTGATCCCCGAAGATCAGGAAGTTGCTAAGTTGATGAACCCTTATTGGGTAAATTTCGCCAAAACGGGTAATCCAAATGGAAATGGGCTACCTAAATGGCCTGTTTACAATCCTCAAAAAGACATGATTCTCGAAATTCAGTCTGATGGTAAAGCTTTGGGTAAACCGGACCCGAAGAAAGGGCGACTGGATGTAATGGAAAAGGCGGTCATAAATAATTTCATACGATGATGTTATGAGAAAAATCAAATCAGTTGTCGGGGTGATTATCGCATTGACTTTTATTTTTGCTAATCTTCATGCACAAAACAATATGAATAATAATTCAACTTTTAGTCCTAGAGAAAAAAGCATCATAGCTATTTCAGCGTTGACAGCAAAAGGGGATTTACCAAAATTGAGAAACGAACTAAACAGGGGTCTTGAGGTAGGTCTAACGGTGAATCAAATTAAAGAAGTGATTGTTCATTTGTATGCTTATTGTGGCTTTCCGAGAAGTATACGCGGTTTGCAAACATTGATGGAAGTACTGGATGAACGTAAAGCGAAGGGTATCGAGGATCTTTGGGGTGCAGAAGCATCTCCTATTCAGGATGAACGAAGTAAATATGAAAGAGGAAAAGAGGTTTTGGGTAAACTTACAGGGGTAACTCAAGATGGACCAAAAACGGGATATTCGGCATTTGCGCCCGAAATTGAGATTTTTCTTAAAGAGCATCTGTTCGCAGACATTTTTGAACGTGATGTTTTAACATATGCCGAGAGAGAATTGGTGACTGTTTCTGTAATCAGGAGCATCGGCAACGCTGAACCAATGTTACGTTCGCATCTGAATATTTGCCTCAATGTTGGCTATACTCCGAATCAATTACAAGAATTTGAAAGCTTAATCAAATCAACCATTGGTGAAAATGAAACTAATCAAATATTTCCCAAAGGTGACTTAATAACTAATGAGTATTTCAAAGGTAATGCATGGCTGAAAATGTTAGTTACCGATAAAGAGAATTTCGATTTAACAGCTGGTAACGTGATCTTTGAACGGGGTGCGAGAAATAACTGGCACTCTCATCCGGGAGGACAAATTTTACTTGCCACAAAAGGGAAAGGTTTTTATCAGGAAAAAGGGAAACCAATACGACTGCTTAACCCGGGCGATGTGGTTGAAATTCTTCCGAATATTATTCACTGGCACGGCGCAACTCCTGATAGTAAGTTTGAACATTTGGTAATTTCATCACAACAGAGCAAAGGGAGCATTGTTTGGTTGGATCCGGTGACGGATGAAGAATATAATGACTTTTAGGCTTTATCATTATATTCATACGACAAAAAAACATCCAAATAGCTGATTCACTTTAATGCCGGTTCAATCCAGGCTCTGGATACTTATAAGACCCTGGTAGTATGAAAACTATCAGGGTTTTGTTTTTAACTATGTTGATGTCTCAAAATTAACAACAAATCTTAATCTAAGTCTTTAAATATCAGTATGTCTCTGTCCAACTTAACACTTTCCAATCTTTGTCTGATATTTTCAGTATAAGCAGAAAACCACAATTATCATAAACAGCAATGCTATCATTTTGTAATTTGCATTCCCATTTTGATTTTGAGGAGTACAGTATAGTTGAATCATCTAGTACTGTATATTTTTCAGTGAGAATGGTTGCTTTTTGAGCTTTGTATTCACCCATAAGTGATGGGTATTTTTTCACAGTCTCTTCATAATTACCGAATTCACCATTGATAAGTGAAATAAAATCCGGTGAATCAAGAAATGTCGATGTCAACTTAACGGCATCGTTACTTTCGGCTGCTTGATAAATTGTGCTGATTACAGTTTTGGCTTCTGCGATGTTTATTCCTTTTTCTGCTTCAGCCAAAGGCTTTTCTGCATTATTACATGCAAACAATAGCAAAACAATCGAAATCAATAATTTAGTTTTCATAAGGCAATAATATTAATAATCTTAGTGAAAAACAATCCGACCTGCAATACTACTGTATTTCAATCAATTAAACAATATGTTTTTGGTATTTTATTCACAATTAACTTTTATTTCTCTCTCTCGATAAAACAAAAAAAACCATCCAAATTATGGATGGCTTTTTAATTATGGAGTAATTCCTGATTACTTGATTTTTTTGTAACCATAAACGGCACGATCGCCCAACTCTTCTTCAATACGAAGCAATTGGTTGTATTTTGCCATACGGTCTGAACGGCTCAATGAACCGGTCTTGATTTGACCTGAATTGGTTGCTACAGCAATGTCTGCAATTGTTGCATCTTCTGTCTCACCTGAACGGTGTGATGTAACGCTGGTATAACCATGACGATGAGCCATATCAATAGCATTCAAAGTTTCGGTTAATGTACCAATCTGGTTTACTTTGATAAGAATTGAGTTTGCACAACCTAATTCAATTCCTTTAGCAAGGAAATCTACGTTTGTTACAAACAAGTCGTCACCTACTAACTGACATTTGTCGCCAATCTTTTCGGTAAGTAATTTCCAGCCGTCCCAATCGTTTTCACTCATACCGTCCTCAATTGAGTCAATAGGATATTTTGAAATGAGTTCTTCTAAATATGCTGCTTGCTCAGCAGAATTGCGCTTTGCACCTTTCTCGCCTTCAAATTTGGTATAGTCATAAACACCGTTTGAATAAAATTCAGAAGCAGCGCAGTCAAGGGCAATTTTAACATCTTGTCCGGGTACATAACCGGCAATTTCAATTGCTTTAAGGATTGACTCCAATGCATCTTCGGTTCCTTCTAGTTTTGGAGCAAATCCTCCTTCGTCACCTACGGCAGTGCTTAATCCTCTGTCATGCAATACTTTTTTCAATGCATGAAATACTTCAGCACCCATACGTAATCCTTCACGGAACGATGTTGCACCTACAGGGCGAATCATGAATTCCTGAAATGCAATAGGAGCATCTGAGTGAGAACCGCCATTGATAATGTTCATCATTGGAACAGGAAGTACATATGTATTTGTTCCGCCAATGTAACGGTATAAGGGTAAACCTAAATAATCTGCACCTGCTTTAGCAACTGCCAATGAAACTCCTAAAAGTGCATTTGCTCCTAAATTTGATTTGGTTTTTGTGCCATCAAGTTCAAGTAGTTTAGCGTCAACAGCAGTTTGTTCTAATATGTTCATACCAATAATTGCAGGAGCAATTGTGTCATTGATATTAGCTACAGCTTTTAAAACACCTTTACCAAGGTATCTTTTTTTGTCACCATCACGAAGTTCTAATGCTTCGTTTTCACCTGTTGAAGCGCCGGATGGAACAGCAGCACGACCGAATGCGCCTGATTCTGTTAATACATCTACTTCAACGGTTGGATTACCTCTTGAATCCAATACTTCACGTCCTAAAACACTTACAATTCTCATTTTATTGAATTTATTTAATGTATATAATGAATTGATCTTTTAACTTTTTACGACTATACATAATCAGCGCAAAGATACATTTTTTTTGCAAATATAGGAGGGATTTAGATAACGAAATGATTTTGGCAATGAGTTAAAAATTGCATATTATTTTTAAGCTATTTAACATTCAAAATGATTGCTCCTTACTCTCATCATGCTTTCTGGCTACTCTCACCTTGGTCTCACCCTCCTCTCACTATGCTCTCACTATAATTTCACGATAAATTTACTTTAAATTCACTATAATCGGTAATTTTGTTGAAATCTAATTAACTTTAATTAACTCCTTGGTGTACAAAAACATTTCGTTAACGCATTACAACACCAAAATGCAACCATCGATTTCGTCAATGTTATAATACAATCTCAGCAATGTTACAGTACAATTGTCTTTAAAATCGCCGACTTACTGATTTATTGGAAACTGGCAATGAGCGAACTCATGTTTGCGGTAAACAATCTCACGGCTATCGCCATTAGAATGACTCCAAATATTCGCCTTAATATATAGGCTCCGCTGTTTCCGAGAAGCTTTTTGACAAAATCGATATAACGGAGTACCACAAATACAACTACCATATTAATGGCTATTCCAAGTATGAGGTTCGATAACTGATATTCGGAACGCATCGATAGCATGGTGGTGAATGTTCCGGGTCCTGCAATCAACGGAAAAACTACGGGTACCATGGTTGCATCCTGACCGCCTGAACTGTCTGCTTCGTATTTGAAGATTTCTACACCAAAAATCATTTCAATTGATAATATGAGCAATACCAGGGCTCCGGCAATGGCAAAGGATGAAAAATCGACGTGAAACAGTTTTAATATCCATTCTCCAACGAAGAGGAATATTAGTAGAAACGCAAAGGAATAAACAGAGGCTTTGAGTGGCTTGATTGTACGGTTCTTTTCACGCATCGACAAAAATATGGGTATCGAACCGGTTACGTCGATAATGGCAAACAACGCCAGGAAACAACTTAAAATTTCTAATCCATTAATCCCCAACATACCTCTTTGATTTTAAATTTTATGCTTACATGTATTTATCTAAACATTTGCAAAAATAGTAAAATTGAACTAATCTACCAATCAATATTCGAAAATCTACTGAGTGACGAACTCAACGACTGCAACTCAAAATATACTGGATGTGCATAATTCAGATACTTGATTACCTTGAAAGCGTTAAAGTGATGAAAGAAGCGCTTTTGGAATGTGGTAAGGGTGGCGGAGTTTGCATTACAATCGTTAATTTCTTCGATAAAAATGGTCTCAACAAGAAAATCTTTGATCAATGGGTGCAATTGGCTTATCATTGATTGGATAAATTCTTCGTTCTGCTTGAAAAATGAATCTTTTACATC
Source organism: Dysgonamonadaceae bacterium (assembly GCA_041672395.1). Classification (GTDB taxonomy): domain Bacteria; phylum Bacteroidota; class Bacteroidia; order Bacteroidales; family Dysgonomonadaceae; genus UBA5287. The sequence continues at coordinate 29,964 of JBAYZS010000017.1, read as the reverse complement.
GAACAACGACTTCAACGCCATAAACGAATCAACGGAATAGACTGTCATCTCTTTATCAATATCGTCAATAATCTTGCGCAAAGCGGGACCGGTGCCAAAGGGTATTCGGTCGGAATAACGAGCCATAGGAAATACAAATGTATCGGTCAACTCTTTGACTTGACTCATTTGAAAGACTTTCTGAAGAAAATAGAAGTCTTCCCCACCCTGCTGGCGACCCATACCGCCGACTTGCACGTATGCGTCGGCTCTTACGGCAAAGGCTGAACCTATGGTGTGATAATAATATGGGAATCCTGTGTATTTCAGCACACTTTCAAAATATCGTATGTAACTTTCGTACTGACGGATAGCTCTTTCAAGTAACGGGTCTCCATCTTCAACTCGATGGTCAAAGTTCAATATGGCGACACTCGTTTTCTTATCGGACTTGAATGCATTTATAATGGTCGGAAAATAGTTGTCTGATACAGTACAATCGGCATCAAGTGATATGAGTATGCCTTCGGGATTATCAATTCGTAAAAAATAATCGACTGCCAAATCCATCCCTATCTTCCTGGCAAGTCCAACTCCGGCATGCTTTCTAGGAAGTCTCTCAACTATTATCGGAACAATCTTCACACTAGGGGTCGAATTGACTAAAGCAAATTCCTGGGTTCGCAAATAGGTCTGCCTATTCTTTTCTACAATGGATTCGGAGGTTAACACACTCGAATTGATAACAACGACTACTAATATTTTCTCTTCGATTGTCGATTTCTCTAAAACATCTGTTAATGTGAGATTCAACTCGGGTTCGTTGAAACAGGGAATAACTACAACTGCATCGGCTCTAAAATCAACAGGCAAAACAGATTGCAAATACTCCTTTTTCTGAATGGATAGGTATTTTCTCCAATGTTTCATATCACATTATAAAAAAATAAGGTTCTTTGTGTGAGAACCTTATCTTTATAAATATCTAAATGAGTTTAACTCTTATTTCTTCTTTTCGTCAAAAGCTGATTTGAGTGGTCCGTATTTCTTGTTGAGGAACTCAATAACAGAATTGGTGATATCATATTTTTTGTCAGCATACAATATGTCCGAAACAACATTGGTGAAAATCATGTGATAATTCTTTTCTTTATTGTATTCTTTCAAATAAAACTTAATAGTGTCGTTCAACTGGATGTTTAATCTCTGTTGCTCTAATGCATAATCTTGAGAGAGATCTGATGCAGTTTTTTGGTATTCTTGCTCCATTTGGGCAAGTCGCTGTTGCTCTTGTTGCATTCTTTCTTGTGACAGAAAAGCATTGTTCTGAGCATTCTTCTGGAAAGTTTGAGCGGCTGCGTTAAACTGACGCTCCTTTTGATTGAGGGTCGCTCTGGAACTTTCTTCTTTGCGGATCAACTGCTCGTTGATATCTTTCGAAAAGTTGTAGTTGTTTAAAAGCGAATCTAATTGTACATAAGCAATTGGTAGTACAATTGTTGAATCATTCTTGTCAAAAGAAATCGAATTGCTTGATACTTTTGAATTTGCACCATTTGTAAAGTACAAAACGTAAAGCCCGATAATGGCTAATGCCAACACGGCACCGATAATGTAAAACTGAGTTTTATTGTTCATTGTTAGTGTAAATAATTATATTCGTCCGATTTTAATAATTCTTCTAATGGATTCTTCTTGGCTCTCATTTCTGCATCTTGACTTGTTGCACAACCGATATTCCTCTCTTTCATCGCTTCACTATCACCGATATGACCACTCGGGAACTCTTTTTTCTTTGAAAAAAGAACTCCTATCCCTAGCAATATCATTGCAATAAATAAAAGCAATAAGCCAACAAACAAAGATTTCATACTTTTATTTTCTTCATTAAAGGCACAAAGATAATTTATTAAACCAATTTTTTGCACTTTTTCCTAATTAAAGATTTTAAATTTGTTCAAGAACATGCAAAAAGTCACCTAATTTTCCGATATTTGCAGAACAACACCCGTTCTTTTTACGTTTATTAAAAGTGCAGAAATTTGTAATTATTATTTTTAAAAATTCAATATACTATGACCATTAAAGATTTAGATCCAAAAAGTGTGTGGGGATATTTTTATGATATCACGCAAATACCCAGACCTTCAAAGAAAGAGGAAAAAATTATTGCTTATCTTATAGATTTCGCAAAAAAACTTAACCTTGAAGCAAAACAGGACAAGGTGGGTAATGTACTCATTACCAAACCTGCAACACAAGGTAAAGAAAATGTGCCGACAGTCATTTTGCAATCGCACGTGGATATGGTTTGCGAGAAAAACAATGATGTAACGCATGATTTTGATATCGATCCTATTGAAACAATTATTGATGGCGACTGGGTAAAGGCAAACGGCACTACACTTGGAGCTGACAACGGAATGGGTATCGCTGCAGCACTGGCTGTGCTGGCCGCAAATGATATCGCTCACGGAAAAATCGAGGCTCTTTTCACTGTCGATGAAGAAACGGGGTTGACGGGTGCAAACTCTCTTCAACCGGATTTCTTTACTGGATCAAGACTTATAAACCTCGACACAGAAGAGGAAGGACAAATTTATATCGGATGCGCTGGTGGCAAAGGAACAAAGGCTTACTTTAAATATAAAGCTAAAGATGTTCCAAAGAACTATTTCTGGTTCAAAATTCAGGTAAAGGGCTTGCGTGGTGGTCACTCTGGTAGCGATATCGATAGGGGATTTGGAAATGCAAACAAAATACTGAACCGCTTTATGTTTTCTCTAACTCGTAAAAAATTTGGCTTGGTTCTGTCACAAATTGGTGGCGGAAATCTTCATAATGCCATCGCTCGTGAAGCTTTTGCTATCATGGGTGTGAAAGAGAAGTATAAAGAGGATGTGCGGGTAAAACTAAATTACTTTCTTGCTGATATCCAAAATGAACTTAAACAGACCGACCCGGGAGTGGATATTTCAATGGAATCTGTTCAAATCCCATCGAATATCATCAATAAAAAAGTTACGGAGAATCTTATCCTGGCTATTCATGCTTGCCCGCATGGCGTAATTGGAATGAGCCACGAAATTGATGGATTAGTTGAGACTTCAACCAATCTGGCTTCGGTTAAAATGCTTGATGACAATCTCATAGAAGTTGGCACAAGCCAAAGAAGTTCAATTGAATCATGCAAGGATAGTGTTGTTAACACAGTTTCATCTGTATTCGATTTGGCTGGCGCTAAAGTAATTCATAACGAAGGGTATCCTGGATGGCAGCCTAATACGGATTCAGCTCTTTTGAAATTGGCTCAACAAGAATATGAGAACCTTTTCGGTAAAACTCCGGAAGTAAAAGCTATTCACGCTGGCTTGGAATGTGGATTGTTCCTCGAAAAATATCCGCACTTGGATATGATTTCTATCGGCCCGGACATGACCGACGTTCATTCACCTGCCGAACAAGTTAATATCCCATCGGTTGATAAATGGTGGAAATATCTTGTTCGTATCCTTGAAGCTGTCCATGCTGAATCTTCAAAAGCTTAATAACAACAATAATCAGGGTAGATCTCTTATTATTCAATAAATATTGCGCAGATATACTACCATAATATTAATGGATATGTATATCTGCGTTTCGTTTATAGTTAATACATAGTAAAGTATTAGCCTATCGCATCATATTAAACGTCATACATTCAAAACCTGGGAAAACGGATCATGTACCAACAAACCCAGCTCTTCTCATCTACAATGTCACGCATTCAAACCTATTTTGTTAATGAAAAAGAAAACCTTAATCCTGCTGCTGACCGTATTTTACGCAACGGGAGCATTTGCACAACAACCTTTCCGCATAATGTTTTATAATGTCGAAAACTTATTCGATGTAAGAGACGATTCGTTGAAAAATGATGATGACTTTCTTCCCGGTGGGAATATGAACTGGAATAATTGGAAGTATTGGGAAAAGCTAAAGAATATAACGCGTGTTGTTACTTCTATCGGAAAAATGTATTCTCCCGCACTTGTTGGATTGTGTGAAATAGAGAGTGACAGCACTATTTACGACCTCACAAAAAGATCACCTCTTAGAGCTCAAAGGTATTCTTACATCACAACCAATTCTCCTGATGAGCGAGGTATTGATGTGGCTTTGCTTTATCAGCGACATCAATTTAAATTACTTGAAAAACATGAATATCAAATCCAATTTGAGAATAAGAAGGCTAGCCCTACACGAAACATTCTTCATACTGTAGGTAGATTGATAAATTCTGACACACTGGATGTGTTTATTTGCCACTTCCCATCCCGCAGAGACGGAAAAAGAGAAAGTGAACATCTACGTATTGATGCTGCTAAATTATTGAAAAGCAAGACTGACAGCCTATTTGCGACAAGAATAACGTCTAACATCGTTATCATGGGCGATTTCAATGATCATCCAAACGATAAAAGTCTAACAAAAATATTGCAAGCAAAGAGCGTAAAAGATGATCTTTACACAACATCATTGTACAATATGTTCTACCACAAAATGAAGACTCCCGATTTCGGTTCTTATAAATATCAGGGAAGATGGGAAGTACTTGATCAATTCATCGTTAGTGGAACTCTACTTTTAGACTCAGCAAAAACGCAGATATCTAACAATGAGGCCCAAGTATATCAAGCTGATTTCCTATTACTTGACGACGATAAAAACGGTGGTAGTAAACCTTTTAGGACAAATTTGGGTCCACGATACATAGGTGGATTCAGCGACCATCTACCCATATATCTAGATTTAGAGCTATAACATATTCGATTCAATAGACTTAAATGAAAGTAAATTGCAGGTATTAGATCAAATATTGACATTGTCTTGAAGCTGTTCATCGAAATAAACTTAAAAAGAATTCTTAAATAAATTGTACACTTAAATTATTAGTTCTACTTTTGTAGATACATTAAATTAAATATAAACAAATAAACAATATAGACCTATGAATATACATGGATGGGAATGGTTAATTATCTTAGTTGTAGTACTTTTACTTTTTGGCGGCAAGAAAATTCCTGAATTGATGAGTGGTTTAGGTAAAGGTATTCGTAGTTTCAAGAAAGGCCTGAACGATGTTGAGGAAGAAATCAAATCAGATCCAACAGACCAAAATACAAATACGACACCTTCAAATAATAATAACTAAGGTTATTACTTTCCAATTTAATAAATTATTATACAGCGAATTACATTAATACATAAATGATTCTTCGTTCTATATTAGATTGATAAACATTAGAAATCTCAACATAAACGATTATCTATAAAGCTTAGGGCTCAATGAAGTTTCATTTACATGCCTAGTGAGCAGGATAAATCATATATAATTTTATCAGATGAGCGAAAAAGAAATGTCATTCTGGGATCACCTGGAGGAGTTCCGCGGGACCTTATTCCGAATAATAGGGATTCTTACTGCTTTTACTGTTGTTGCGCTCATTTTTATGCCAAAGATATTTGATATCGCAATTCTTGGACCAAGTTCCTCCAATTTTATCACATATCGTTTCTTTGAGAATGCCAGCAAATACATACCATTTTTACCAGATTTTTCAGCAGATAAGTTTAATGTTGAGATTCTGAATATCACGATGACTTCTCAGTTTACGACCTATTTATCGTCTTCATTTGCATTTGCTTTTCTGATTGCTTTGCCTTTTCTTATTTATCAATTATGGATGTTTATCAGACCGGCATTGTATAAAAACGAAATAAGAAGTGCAAGAACTGCTTTTGGTTTTGGGGGTTTTATGTTTTATCTAGGTTGTGCTGTTGGTTATTTTATAGTATTTCCGCTCATATTCAGATTCCTGATAACCTTTGAATTAAGTGCAAATATCGAAAATAAGCTTTCATTGGATTCGTATATGAAAAACTTCTATACGCTTATCTTAATAATGGGTATTGTTTTTGAAATGCCATTAGTGTTTTGGTTATTATCTAATTTAGGACTTATATATCGATCCTTCTTCAAGAAATTCCGTCGTCATGCAATTGTTGTATGTGTAATTTTAGCAGCATTAATTACACCATCTGGCGATCCTTTTTCACTTGTTGTAGTAACAATTCCTCTATATTTCCTTTGGGAATTGAGCGCGTTTATGGTTAAGAAAGACCCTGTGGAAGAGGAAGATAATGATGATTTACCCGCAGTTGTAGAATCCTGATTTGCGGTTATAATTTAGATTCCAATATGGATTAATGTAGCATTGCAGGATTTGTATTCTGCAATGCTACATTAATCCATATTAACTTTCCTTTTCTCGGTCCAACAGTCAAAAAAATATGATTATTGTAATTGTCATTAATCCACATCAACTATCCTTTTCCCGAAGGGAACAAAAGCAAGCCTCATAAGTTTAAAGTGCTGATTGCCAAAAGGGATTCCGATAATAGTTATATAGAATAGTACACCGAAGAGTAGGTGTGTGAGCGCGATAGGCAATCCACCTACAAAAAACCAGATAATATTCATAATAAACGACACGCATCCAGAAGAATGTTCATTATGAACAACCTTCTTTTTGAAAGGCCACAATTCAAGTTCAGCCATTTTAAGAGATTGCAGTCCAAAGGGGATACCAATGATTGTAACCATCAAGCCTATGCTGGCAACAACATATTCGATGGCCGTAATTGCGCCACCGAATACAATCCAAATGATATTTCCTAGCGTTTTCATCGGGAAGCGATTACTTCAATTTCAACCAAAGCATCTTTAGGCAAAGCTTTCACGGCAAAGGCAGAACGAGCCGGGAACAATCCATTAAACTGAGAAGCATATACCTCGTTCATTTCAGCGAAGAGAGACATATCCGCCAATAATACTGTGGTTTTCACAATATTATCAGTCGTCAATCCCTCTTCTGCCAGAATTGCTTTGATATTTTTAAATGCTTGGAGCGTTTGTTCTTTAACACCACCATCAGGGAATTTACCCGATTTCGGGTCGATAGGCAACTGTCCCGAGATGAATATCATTCCGTTGACCTCAATAGCTTGACTATAAGGTCCGATTGCCGCAGGCGCATTTTTTGTAGTTATAACCTTCTTCATTGCTTGAATATTAAAATACAATCAAATAATACGTTGTCTAATTACTTCATAGATCATTACCCCTGCAGCGACCGAAACATTAAGAGATTGAATAGTTCCGAATTGCGGGATCTTAACCAGTTCATCACAAATACGGAGATTATCAGTAGAAACCCCCTCATCTTCAGAGCCCATGACAATTGCCGTAGGCACAGATAAATCAGCATCCGTATAATTATTTGCAGCCTTTTCCGTTGCCGCAATAACTTTTATCCCGCTATTTTTCAGGAAAGTAATTGCCTCATTCAGACTCTGTTCCCTGCAGATTGGGATAGAAAGCAAAGCCCCTGCAGAAGTTTTTACAGCATCCGCATTTACTGAAGCTCTTCCTTTTGCAGGAATTACAATAGCGTCAACACCTGCCACTTCGCAAGTACGAGCAATTGCACCAAAGTTCCTAACGTCAGTTATTCCGTCAAGCAAGACGATAAAAGGATTTTTCCCCTGTTCATATAAGAACGGCACAATCTGGTCCAGTCTTTGATACGTTATAGGTGATATAAAAGCCAGCACACCCTGATGGTTTTTGCGTGTCACCCTGTCGATGCGTTCAACAGGAACCTTTTGCATTGGGATATCACGTTCAACCAATAAAGTCTGCAATTCCCTAAAGAGGTCACCTTGCAGTTCCCTCTTAACCAATACCTTGTCGATATCTATACCCGCCTCAACAGCTTCAATTACGGCACGAATGCCAAAGATCATATCTTTTTCTTTCATTCAATAAAATTATATAGTAACACGTTTATACTTATTTGAGAGTAAATGGCTATAGCAGAGCCTGTAATATTAAAATTATATTGTATCACGTTAAACCCCCAACATCACCTTTGCATTTTCGACAGCCTGAGTAGTCGTTTCCGCACCGCTCAACATCTTAGCAATCTCTTCAACACGTTCGTTTTCTGCGAGTTGTCTCATCTGAGTCTGTGTTGTATCCTCAGTATCCGTTTTATACACCTTATAATGTGTATCCCCTTTCGATGCAATTTGTGGAAGATGCGTTATAACTATCACCTGCATATCCTCGCTCATCCGATGCATGATTTCGCCCATTTTGTCAGCGATTTCACCCGAAGTGCCCGTATCAATTTCGTCGAAAATGATTGTAGGCAAGGAAGTCGCCCCGCATATCATTGATTTGAGGCAAAGCATCAATCTTGATATTTCACCACCCGAAGCAATTTCGGAAACAGGCAGAAGAGCCGTATTTTTGTTTGCAGAAAAGAGGAAACCGATTTGATCCGTTCCCGTTATGTCAGGTTGTTTATGAGATATTTCGCACGTAAACCTAACATTCGGCATGCCCAGATACGACAGTCGCTCAATCAACTGTTTCGCAATAGAAGGAGCCGCAACCTTGCGTTTCTTGCTCAATGCATCAGCGGCAGCAATCATTACCCGTTTCATTTCTACAAACTCCTTTTCCAGTGTAGCCAGTTGTTCATCCAGCGACTCGATGCCGATCAATTTTTCATTCAGTTGATCCTGCAGATCAAGCAGTTCCCGGACCGTCGTCACAGAATGCTTTTGTTGCAAATCATATATAAGACTCAGTCGGTCCTCCACCAGCTGTTGTCTATCCTTATCCACTTCGACCCTATCAAAAAGGCGATCCACTTCGGACCTCACATCCTTAAGATCTATGTAAGCCGACTCAATCCGATCCGAAAGTTCCGCAAGTCTTGGCAGCACCTCCCGGATATTACGCACAGCATCTAAAGCCGAGCGTAATAGCGACTCAATGTTTTGGTCGTCGCCCGACAGTAATTCATTCAGTGTAAACAGTCCCGTTTTAATCTCCTCCGCATGCGTAATCGTATCCATTTCCTGTTCCAATTCCGTTTGCTCGTCCGGTTGTAATTTTGCATCAGCCAACGCATTGTATTGAAAGCGGAAATAATCCTCCTCCTCTTTATTCCTTTTAGAAAGCTCCTGAATGTCCGTCAACTCTTTCTCAGCAGATTTATACGATTTATAAGCCGACTCATAAGTCGTTTTTTCTGTTTTGGTCTGCCCCAAGATGTCAACAACCGTAAGTTGGAACAAGTTATCGTTGAGAGCCAGATTTTGATGTTGCGAATGCACATCAATCAATTTGTCGCCCAGTTCCTTCAAATCATTTAGATAAACTGGCGAATCATTCAGGAACGCCCGTGATTTGCCGTTCGCCCAAATTTCTCGTCTCAGAATACATTCATGCGCATCATATACCCAATCATTTTGAGCAAACAATCCCTTCAGATCATACTTAGAGATATCGTAAACCCCTTCGATAGTGCACTTTAGTTCATTGTTCTTTATATGTCTCACATCCACTCTTTGTCCCAAGATTAGAGAAAGAGCCCCCAAGATAATAGATTTTCCCGCACCCGTTTCTCCGGTTATAACAGAAAAACCCGGATTAAAATCAATATTAAGCCTATCGATTAGCGCATAATTCTGAATATATAATGATTTCAGCATAAACTGTTAATCCCCTTTGTTATTGTAATTTTATAATGATTTATAGAACCTGATTTCATTTTGCAACCGGTCAAGCTCTTCCTGCATAGCTTTCACCCTATCCAGCATATGATAAAGCGCTTCAATACCCTCGACATTAATATTCAGATCGTAGTACCAGCGCATAAACTGTTCCAAATCAGCCAGTTCTTCCACCTCAATAAAACGTTCATTATACTCATCCGTTGAAATACTTACAAGACCCGAGTCCTCCAAAGAATCAATAAACGCCTCATCAACATTATATATCTTGATGCATTCGCTGTATAATAGTTTCTTATTATCCATTTTATTGTCCGATGTTAGATAATAGGGTAAATAACTCCTTCTCGCGTTGCGTCAAGTTTTCAGGAATACGAACATTCAGTGTCACATAAAGATCGCCCGCTTGTCCATCTTTTTTGTAAACAGGAAAACCCTTACCCTTGAGTCTTGCCTTTGTACCCGGTTGCGTTCCCGGCTGCACCTTCATTTTCAGCTGTTGTCCATCGATAGTCGTCACCGTGACATCACCCCCAAGAACAGCAGTATACAGATTGATAGTCAGTTGCATATATAAATCATCACCCAGTCGTTTAAACTTCGCATCCTCATCAATCAAAAAAGTGATATACAAATCGCCATTAGGTCCTCCGTTTACCCCCTGTTGTCCATATCCCGACAACCTGATTTTTTGTCCGTCCTCAACCCCTGCCGGGATCGTAATACGAATGTTTTTACCATCCACCGCGATTGTTTGTTGGTGCGTTTGCATTGCCTGTCGCATTGTCAGATGCAGTTCCGCCTGATAATCCCCCCCTTTGTACTTTCGTGTACCATGTGATTGTGTTCGTTGTGAAAATCCACTTCCGAACATTGAGCGGAAAAAATCAGAGAAGTCATCTTCAGAAAAATCCCCTTCAGTGAAGAACGTTCTGCCCCCAGTTTGTTGATCGCCCCAAGCCTGTTGTTGCTGCCTATATTGCTGTTGCGCCTTTTCATATTCCTCGCCATGTTCCCAATTTTCACCAAACTTGTCGTACTTAGCACGCTTTTCCGGATCGCTGAGCACCTCATTCGCCTCGTTCAACTCCTGAAATCTTTGTTGAGCATCTTTGTCATTAGGATTCAAATCGGGATGCAGTTTTCGAGCCAGCTTCCGATATGCTTTTTTAATATCTTCAGCCGATGCACTGCGGTTTAATCCCAATATTTTATAATAATCAATATATGCCATCTTCTTTTATTATTTGCTACAAAGCATTACAAATATAGTAAAAAATATGCCCGTATATGAAATGAACATTTGTTTATTTAATTAAATATTTATTTGACGATGATTTGATGACTAACAACAGTTGATGAACATCCATGATAAAAACTACTGCAGCGTCATAACCATTGCAGTTGATTTATGACAATATTTTAAGCACACCTTGATATTAAATATTATTAACATTAAGAACGAGCGAAACCATAGTGAGACCATAGTGAGACCATAGTGAGACCATAGTGAGAGGTAGAGGGGCTCCATCAATTAGCGCTATGTGATGCAGTCATATGGAGAGTGTTTTGTGTTGGAGAGACAAGTAGAATTAAAAAACAATTTCATTTTTATTAATTTAATCACTACTTTTGCGGCCTTTTATTACACAATATGCAAAAAAATATACTGAAGGACTTTCAATCGTCCCTTTTCTTATCTCTAAAAACGTACAATAAGCAAACATTCATGGCCGATTTAATGTCGGGATTGATTGTGGGCATAGTGGCATTACCTCTTGCCATTGCTTTCGGTATTTCTTCGGGTGTAGCCCCCGAAAAAGGAATTATAACGGCTATTATTGCCGGCTTCATTATTTCGTTTCTGGGAGGGAGTACGGTACAAATTGGCGGGCCTACCGGTGCATTTATTGTGATTGTTTACGGTATTGTAGAGAAATTTGGTGTGCAGGGACTTGCCATTGCAACGGTAATGGCCGGGATAATGCTTATGGTAATAGGCTTTTTAAAGCTCGGTTCAGTCATCAAATTTATTCCTTACCCCATTGTTGTGGGTTTCACTAGCGGTATAGCTCTCACTATTTTTTCTACTCAGATAAAAGATTTGTTAGGGTTGAGCATTGATAAAGTACCGACCGACTTTCTTGCCAAATGGGGCGTTTATTTTCAACAAATTAGTACTATCAACTGGTGGGTTGCCGCTATCGGGATCTTGAGCATAGTGATCATCTTTTTAACACCCAAGTTTTCGAAAAAAATACCAGGATCGCTCATTGCTATTATTCTGATGACGTTATTTGTTTATTTATTAAAACAATATATGGGCGTTTCGGGAATAGAAACCATCGGCGATCGTTTTCAGATAAAAAGCCAGTTGCCGCAAGTAGAGTCCATCGGGTTTAATATCGAAAGCATTCGCACCCTTTTCCCGTCAGCGTTTACCATTGCCATATTGGGAGCTATCGAATCACTGCTTTCCGCTACCGTGGCCGATGGAGTTACGGGAGCAAAACACAATTCCAATATGGAGCTTGTGGCTCAAGGCGCGGCCAATATCATAACGCCATTTTTCGGTGGTATTCCCGCTACCGGAGCCATTGCCCGAACAATGACTAATATAAATAATGGTGGGCGTACACCCATTGCCGGATTAATTCATTCGGTTGTGTTACTGCTTATTTTATTGTTTTTGGGCGACCTTACCAAACACATTCCGATGGCCTGTTTAGCGGGTGTTTTGGTGGTAGTATCATACAACATGAGCGAATGGCGCACATTTAGCTCATTGGCAAAGCAATCGAAATCTACGTTGGCTGTCTTGCTAACTACATTTTCACTTACGGTTATTTTTGATTTAACCATTGCTATTGAAGTGGGTTTATTGCTTGCAATTTTCTTGTTTTTAAAACGACTGTCCGAAAGCACGCAAGTATCCGTAGCTACGGGAGAAGTAAATATATCTAACGAAATGGAATCCCATTCAGAGGACATACAGGACGAAGTGCTTCATTTGCCCAAAGGAGTTGAAGTGTATGAGATTAGCGGGCCGTTTTTCTTTGGTATAGCCAATAAGTTTGATGATGTTATGCGCGAATTGGGCAATCATCCAAACATCCGTATCATCCGCATGCGCAAAGTACCGTTTATCGATTCCACCGGATTGAATAACCTTGAAAATTTGTGTAAAAACTCACAAAAGGAAAAAATTCACATTATTCTTTCAGGTGTGAACGATAAAGTACGAGCAAGCTTGTATAAATCTAAGGTACCCAGTATTGTGGGCGAAGAAAATATTTGTTCACATATACACGCAGCGGTGGAGAGAGCTACAGCTTTGAGTGAGGAAATAGAGCAAAGAAAGCATCAACACCGCTAAGGTTGCCGATTTCTTTTTATTACCTTTGTCGCTTTAATTTTGAAAGAAAATAGGTTATAATGCAAAAAATTTCAGCGTCAGCATTTTCAGACACAAAACCACATTACGAGATCCTGGATGGATTACGCGGCGTCGCAGCCTTTATGGTTATATGTTATCATGTATTTGAAGGATTCGCGACCAGTCCTATAGATCAGCGATTTAATCACGGATATCTAGCAGTCGACTTCTTCTTTGTATTGTCCGGATTTGTAGTCGGTTACGCCTATGACGACCGTTGGAACAAGATGAAGATTAAAGACTTTTTCAAGCGTCGTTTGATTCGCTTGCATCCCATGGTAGTTATGGGAGCCATTTTAGGCGCCATCACCTTTGTCATTCAAGGAAGCGTTCAATGGGACGGCACGCAAGTCCCCTTTTATTTATTAATAACAGCATTCATTCTTACAATATTTATGATTCCCGCGGTACCGGGGACAGGTCCCGAAGTACGTGGAAATGGCGAGATGTTTCCGTTGAACGGTCCCAGTTGGTCGTTGTTTTTCGAGTACATCGGCAACATACTTTACGCCCTTTTCATCCGTCGTATGTCCACTAAAGCCCTCAGCATATTAGTCGCCATATCAGGAATCAGTCTTGCCTCATTTGCCATGTTCAACCTATCCGGATATGGCAGTTTGGGTGTTGGCTGGACAATGGCAGATTACAACCTGCTTGGTGGATTTTTAAGAATGATATTTGCCTATTCCGCTGGACTATTGATATCCCGTAATTTCAAGCCCATCCATATCAGAGGAGCCTTTTGGAAATGCAGTATCGCCATTGTCATATTGTTATCCGTTCCGCATCTCGGTGCAGAAGGAGCATTGTGGATGAATGGTTTATACGACACAGTATGCACCCTTGTATTTTTTCCCATCCTTGTTTATTTTGGAGCATCCGGAGCAACCACCGACAAAGTATCCTCCAAAATCAATAAATTCATGGGAGACATTTCCTATCCACTCTATATGGTTCATTATCCCTTTATGTACCTGTTTTACGCATGGTTATGGAAAAACAATCTCACCTTTTCTGAGACCTGGCCAGTAGCCATAGTATTAGTTTTAGGATGCGTATTGATTGCATATCTCAGTCTTAAGTTTTACGACGAGCCACTGCGCAAACGACTGAACAACAAATTTTTAAAGAAATAAGAACAGTTCTTAGAAAGATTATTTCAGAATACAACTGAATCTTTATGAAACTAAAAAAACCGAAGAGATACTCTTCGGTTTTTTTATTAATCGCTCCCTTCCCGCTTTTACTTTAGCGTTGCACTAATCATTACAGGGAAATGATCTGATGGAAAATGACCATTTTGAAAATCATTTAAGACACCATATTTATTTACTATAACACCATCATTCACCCAGATATAGTCGATTCTTCCAACCATCTTAGAGTTCATATCAAAAGAATTGAAAGTACCTTGAGTTCCGTAAGGCGGTTGTTTTGTGACAGTATAAGAATCCTTCATCATTTTGTCATCACGAATAATACGAATAGGCTCATCATCGGGAGTAGCATTAAAGTCGCCCGTAGAAAACACCGGGCTTTTTCCAGCGATCTTTCTTATGTTAGCCAACAGTAGCAGCGATGAATTTCTCCGAGCCTCTTTTCCCTGATGATCAAAATGCGCATTAAAGAAAAAGAAAGTCTTTCCGGTTTGCATATCCTTAAATTTTGCCCAAGAACAAATACGGTTACAGCATGTTGCGTCCCATCCTTTGCTTGGCACATTGGGAGTTTCCGAAAACCAGAAATTCCCCTTGTCGAGAACTTTAAATTTGTCCTTTTTGTAGATGATAGCAGAGTGTTCACCCGCTGTTTTTCCATCTTCCCGTCCTACTCCCACATAATCATATTCTTTCAATTCAAGAATATCATTTATTTGATGATAAAACCCCTCTTGAATGCCAAAGACATCAAAATCATGGAATCGGATTAATCCCTTTACCATTTCTTTGCGATGGCTCCATGAATCCAGTTTATCAACAGGTGTATCCATTCGGATGTTAAATGTAGCAATATTAAGAGATTGCGTTGTTTTTTTGTTCTGCGCAAAACCAAAAGCAGAACATAGACTTAGAAATAAAATTGAAGATAGTATTCTTTTCATGTTCATGTATTTTTTTATTGCCCCAAAGATAGTAAAAACCTGTGAAAAGATATTTGAAACCCCTAAAATACATCACTTAGCAAGAGGTCTATAAGAAAATTTGGAAAGTACAGTCATAAAATCTTAACTTTGCTTTCGCGGTACCCAAGATTACCGTTGACAGATATGACATACATCTTTTTGATTGCTGCCTTTAATGCATTTTTCTTTTCCGTATTAATGATGCAGAAAAAGAAACAATTGCATGACAAGATATTGATTTTGTGGTTAGTCTATTTAGGACTAACCATAGGAATATACGGTCTTTTTGCCAAGATATTATTCACTGATTTTCCCATACTTTCAGTCAGTTTCATATCCCTGTTAATGCTTCATGGACCCTTTTTATACCTATATGTATCCTCATTAATTAACGAAGGCAATAAATTCAACAAGCAAGATTTATTCCATTTTGCCCCATTTATAATATTCAACCTGTATCTATTGATAAGTCTTTTATTCCCCGGCGAGTCGTCGAGGATCACATTAAATCATATAGAATCAGGTCATCACACCCCATTCTTATTCAATATCTTTTTGATTTTGACCGTACTTTCGGGTCCTGTGTATATTTTTTTCACCATCCGTTTATTCAGGAAACTAGACATCAACATCTTCAATAATTTTTCAAGCATAGAGAACGTCAAACTCAACTGGTTGCGCAATCTTGTCTATTCATTTGGAATAATTTGGACAGCATTGATGATAACCGCCACAATTCACCATGTATTTCATCTGTTTTCATGGTCCTTTTGTACCGACGGCATGTTTTTATGCTTATCAGTATTTATAATACTCATAGGATTTTTTGGTTTGAAGCAACAGCAGATATTTGTTCATGATGACGATCAAAAGATTGAGTACATAACCGAGAATAAGACCAAATATGCAGGAGTATCAATAAAAGAGACCGATGCCGACCGTTACGAGCAAGAATTAAAAGAATACATGGCAAACGAAAAGCCATATTTAGATTCCAGTTTAACACTATCAGATCTGTCAACAAAACTTAATTTACCCGCCTATCAGCTTTCGCGAGTCATCAATGAAAAATTAAGATTAAACTTTTTTGATTTTGTTAATCAATATCGAGTAGAAGAAGTCAAATCCAAGATTGC
This sequence comes from Dysgonamonadaceae bacterium, assembly GCA_041672395.1. Taxonomy (GTDB): domain Bacteria; phylum Bacteroidota; class Bacteroidia; order Bacteroidales; family Dysgonomonadaceae; genus UBA5287. The sequence goes on along the minus strand of JBAYZS010000017.1, from coordinate 13,661 downwards.
CGATCCATCAAATGACAACTTATCGTTGTTAGGAATAGCCTTTGATAGTGGATTCAATACCAAGTCGGCCTTCAACCGAGTATTCAAAAAAATGACAGAGCAGACCCCCAGCGAGTATAAGAAGCAATTGAAAAGATAATCAGCCAATTACCCCACCCTGCAAGGTCCTATTTTAGAAAGTAGGACTTCTTTTTATACTGTAAAAGGGTCCCAACTTATAAAGTAGGTCGACCTGAGTTTTATATAACCTTACTTTTGTTACATCAATTTTAATTCAACAAATTAATAACAAATAAAATTATGAAGACAAAAGACATCTATTTAGAAACAAGTAAACCTAACAAAAGCAAGAACAGTTTATTAGCAATATTCACTATTGCCCTTGTATCATTTTTTATGTTTGTGAACATTCAAACCACATCAGCCCATTGCGATTCATACGACGGTCCCGTTATTCAAGATGCAGAACAAGCATTAGCAACCAACAATGTAGATTTAGTTTACAAATGGATCAGCGCCGAACAGGTAAAAGAAGCAACCGACTTATTCAAAAAGACTTACAATCTAAAAAATAGCGATAAAGAAGTATATGAGATTGTAAAGACCCATTTTTTTGAAACACTTGTAAGATTACATCGTGAAACAGAAGGAGCTCCATATACAGGATTGAAGCCCGCCGGCAGCACAAAGCCCATCATTTACCTGAGCGATAAAGCTATTAAAGATAATGATGTTGACGAATTATTAGGCAAATTAAACAACCACATTGCATCCGTAGTGAAAGAGAAATATAATAAAGTAGCAGCTTTGAATAAAACAAAAAATGAATCAGCCGAAAAAGGTCGTGAATTTGTATCAGCCTATGTTGATTATACCCACACTTTGGAAGCAATAGAAAATATTTTGGTACACCAAGGAGGCGAACAAGGAGCAGAAAAAGCTTCAGGGCATAATCATTAAATATTTTTATGTTAATAATACACAGAGACTTGAGGTTCACAAGAGAGTTCCTGTTAATTATTTAAAATAGAATTCATTTAAATAAAAAAGCTGCAACATTTTTCAATATAGATATTATATTTGTTATTCTATAATCCGTAATTGATGTCATCAATTCATGGAAGATAACAAATTAATCACCTCTTAATATATTTAATTATGACAGAAACAATGTTTTGTTATCAGTGTCAGGAAACTTCAAAGAATACCGGCTGTATAATTAAAGGAGTATGCGGAAAAGATTCCATCACTTCGAACTATCAAGATATCCTCATTTACAAACTTAAGAATCTGAGTGATATCACAAAGCAATGCAAGAGCCATAAAATGGAAGTAAATATTTCAGAGATTGGCAGATATATAATTGATAATCTTTTCTCAACAATTACAAATGCCAACTTTGATCCTCAAGATATTGAGCGTCGAATAGCTGTAACAGATAAAAGAATCTCCGCGATGGTTAAAGAGGCCAAAGAAAACGGGATAAATTTAACCATTCCAACAGTTTCCGAGCCAATTAAACCAATTCTCACTGAAGAATATAATGTTTTGGGAATTGGTATCATGAGCGAATCAGATGAAGACAAACGCTCATTGAAAGAACTCACCACTTATGGTTTGAAAGGATTGGCAGCCTATGGCGAGCATGCCGCCCATTTGGGATATGAAGATGAAGACATCTATTCATTTGTGATTGACACACTTGCCGTTTTGAAAACCGAAGACAGAAGTGTAGAAGAGTTAGTCGCTCTTGTTCTGAAAACAGGTGAATATGGAGTTAAAACCATGGCCCTTTTGGACAAAGCCCACAATGAGACATATGGCAGTCCCGAGGCAACAGTAGTTAATATTGGCGTACGAAACAATCCAGGTATCCTTATATCCGGTCACGATTTGAAAGATATGGAAACCCTATTGGAGCAAACAAAAGGAACAGGTGTAGATGTTTACACACACAGTGAAATGCTTCCAGCCAATTATTATCCCAAGTTCAAGAAATACGACCATTTTGTTGGCAATTATGGTAATTCGTGGTGGAAGCAAAAAGTCGAGTTTGAGACCTTTAACGGTCCCATTTTATTCACCACCAACTGTATTGTGCCCCCAACAAAACGCGCCACTTATGCAGACAAGGTATTTACCACCAATGCGACCGGATATCCAGGATTTAAACATATTCCTTTTGATGAAAACGGAGATAAGGACTTTTCAGAAATCATTGAATTAGCAAAAACCTGTCAGCCCCCAACAGAAATTGAGAGTGGCACAATTGTAGGCGGTTTTGCTCATCAGCAAGTTTTCTCACTTGCCGACAAAATTGTAGAGAATATGAAGAATGGCAGTCTTCGCAAGTTTGTAGTCATGGGCGGTTGCGATGGACGTTTCTCATCGCGCGACTATTATAAAGATTTTGCTCAGGGATTACCTCAGGATACTGTAATCCTAACAGCCGGCTGTGCAAAATATCGTTATAACAAATTAGGATTAGGAGAAATCAATGGTATTCCGCGTGTATTAGATGCAGGACAATGTAACGACAGTTATTCATTAGCCATAATTGCATTAAAACTAAAAGAGATACTTGGAGCCGAAGACATTAACGACCTTCCAATCGTTTATAATATTGCCTGGTATGAGCAAAAAGCAGTAATTGTCTTTTTAGCCCTGTTAAGTTTAGGAATTAAAAATATTCATCTTGGTCCAACACTCCCGGCATTCTTATCACCAAATGTTGCAAAAGTGATTGTCGACAATTTTGGCGTAAGTCCAATTGGTGAAGTTGAGAAAGACTTAGAAGTACTCGTCGGATAAATTAAACAAATAATTATGATTAAAGATATAAACATTAAAAAGACCACTATTGGCGATATTGTAGCCAATAATTTTTCAACATCGAAAGTATTTTCGTTATATGGTATCGATTTTTGCTGCAATGGCGGTGACACTTTTGAAACCGCAAGTAAAAAGGCAAAAGTAGACCCTTCTGTTGTGCTGGAAGCACTTGTTAAACAAGAAGAAGCTCCTGAAAAAGGCGGAGAGATTCCATTTAATTTATGGCCAAAAGATTTGTTGATTGATTATGTGTTGAAGATTCATCATCGTGGTATTCGTGAGAACGGTCCTGAGATCAGCGGATTATTTAAAAAAGTAATCAATGCACATTCAGCTAATCATCCAGAGTTGTTTGAAATACAAGAACTATTTCTTGACTCATTAGCAGCATTGGAGTCCCATCTACTTAAAGAAGAACACATGCTCTACCCCCATCTTTACAAACTTTTTGAAGCGATCAGGAACAATGAGCCCATAGAGAAATTTCATGGAGGAAGTGTAAGCAACCCTATTAGAGTGATGATGATAGAACATGATGCTGAGGGATCCAGATATCGCGAGATCAGAGAGTTATCTAACAATCTGACTCCCCCTGATGATGCCTGCAACAGCTATAAAATGCTTTATCTGATGTTGGCTGAATTTGAAAAGGATTTGCATGAACATATCCATCTGGAGAATAACATTATTTTCCCTTGGGCTATAGAGATGGAAAGTAAATGATTAATTGAAGTCAATTTGTAGTGAATTGACTTCAACTAAGCATTTTGATGTTCCGGACGTAATAAGTCGTTCACCGTTTTTACCGGATTGAAAGTGCTGATGGGAACTTCCACAAAAATAGTGTTCCAGTCGCTCATTGCGCCATTCCACAGACCAGGAAGTTCAAGAGCTTTCAGTTCGCGTCCGTTTTTAGATTTTTGAGAAATGAATCCTGTGTTTGTATCCACATAATCAGGCAGATTATATTTTTCACCTTTGTAATCTTTCACTCCACACACCAAATCAACAGGATTAAAATGAGATCCGTTCTTGAAAGCATTAACAGCGATTATATCATTTTTATCGATTTGTGAACTTTCAAGAATCTGTAAAGAAGCCGTTCCATCTTCGTTTTTTGTAATAAACGGTCCGCCACCAGGTTCACCAATATTCTTAACCATGCCGCAAACACGAAATGGGCGGTCTAGTTTTGTTTGAAGATAATGAGCCAAAGCTTGATTATCTTTGAAAGAGATACCTGAATGATCGATACATAATTCATTCACTGTGAATGAGAGGATTTCTTTCAAATCTGTTGAGGTAAAATCATCTGATTCAAGTTTTTCCAGATACGTGAAAGCACGTTTTTGTAAAGATACCAATACTCCGGCAAGCAGGCATTTGTAATGTGATTCATTATCTTTAAGTCTGTCAGGAACCACATTATCAATGTTTTTGATGAAGATGACATCAGAATCTATTTCATTGAGATTTTCTATCAGTGCTCCATGTCCTCCGGGTCGGAAAACCAGACTACCATCGATGTCCCTGAAAGGATTGTTCATCATATCGGCTGCAATAGTGTCAGTGCTTGGTTTTTGAATACTGTAACTGACATGATATTCAACACCCAATTTTTGTTCGTACCCCAGTTTGCGTGCAGCAACCAACAATTGGAACATTTCCATATGCTCAGGTGAAACTGTGAAATGGATATTCACATTACCGTTTTTATCTTTTGCATAAAGTGCTCCCTCTGTAAGGTGTTCACCAACCGGTGTGCGTTTACCTTCGGGATAAGAATGAAACGAAAGGAGTCCTTTTGGCAGATTTCCATAATCTAATCCCTTTGAACTGAGCAACATCGTTACCACATCTTTGTATTTCCCTTCAGCAATTAATCCATCTATATTCCTGTTGTACTGATCTTTACATGCAACATCCAATATTCCAAAAAAAGCAAACTTATGTATATTATCAAAGAATGTTTTTTCGAAATCAGATGTTGGTACATCATTTTTTGAATCCAAGAATGCATACAAGTCTTTGAACATTCTGCTTGCGGCACCTGATGCAGGCACAAACTTTGTGATTGCTTTACCAGATTTCACGTAATCAACCCATTCTTTAAGATATTCCTCCTTATCGGCTCCGACAAGTTTTAAAATACCTTTATCTTCTGAAGCAGCGCTTACAATTGAAAGATAGGGGAATCCCTTTTTGAAACGTTTCAATTGTTCATCAATCGTGATTAAATTGATGCCTTTATCTTTAAGTAGTTCTAAATCGGCATTATTAAACATGTCTAATAATATTAAGTTACAATGACTTTATTGTTTCTTCAAAGATACATTGTTTCAATTAAAAAGTAAAATATCTTTTAATTAATAAATAATCTCTGTCAAAATGGCTGATTAATAATTTTGGCACAAGATTTGAAATAAACTCAACGTAAGATATAAAAATAACTATAAAATAGATTATTAACAGATTAAATATATTTAGAAAAATGGGAAAAATAATTGGAATAGACTTAGGAACAACAAACTCCTGTGTTTCCGTAATGGAAGGCAGTGAGCCTGTGGTTATTCCTAATAATGAAGGTAAAAGAACCACTCCTTCTGTTGTGGCTTTTATTGATAATGGTGAACGTAAAGTTGGAGATCCTGCAAAACGTCAGGCTATCACAAATTCTAACAATACTGTTTACTCCATAAAAACTTTCATGGGTGAGACGTATGATCAGGTTCAAAAAGAAATAAACCGAATCCCTTATAAAGTGGTTCGTGGAGATAATAACACACCGCGAGTTGATATTAACGGACATTTGTATTCTCCTCAGGAAATTTCTGCGATTGTACTTCAGAAAATGAAACAAACAGCCGAAGATTATCTGGGACAAGAAGTAAAAGAGGCAGTTATCACTGTTCCTGCTTATTTTAGCGATGCTCAACGTCAGGCTACCAAAGAAGCGGGAGAAATTGCAGGACTTACTGTCCGCAGAATTGTGAACGAACCTACTGCTGCGGCTTTGGCTTACGGACTTGACAAAAAGAATCAAGATTCAAAAATAGCAGTATTCGACCTTGGTGGAGGAACTTTCGACATATCTATCCTTGAATTGGGTGATGGTGTGTTTGAAGTGAAATCTACAAATGGCGATACTCACTTGGGTGGAGATGATTTTGATCATCGAATTATCGACTGGTTGGCTCAGGAATTCCTGAATGAAGAAGGGGTTGACTTACGAAAAGATTCAATGGCATTACAACGTTTAAAAGAAGCAGCCGAAAAAGCTAAGATTGAACTTTCAAGCACAGCTTCTACTGAAATCAACCTGCCTTACATTATGCCGGTAAACGGTATTCCAAAGCATTTGGTTAAAACGCTTACACGTGCTAAATTCGAACAGTTGATTGACGATTTACTTCAAAAATGTGTGAATCCTTGTCAAACAGCAATGAAAGATGCCGGTTTTAACAATTCGGATATCGACGAAGTGATTTTGGTTGGTGGTTCTACCCGTATTCCTGCTGTTCAATCTATGGTTGAAAGACTTTTCGGTAAAACTCCAAGTAAAGGTGTGAATCCTGACGAAGTAGTTGCTATTGGTGCCGCAATCCAGGGTGCAGTGCTAACTGGTGAAGTAAAAGATGTTTTATTGCTTGATGTTACTCCTCTTTCTTTGGGTATTGAAACCATGGGAGGCGTAATGACCAGACTGATAGACTCTAACACAACTATTCCTACCCGCAAGAGTGAAGTTTTTTCAACGGCAAGTGACAATCAGCCATCAGTACAAATCAATGTATTGCAAGGTGAACGTTCTTTGGCACGCGATAACAAGCAAATTGGTGTGTTCAACTTGGATGGTATTCCACCAGCACAACGTGGTGTTCCTCAGATCGAAGTTACATTTGATATTGATGCTAACGGAATCTTGAATGTTTCGGCTAAAGATAAAACAACCGGAAAAGAACAACGTATCCGCATTGAAGCTTCTTCAGGTTTGAGCGATGATGAAATCAGGAGAATGAAAGATGAAGCTGCTGCAAATGCAGAGAATGACAAGAAGGAAAAGGAACGCATTGACAAGCTCAATCAGGCAGATTCAATGATATTCCAGACAGAGAAACAGTTGAAAGAACTTGGCGACAAGATTCCAACTGACAAAAAAGCTCCTATTGAAACAGCATTAAACAAGTTGAAAGAAGCGCACAAATCTCAGAATCTGAATGATATAGATACTGCTACAAACGAATTGAACACTGCTTTCCAGGCTGCAAGTCAGGATATGTACAATGCAACAAACGCTGCAGGTGCTCAACAACAACAAGCAAATCCTAATCAGGGAAATGAGCAATCGCAACAAGGAGATAACTCCAACAAAGGAGATAATGTAACTGATGTTGATTTTGAAGAAGTGAAGTAATCCTTCTCAATTAGTTTTATAGGTTATCAAAATATGATTAAAAGGAGCAGTTCTTTTGGAACAGCTCCTTTTCTGTTTTTTCTATCCCTCCAATCTTTGTAAAAAACGTTAAAGCAATATAAAGAATTCGAAATCAGAAACAATTAATATAAGAAAAGTATATTTTTGCATCCGATTAGTTGTTTATGCAACTAAAAGAAGATTATGGTAAAAGTTACAGAACGCGAAATATTCGACATTCTTTCAGGAAAGATTTCGAGAGCTATCAATCGCACCGTATTGAAAGCATTTTCCCAGGAAGGAATCGATATAACGACCGAGCAATGGACGATATTGTCATGCTTATGGAACAAAGATAAGATTATACAACAAGAAATCTGCGATCTTACTCAAAAAGACAAACCCAGTGTAACGAGGCTGATCGACAATCTTGAAAAAAAGGATCTTGTCAGACGCGTATTGGACCCGTCAGACCGGCGCAACAACCTCATCCATCTCACATCCAGGGGAATATCTTTAAAACAAAAAACAACTGAAGTGGTGAACGGTATTGTGAACCACGCACTGAAAGATATATCAGACGACGAGCTTATTAGTGCTAAAGATGTTCTATTACGAATCATGTATAATTTAAACTTATATTAGACTTATTTTTAGGTTATTAATCATATAATTAACATTACACTTACGCAAATAGTTGTTTAACTAACTATATAGGTTATGAAGAAAATATTATTTATTGCTTGTTTATTCTCTTGTCTCCCATACCTGCAAGCGCAAAAGCGGGTAGATTTGGAAGAATGTCGGCAATTGGCGCTGGAAAACAATAAGAGTTTAAAAATAGCCGAAGAGAATGTGCGTGCGGCCAAATCATTATCAAAAGCTGCATTCGCTGAATTCTTCCCAAACATATCGGCTTATGGAAACTATCAATATAATCAAAAAAACATCTCCTTGTTGGGCGAAGATGCCCATTTACCGGTAGGTGTTTTAGATGCAAACGGTAATTTCGGTACAGGAATCACTTCCACTTCCCGCCCTACCCCCAATGCCGATGGTACATTCACTTTTGAAGACTCAGCCATCAATAACAAGTTTTTGTTGGTCGACGGAAAACCTGTTCCACTGGATGCACAAGATAAACCATTCGACCCTGCCAAGAATCCCGAGAACCTACTGTGGAAAAATCATGCAATTCTTCCAAAAGATGCGATGGAGTTCGATATGCATAATATTTTTGTAGGAGGCATCAGTTTTGTACAACCGGTCTTTATGGGAGGTAAAATCATCCAACTTCAAAATATCGCGAAATCTAATCAGACAATAGCAGAAGTGCGGGTTCAGGAGAAAACCGAAGATCTGCTAGTCAATGTCGATGAAGCCTATTGGCGTGTGGTATCTTTGAAGAATAAAGTGCAGTTGGCCAAAGAATACCGCAATCTAGTTGCTGAACTCGATAAGAATATGCAGGCTCTTCAGGAAGAGGGGTTAGCTACCAAAGCAGATGCATTTAAAATAAAAGTCAAGTTGAACGAAGCAGATGTTTCGCTGACTAAAGCCGAGAATGGGTTGAACCTCTCACAAATGGCACTTAATCAATTATGCGGGTTACCGTTGGAAGAGCGGATCGAATTGAAAGATGCTGATTTGAAGGAAAGTACAGAATTACAGCCCTCGGTTTCTATCGAACAGGCTTGGGCAAATCGTCCGGAGATCAAAATGTTGACTCAGGCGGAAAGCATAGCTGATGCGAACAGTAAGATTATGTCCTCACGTTTTATGCCGACCATCGCCCTCACCGGTGGTTATGTCACCACTAATCCGAATGTATTCAACGGATACCAGAAAAAATTCAATGGCATGTTTACCGTCGGTGTAACTGCTATCGTTCCTTTGTTTCATTTCGGCGAAAAGATCCAAACACTCAATGCAGCACGTTCTCAAGCTGTAATAGCAAAATTCGAACTGGAAGAAGCCAAAGAAAAAATAGAACTTCAAATACATCAAAACCGTTATCGGATCAACGAAAGCTTAAAAAAGCAGGAAATGACCCGCAAGAATGTGGAAAATGCTAAAGAGAATCTTTCTTATGCACAAGAAAGTTTTGATGCGGGTGTGATAACCTCAACGGACTTATTGATGGCACAAACAGCGTGGTTATCAGCCGAATCGGAATACCTCGACGCTACTATCGATGTAAAATTAAATGACTTGTACTTGAAGAAATCGACGGGAAATCTTTATTGAATGAGAAATTGGTAATTTATATAATATATACTGAAATGGAAAAAGAAAAGACAGAAAACATACGCAATTTGAGGATTACATTGGTCGGACTCATCGCTTTAGTAGTCATCCTTTTTATTATTGGAATGATCATTTATAAACCGGAACCGTTTGTTATTCAAGGGTCTGCCGAGGCCAACGAGGTACGTGTCTCGGGAAAAGTTGCAGGGCGTATTCAGAAGTTCCTGGCAGAAGAGGGGCAACGTGTTGAGCGGGGAGACACACTGGTGTTCATTGACAGTCCTGAAATCTATGCAAAACTTGCGCAAGCCACCGCAGCACAAAACGCAGCAAAGGCACAAGACCGCAAAGCACAAAAAGGTGCCCGTAGCGAAGTGATCCAAGGTGCTTATGAAATGTGGCAAAAAGCCGAAGTGGGTGTCGATATCGCCAAGAAGTCGTACGACCGCGTACAACATCTTTTCGAAAAGGGAGTAGTCACAGCTCAAAAACGAGATGAAGCCGAAGCACAGTATCAGGCAGCAGTTGCACAATCCGCAGCAGCCAAATCGCAATACGAAATGGCCAAAAACGGTGCCGAAGTAGAAGACAAAGCAGCATCACTGGCAATGGTGGACCGCGCACAAGGAGCCGTACAAGAAGTAGAAGCATATCTGAAAGAAATAACCCTTGTAGCTCCTATTTCGGGAGAAGTGTCGGAAATATTTCCCAAACAGGGAGAATTAATCGGAACAGGAGCACCTATTATGAATATTGTTGTTCTGGATGATATCTGGTTTACTTTCAATGTACGTGAAGATTTACTCAACAACATGAAGCAAGGAGCTGTTATTACTGTAAAGATTCCGGCTTTAAATAATCAGGAAGCAAAATTAAAAATCACCTACATAAAGGCAATGGCATCATTTGCTACATGGAAGGCCACGAAAACAACCGGAGATTTTGACCTGAAAACATTTGAGGTCCGTGCCAAACCAGCAGAAACCATTAAAGACCTTCGTCCCGGTATGACGGCACTGGTCATAGAAAAATAACTCTCTTTTCACTTTAAGATAGATGTCAAAATCAATAATACAACAGACAAAGGATGTTGCTCGCAGGGAGTGGAAACGGATGCTATTGCATCCCGTCTATCTGCTCACTTCAGTAATCGCAATGTCTTTCTGCTACCTGTTCTTCCTGACGTTGATGTCGGAAGGGTTGCCAAAACAGCTTCCAATCGGAATAGTCGATGGTGACAATTCATCGTTATCACGCACCCTGGAACGGAATATAAATGCATCTCCCCAAGTCGAAATCGTTGCCAAGTATGCTTCATTTACCGAAGCCCGCAAAGATATGCAGAAGGGACGTATTTACGCCATCGTCGATATTGCTCCAGGCTTTCACGCCGACCTGCTGGCCAACCGGCAACCGTCCATCGCCTATTATGTTAATGATGTCTATCTAGTAGCCGGATCACTTTCTTATAAGGACCTGACCTATATCAGCGAGTTGATGTCGGGTTTTATCCTGCAACAATCGTTGCAAGCAAAGGGGATCACGGGCGAAGAGAATCTGATGCCTTTATTACAACCTATTACTATGGATACGCATCTGATAGGAAATCCGTATACCAATTACAGCGTATATCTGTCTAATGTATTGCTGCCCGGCGTGTTGCAACTGCTGATCATCATGTTCACCATTTATGCCATAGGTGTAGAAATGAAACAAAAAACCACACGTGAATGGCTTTCTACAGGTAATGAATCGATACTCTCAGCTCTTACAGGGAAGATACTTCCCCACAGCGTTCTCTTCACATTATTGGGGCTGATAGGATTATTCCTGCAATATGAGGTGATGGGATTTCCCATGAACGGTAGTATTGCATTGATGTCGCTGGCAATGTTTCTATTTGTGATAGCACATCAAGCCATCGGCATTTTCATCATTGGTCTGTTCCAGCGATTGCGGGATTCCATCAGTGTAGGGGTATTTTACGGGCTATTGAGCTTTACCTTTTCTGGTTTCACCTTTCCGATAGAGGCCATGCCCCGGGGAGCGCAAATTTTCGCATGGTTTTTTCCCATTCGCTACTATTTCAAGATATATGTAAATGAAGCGCTGAATGGTGCGGATATACGCTACTCATTGATATATTTTGCTGTGATGTTTGCGTTTTTGCTATTACCATTCCTTGTGTATACCCGGTTAAGAAACACCATTATGGAACATGACAAAGAAGAAATTAAAAACTGTAGATTAAATGAACAATTCCAGTAAACCCAAATTCTTTTTCCGGCTTTTACATGAGTTAAGACGGGTTATCTATATTATGCTGGATGAATACCGGATCATATTGAAAGATTCGGGACTGGCAGTCATTTTTCTTGGAGCGACACTTATCTATCCCATCCTCTACTCCTCCATATATCGTAACGAGACAATACGCGATATGCCTATTGCTGTGATTGATGAATCACAAAGCGCCCGATCCCGCGAGTTGGCAAGACGATTAGATGCAACTCCAGATCTAAACGTCGCCTATCAGTTTAACAACCTTGAGGAGGCAAAAGAATCGTTCTACAAGCAAAAGATACATGGCGTTGTCTACATCCCGAAAGAATTTAGTCAGAAGATCAATCGCAATGAACAGGCCACCGTATCGCTCTATTGCGACATGAGTAGTTTTATGTACTACCGCACGATGACTCTGGGTGCCAATTTAGGTATACTCGAATCAGGAAAAGATATCAAAATAGAACGGATGAATGCAGTTGGAATTACAGGTCGGTCAGCCGAAATCTCGGTGGCACCTTTCCGTTATGAAAAGAATATCCTGTTCAACGAACCGATGGGATTTGCCAGTTTCTTACTCCCGGTAGTACTTGTCATGATCATTCAACAAACGCTCTTTTTCGGGATAACCATGCTGACCGGAACGTTGCGTGAGGAAAAACTGGCCTCAATAGATCCTAAGATGCGTCAAAAGGACAAGTTCTTCCCCACTATTTTCGGTAAAGCATTGTGCTATTTCAGCATGTATATTGTGATCTGTTCTTATATATTACTGGCCGTACCGCGAATTTTCCAACTGCCCCACATAGGCAATCCGTTGGATATAATTCGGTTCTTCACTCCATTCCTTCTGGCTGTTATTTTCTTTTCAATGTTGATATCGGTATTCATCCGTAATCGGGAGACTGCCATTATTATTTTCCCGTTTATTTCGATCGTATTACTCTTTTTGAGCGGATTCTCATGGCCGGAATCCAATATGCCGTGGTTTTGGAGATCATTAGGGATGATTTTCCCAAGTACATTCGGTATCCAGGGATATCTAAAGATCAATTCAATGGGAGCCGGACTGGAGCAGGTTAAATTTGAACACATCGCTTTGTGGTTCCAGACAGCAGTATACTTCCTGGCAACGGTTTTTGCCTATCGCATACAAATGCGAACCGCCGCTAAATGATTGGTCAAAGCCTCATAAGTTCAAAGCTTACGAACGAAGAATTACGAAGAGTCACAAAAAGTTATCTTTAAAACAACAGGTTAATGGCTTCATAAACAAATAATCCGGAAAGGAGTCCTGCACCATAAACTATCAGAACGAGTCTCCCGTATTTTCTGTTCTTAAACGATTCTTTTCCTGCCATGATGCAGGTATAAGAAAAAGTTCCTGCTATAAGCAGATAGAAAATACCAAAAAGGAAATCGTTAACATCATAAATACCGGAGGTCGATAATATTACAAGCACAATAAAGATAACTGCAGCAATTAAAAACGGCCAACTAATTTTAAATTGTTCTTTAAGCTTCATTTTGTAAGTGTTTTTTCAGATTCTTCTTTTTCTTTTATCTTGTACTTATTTTGGGCGTTTTTGTACTCATCAATTATAACTTGTATAGAAGAAGTTGTCGTATCCAGAAAATTATTTACATCTTTGACATCATTTGCCAGCATGTCATAAAACTCTTCGTTCATTCCATTCTCAGTCCATTCTTGTTTATTGATTGTCAAACAAAACCGGTCATTTTCGATAATACAACGTTCGTATAATATCTTTTCGATTTTTTGTGTCAAAGCGTTTTCTTCATCTGTGCGTAAACTATCTGGTGTAATCAACAACCTTCTCAAGTTTTGTACTGCCTCTGATTCGGGGAGTGGTGACGACTCTTC
>JBAYZS010000016.1:0-42688 GCA_041672395.1 Dysgonamonadaceae bacterium | reverse complement strand
GATTGAAGAATCAATCGCCTTTGTTGCTATTCACTATTCAAGTCATTTACTTAAGTTTTTCAATCTTCTCAACAAAGACATTTTTTCCTGCAGCACCAACCAATTTGTCTACTACTTCACCATTTTTAATAAAGAGGACAGTTGGAATATTTCGAATTCCATATTTTGAGGTTGCACCGTCGTTGTTGTCAACATCTATTTTTCCTACAACAACCTGATCTTTATATTTCTCACTGATTTCTTCAATGATTGGACCCACCATTTTACATGGTCCACACCATTCAGCCCAGAAATCAATTATTACTAGTTTGTCTGTTTTCAACACATTATCCAGTGTTGTGTCTGTAATTTGAAGAGCCATAATTCTTTATTTATATTATTAGTTTATTTTAAATTTAATGTCTAAATCATCTTCCAAATAATCAATCAAATGCTTGTTAACTTCAACTCGTGCAGGTCGTGCAAATAGCTGAATCTTCATATTTGAATCCAAGCTTGTAATTTGGAAATATAACAATGAACTGCCAGGATTGTTTTTAATCAATGCTGATAAATCGGCAACCATTATATCGCTTAATTCGTCCAATTCGATTTGTAGAGTTAATTTTGACACTAAAATATCCTTAACTTCAGATAATAATTTTATTGAATTAATCTTTATTTCTAGTTCTTCTGGCCGATACCTTTTTGGTTGAATTCTAGCATTAATATATACTGCCATTCCTAGTCTTGCATATCGTCCAAAATTAACGCTGTCTTCACCAAACAATGGAATTTCAACGCTTCCCTCATAATCTTCTACTTTAAAAATTGTGTATGGCGAATTGCGTTTGGTTTGTCCTTCACGAACAGCTGTAACCAATCCACCAAACGAAACATCTTTTCCGTTAAGTGGTCCCAGATCGTTTAAAATAAGTGTATTAGTAATGCAAACATGTTTAAGAATAAATTCGTAGTCATCTAAAGGATGAGCAGATAAATACATTCCAATAAGTTCTCTTTCTTTGTTCAGTTTTTCTAAATCAGACCATTTAGGTGCATTTGGAATTTCAGGACGAGAAATCATAAATGATGTATCATCACCGAAAAGAGAATTCGTCGATTCCATTTTATCTAGTTGGAATTTATTTCCATATCTAATCAAGGTATCTAGGAATTCTTCTCCCTTGCTATTAACGCCAACTAACTGTTCCCTTGAAACTCCGGGAAAAGAGTCGAAAGCTCCGGCAAGTGCCAGTGCTTCAATATTTTTCTTGTTGCATGAAGACAGATTCACCCTCTCCACGAAATCGAAAAGATCCTTATAAGCACCATTCTTGGTGCGTTCACTAATAATATCTACCACAGCAGAATGACCAACACTTTTTATACCAGCAAGACCAAAACGGATGTCACCGTTTTTATTCACTGAGAATTTAAGGAATGATTCGTTAATATCCGGACTAAGAACGTTGATATTCATAGATTTGCATTCATCCATGAACTTAGTTATCTCAACAATATTACTAAGATTGTTTGAGAGAACCGAAGCCATATATTCTGATGCATAATGTGCTTTTAACCAGGCAGTTTGATAAGCAATCCAAGAATAGCATGTAGCATGAGATTTGTTGAATGCATACTGAGCAAATTTCTCCCAATCAATCCATATTTTATTCAGTTTATCTATTTCATAACCATTCGCCTTCCCACCAGAGAAGAATTTCTCCTTTAGGGCATTCATCTTCTCTATTTGCTTCTTACCCATTGCCTTACGCAACTCGTCAGATTGACCACGAGTAAAATTGGCTATTAAGCGTGAAAGAAGCATGACCTGTTCCTGATACACCGTAATTCCGTATGTTTCGCTCAGGTATTTCTCCATGATAGGAATATCATAAGAAATTTTTTCTTTCCCTTGTTTTCTTGCAATAAAAGAAGGGATGTTATCCATTGGACCTGGTCGATAAAGCGCATTCATAGCAATCAAATCTTCAAACTTGCTTGGTTGCAGCTCTTTCAGATATTTCTGCATTCCAGCCGATTCAAATTGGAATGTTCCTGTTGTTTGTCCATTGCAATAAAGTTGATATGTATCCTGATCCTCCATATCAATTTTGTCGATATCCACTTTGATGCCATTTGTGGCTTCTATATTAACAAGTGCATCTTTTATAATAGAAAGCGTTTTTAGTCCCAGGAAGTCCATTTTTATAAGACCAGTTTCCTCGATCACAGAACCCTCATATTGCGTGACTAATAGTTTCTCTTTGGTCTCTTTATCTTCAGCTGTACTAATTGGAACAATATCGGAAATATCTGTTTGTCCGATTATAACACCACAAGCATGAACACCGGTACCTCGAATGTTGCCTTCAAGCATTTGCGCATATTTCAAGGTGTCTCTAACTAAAGGATCACTGCTTTGAGAAGCTTCTTTTAATTCCGGAACAACTTCAATTGACTTGGCCAGAGAAACCTTTTTTTCTCCGGGAATCCTGTCCGGAACAAGTTTTGCCAGTCTGTCGGCTTCAGAAAGTGGCAGTTTATGAACACGAGCCACATCTCGTAAAGCCATTTTTGTAGCCATTGTTCCATAAGTAATTATATGCGCTACTTTTTCATTACCGTATTTTTCAGTTACCCATCGGAGAACTTTTCCTCTACCTTCATCATCAAAATCGATATCAATATCAGGCATTGAAATACGATCTGGGTTAAGAAAACGTTCAAATAGTAAGTTGTACTTTAAGGGGTCAATATCAGTGATTCCAAGACAATAAGCAACAACGGATCCTGCTGCAGAACCACGACCAGGTCCAACAGCAACATCCATTTTACGAGCATTAACAATGAAATCCTGAACAATTAGAAAATATCCAGGGAAACCCATGGTTTTAATAGTTTCCAGCTCAAAATCAATACGTTCCTTTAATTCGTCATTGATATTATTGCCATAACGATTTGCAGCTCCAATTTTTGTAAGATATCTCAGGTAGTCAGCTTCCAGTTTAATACGGATTACTTTATTATAACCACCTAATCGATTGAAAACTTTTTCGTCAAACTCTTCAATTAGTTGTTCCTGAGAATATCTTGTTTTGTATTCGTCTTCATTGCCAAAAGTGGGGTCGATGGGGTAAAAAGGCATAAGAGCCGGATTATCAATAGAATAAAACTCCACTTTGTCGGCAATCTCAAGTGTGTTTGCCAAAGCTTCAGGCACATCAGCGAAAATCTTATTCATCTCGGCTGATGTTTTCAGCCATTCCTGTTTTGTATATCTCATACGGTTTGGATCATCAAAATCCTTACCTGTATTTAAACAAATCAGACGATCATGAGCATCGGCATCCTCTTCGTTCACAAAATGGGTGTCATTTGTTGCAATTACCTTTACATCATATTTTTTTGCTATACGAAGTATCTCTTCATTTACTCTTTGTTGTTTTGGAAATGTGGTCTGATCTGCATCCAAACGATATGTTTCGTGGCGTTGAATCTCCAGATAATAATCATCTCCAAAAAGATTCTTATACCACTGAACGGATTCTTCTGCTTCTTTTATCTGACCGTCGTCAATCTTTCTTGAAATTTCACCTCCTAAACAGGCTGATGTAACAATCAATCCTTCACGATATTCTTCTAATAATGCTTTATCTATGCGTGGTCTGTAATAATAACCTTCAGTCCAGCTTTTCGACGCAATCTTTATCAGATTCTTGTACCCCTTCAAGTTCTTTGCCAACACAATCAAGTGCCAGCCACTGGCATCAACTTTATCTTTTTGCGAGAACCTGTCGCGGCGTGCCAGATAACATTCGCAACCAATAATAGGCTTGAACAGTTTTTTCTTTTCCTCTGTCAGGTTTGCATACAGTTTTGTTAAAGTTTCACTAGTTCCACCTTTATTTCCCGATTCTTTGATCTCATTTTCCAGTTTCTTAATTTCGTTTTGAACCGGCTGATTCTTTTTATTAGTATAATTAATAAATTCCTTTATTCCGTACATAGCGCCGTGATCGGTGAGAGCGATTGCACGCATACCGTCTTTGTAAGCTTTGTCAATTAAATTGGGAATACTGGCTTGACCATCAAGAAGTGAATACTGAGAGTGGACATGTAAATGAATAAATGGCTGCATAAACTGTAATTCTTTTTTCTATTGCTTTGACAAATATAATCAAAATAGGAGTAGAACTTTCCTTAAATAAAAAGAAGTTATAGATTGTTTTTTCTATCTATCGGTAAATTAAGGTTTTCAAGAATGTTAAAGTTTGAGCATAAAAAAACCGATGGGGTTTGTTCCATCGGTTCTATATAATTTATAATTTGATTTTATGCGTCGCCGGTTGCTCTTTCTAATTTCTTCATTATTGAGAAGATAAAGATGGCAGATAATGTACAACAAACAATAAGTACGCTCCAAACTATCCATAAGGGAATCGATCCCCACAAATATCCAATGATAGCAGTCAGATAATTACCAATAGCAGTTGCCGCAAACCAACATCCCATCATCGCTCCTTTTAATTTTGGAGGTGCAACTTTAGTAACAAAAGAAATTCCCATTGGTGAAAGGAGTAGTTCTGCAAATGTTAGAACTAAGTAGGTCGATATAAGCCAATTTGGAGAAATCAACATGTCGCTCTTTCCTCCAGTGTTTGCAAGTTCGTCA
This sequence comes from Dysgonamonadaceae bacterium, assembly GCA_041672395.1. Classification (GTDB taxonomy): domain Bacteria; phylum Bacteroidota; class Bacteroidia; order Bacteroidales; family Dysgonomonadaceae; genus UBA5287. The sequence goes on along the minus strand of JBAYZS010000016.1, from coordinate 38,031 downwards.
GGAGTGGCAAGTCCAACAGAAGCAATTGCCATGATAACAAAACCTAACGCTGCTACAATCATTCCATAACCAATCTTACGAGGGGCTGACGGTTCTTTGCCTTTTTTTGCAAGTGACGAAAAAAGTGACAGAGAAAAAGGAGTAAGTGCTACAACAAAGAAAGGATTAAATTGCTGGAATATCTGTGGAGCAATTTCAATAATATCAGGTGTGTTGCTATAATTAATTACTAATACAATTAATGCAATCGATGCAACTGCACCGGCTATGATTTTTCCACGTGCCTTTTTTGAGTCGTAAATGGCGAAACATGCATACACTGCAACAATAGCCAAAACCAAATTCCATACATTAAATCCAATTCGAGTAAAACCTGAGGCCAGACTATCAGTATAGTCACGAGCAAAGAAGGTCAAAGTCAATCCATTTTGATGGAAAGCCATCCAGAAGAAAATTACAACAATGAAAACAAGCAATAAAGCAGTAACGCGCTCTTTAGTTTGTTTGGGTGTAAGTTCTGGCCCTGCACTAACAACTCCAGCTGCTTTGGCCTGTTTGTTGCTGTACATCGCATGCTTAAATGTCGGTTTGAAAATAAGATAGATCGACATGGAAACAATCAAAGAAAGACAAGCAACTAAAAAGCCACTATTATATGATAAAGATAGTTGGTCGATATAAGCAGTACTAAATTGTGCCAAATCTCCGGCAAAACCTTGCGCTGAAGCCAAAGTGGTAAGATGTGTGGTCCCCTCAGCTGAGATAGTACCATTTAAGAATTGATGTGCAAGTGAAGGAATCTGAGCGTTATAAGTAAAATTGACCTTACCTAAAATATTATTCGTAACTGCAGTTGCAGCGGCTGGAGCAAAAAGTGCACCAATGTTAATAGCCATGTAAAAGATACTGAATCCGTTATCTCTTTTTGCTTTATATTTTGGATCATCATACAAATTACCTACCATTACCTGCAGGTTACCCTTAAAAAATCCAGTTCCAATTGAAATCATAGCTAAAGCGCCGAACATCAGAATCATACCTGTGTTCAAACTTCCAAAAGCAGTAGGAATTGAAAGCAGTAAATAGCCAAAAAACATGATGACGATTCCGGCAGTTACCATTTTTCCATATCCAAATCTATCAGCAAGAAAACCTCCTAATAGTGGCATAAAATAGACTAAACCCAAAAAACCACCGAAAATAGTAGAGGTTTGATCGGCCGAAAATCCAAATTTTGCCTGGAGAAAAAGTGTAAAAATAGCGAGCATTGTATAATAACCAAATCGCTCGCCCGTATTGGCTAATGCCAAAGCATACAGTCCTTTAGGTTGTCCTTCAAACATTTTTTATATCATTTATTAAGTTAAAATTACTTGTCATAATTACGATGGTTACAAAGATATTAATTATTTTATATAATTCATTTCCCAAATCGGAATAAAACGCATATCTATTGCAATTTAAATTAGATTTATTTAATTGTATTAAACATAAAAGTATATCGTTAATTTATGATTTAGATATCATCTTTTAAGAAAATATCCTTTAAGTACTATTTTTCAATAAAATATGGCATTTTCTTTTGATAAAACAGAAAATGTAGTAAATTTGCAACCATTATAAAAGAAACAAGATGAACGCTTACAGTTTTGCATACTCATTCTATTTTTATTTTTACTTTAATAGGTAAAGACAGGATTTTGTATGCAAACATTTAGAAAATAAGTAACAAAATATAAAATATAGAATCCTGTCGATAACACGATAGGATTTTTTTTTTGACTAAAACGAGCAAAACTAGCAGATGAAAAGAGTAGCTATACAGGGTGGGGCAGGCGCCTATCACGAAATCGCGGCCAGAAAATATTTCAGTAACGAAGAATTAGAAATAGTGCCTTGTATCACATTTCGAGATATTTTCAAAGAAGCCCAAAAAGATCCTTCTCTTATTGGAATAATGGCGATTGAAAACACCATCGCCGGAAGTTTGTTGCAGAATCATGACCTGTTGAGACAGAGCGATCTACAAATTGCTGGTGAGTACAAACTTAGAATATCTCATTCATTAGCAGCTCTTCCCGGACAAACCATTGATCAGATATATGAAGTGATATCTCATCCAATTGCACTTATGCAATGCGAAGATTTTCTCGAAACCCTGCCAGATATAAAAATTGTGGAGCACGAAGACACAGCGCTTGCTGCAAAAGAAATTCGCGATAAATCTCTTAAAGGATACGCAGCAGTCTGCAGTAATCTGGCCGCTGAAATGTACGGACTGCAAGTATTGGCTAAAGGAATAGAAACTAACAAACGGAACTTTACCCGGTTTTTGATTCTTGCGCGTGAAGAAATGTTGGCCGAAGTCCAAAAAGATAATCACATTAATAAATCGTCATTGGTTTTTATACTTTCTCATAAAGAAGGTAGTCTTTCACAAGTACTTTCGGTACTCTCTTTTTATGGAATCAACCTAACTCGAATTCAGTCTTTACCAATCATCGGCCGCGAATGGGAGTATCAATTTTATATCGATCTAACTTTTACCAATTTTGAGCGTTATAGACAATCTATTGATGCCATTTTACCGCTTGTCCGCGATCTGAAAATTTTGGGAGAATATAGAGAAGACAAACAAACAATTGAAGATTAATTGCAAGATGAATCATAATAAACAAATTGAACCTGCCGAACATATTAAAGCAATATCGGAATATTATTTTTCCGTAAAGTTGGCTGAGGTAGCAAAGCTCAATGCCGAAGGAAAAGATATTGTAAGTCTGGGGGTTGGAAGCCCCGACAAACCACCATCGGAAGCGACTGTTAAGGCGCTGAATGAGAGTGCGATGCAGGCAAACAACCATGGATATCAACCTTACAATGGAATTCCAGAGCTGAGGGAAGCATTCAGTAATTGGTATAAAAACTATTATGGAGTAAACTTGTCAACGAATCAAATTCTCCCACTTATTGGATCAAAGGAGGGTATTCTTCATATCTCTCTCACATTTTTGAATTTCGGTGATGGTGTGCTAGTTCCTAATCCCGGATATCCAACTTATACATCGGTATCCAAACTTGTACGTGCTACAGTTATTCCTTATGATCTAAAAGAGGACGATAATTGGCAACCGGACTTCGATGCATTGGAGAAGATGGACTTGACGGGGGTAAAACTTATGTGGGTAAATTATCCTAACATGCCAACTGGTGCCAACGCGTCTATTGAGTTGTTTGAGAAACTTGTCGCCTTTGGAAAAAAGCATCAAATCATCATTTGTCACGACAATCCTTATAGTTTTATATTAAACAATAATCCAATGAGCATCCTTTCTGTAGAAGGTGCAAAAGATATATGTATAGAACTAAACTCGTTAAGTAAATCGCATAATATGCCGGGATGGCGTATTGGAATGCTGGCTTCTAATGAACAATTCGTGAAATGGATTCTTAAAGAAAAGAGCAATATCGACAGTGGACAGTTTAAACCAATGCAAATTGCTGCAGCAACGGCTTTGTCAAATCCGCCCGAATGGTATGCAAACATGAACAAAATATATGCGGAACGCCGGATCTGGGCCGAAAAGATTATGACCGCACTCAATTGCACTTTTGATAAAAGTCAGGTTGGATTGTTCGTGTGGGGTAAGATTAGCGACAATGAGATAAGTAGCGAAGCTTTAATAAATGACATTTTATATAATGCTAATGTTTTTATCACTCCCGGATTCATTTTTGGAAGCAACGGCGAAAGATTCATACGTATTTCTCTTGGGGCTTCAACGGAGAGGATAAAAGAGGCATACAATAGAATAACAAGATATAAGAACAAATAATAAAACTTCAGATATGAATTTCGAATCAATTTTACTTCCAGGGATCGACAGTAAACGACCGCTCGTGATTGCTGGTCCTTGTAGTGCAGAGAGCGAAGAACAAGTAATGGAAACGGCACAACAGCTTGCAGCAGAAGGTATTAAAATCTTTCGTGCGGGTGTGTGGAAACCACGAACAAAACCTGGTGGGTTCGAAGGAATGGGCAGTGTCGCCCTCAAATGGTTGCAAAGGGTAAAGAAAGAAACGGGTATGTATGTTGCAGTGGAAGTGGCAACGCAAAAGCATGTATATGAGGCGTTAAAGTATGGTGTGGACATGTTATGGATCGGTGCGCGAACAACAACTAATCCATTTGCTGTCCAGGAAATAGCGGATACCTTAGCGGGTACAGATATTCCGGTACTGGTAAAGAATCCTGTAAATCCCGACCTTGAATTGTGGATCGGTGCTATTGAAAGATTGTACAATGCCGGAGTTCGCAAGTTGGGAGTCATTCATCGTGGATTCAGTACCCCGGATAAGAATGTTTATCGAAATATTCCTCAATGGCATATTCCAATTGAACTCAAACGCAGATATCCTAATTTACCAATCATTTGCGACCCTAGTCACATGGGTGGTAAAAGGAGTTTGATCCTCACAATAGCTCAACAAGCAATGGACATGAATTACGATGGTTTGATTATTGAATCTCATTGCTCTCCTGAGACCGCGTTAAGTGATAAAGAACAACAACTTACGCCAAGTGCTCTGAGTGAAGTAATTCATTCATTGGTAATTCGTGATTCAATTCAATCAACTGAAGACTTATCTACACTTCGTGGACAGATTGATGAACTGGACGACAAGATCTTTGAGTTACTTTCCAAAAGAATGAGGGTATCGCGTGAAATTGGTCAGTATAAATTGGAACATGATATGCCTGTTTTACAGACTACTCGTTATGGCGAAATATTGCAGGATCGTGTACAACAGGCTGTTAAGATGGATATGTCGTCGGAATTTGCTAAAAAGATATTAGAAGCTGTGCATGAAGAATCGGTTCGTCAGCAATTGGTAGTTATGGAATTAGCGCGGAAATAAGGTTCGTCTAAATAGTATAAAATAAGAAACTGAATATGAAGATATTGATATTAGGAGCTGGAAAAATGGGCTCGTTCTTTGCTGATGTGCTAAGTTTTGATCACGAAGTTGGCGTTTTGGATACCGATCCTCAGAAGCTTCGTTTTACATACAACACGCAACGCATGTCCAATCCCGAAGAGGTAAAAGAATTCTCCCCCGAACTGGTCATCAATGCAGCTACACTGAAATATACAATTGATGCATTCAATAATGTTATTCCTTTTTTACCTAAAAAATGTATCCTTTCTGATATTGCATCGGTAAAAACCGGACTGAAAGCGTATTACGAAGAACAAGGACATCCGTATGTTTCTACTCATCCCATGTTTGGGCCTACATTTGCCAGTCTCACTGATTTGAGTACCCAAAATGCTATCATTATCAAAGAATCGGATCATCTGGGAAAAGTGTTTTTCCGCGACTTATACAGCCATTTGAAACTGAACATTTCGGAGTACACGTTTGAAGAGCATGACGAAACTATTGCTTATTCTCTTTCCATTCCTTTTGCTTCTACATTAGTGTTCGCCTCAGTAATGAAACATCAGGATGCACCGGGGACAACATTCAAAAGACATATGAGCATTGCTCAGGGATTGCTTTCGGAAGATGATTTTCTGTTGACAGAAATCCTTTTTAATCCTTACACACCCGGACAATTAGAAGGAATAAGAACCAAACTGAAAGAACTACTTGAGATTGTAAATAGTCACGATTCTGCACTCATGAAGGATTTCCTCACTCAAGTAAGAAAGAATATTGAGTAACTAAATACAAGTTATGCAAGTATATAAAAAGCAGAAGAACCATTAATGTTCCTCTGCTTTTGATTTTTAAAAAAGATCCAGATTAATTATTTCTTTTGTACCAAAGTAACGGGTTTAACAGAAACCACATCCAATTTTACTTTGCCAAAAGCTTTTTTCAGTTTTGTTGTATCTGTTTTTTCCGGGTTATAAGTAATTGCAACTGCCATATTTGGACGGTCGTATTCAACACCTGTTACCCCTTTTTCGAAGGCAACATAATTATTGATTTTCTTTACACAATTCTCGCACATTTCCGTCAATTGGAATTTAGCGGTTTCATTTTTTTTCTCTTTTTTCTGAGCGAAACTTATACCTGTCGACAAGGCAACAATCATTAATACGGTAATTACTCTTTTCATTTCTTTTTATGTTTATAATTTATTTACTTAATATCTTGGAATATTGATTCTTAGACCTGCAAATATCTTTCGTCCGTCAACAGGACCCCATACCATGGTTGCATCAAAATCGTTACTACGCGGATTAGCCGCATCCACAATCGGATTCAATTGACGGAAATCTAATAGATTCTCTGCACCAAGGAAGAGCGACCAATTTCGGAAATACTTGGTAATCTGACTGTTTACAACTGTATAAGGTTGGTATCTGTCTTCCCATAACGGATTTACAGAAGCTGGTGTTGGCATACGTCCTCCTCCGTTAAATTGAGCGGTTACATCAAACTGCCATTTTCTTAAAGGCGTTTGATATGAGGCGGTTACCAATCCTTTGTAATCATTCATCAATGGTTTGCTCAAATAACGAACTTCACCTGTTTCAGGATTGCGGAAGTCGGACATCGAACGAGTATATCGATAAGCGGCGGTGAAAGTAAAGCCTTTAAAGAATGGATAGCTCATTTCAATCTGCGAACTACTTGAGTATGACTTTCCTCCATCGAGATTATAAAAGTTGATGGCATGTGGATCGCTATCCACGTCCACAACAACTTGATTGATAAATCGTGTATAATAAAACTCACCCGACAGTGTCATTTGTTTTCCTGCAATAGGAATATAAAAAGTCACATTGGCGCCAGTGTTCCAAGCTTCTTCCTGTTCGAGGTTGTCAGCGATATTAATTTTTCTTGAGCTTGCAAGAAGATAATTATTCTCTGCCAAAACGTTTGCAGTTCTGAAACCTTTTCCAATTGATGTTCTAAAATGAACCCATTCCGTTGGATTGTATTTGAGATGCATGCGTGGAGTCACAAAGAAACCATAAAGCGAACTATAGTCGGCTCTTATTCCGCCCATAGCTATCAGCTTGTCATTCAGGTTGAAAGTATATTGTAGATAGCCACCGGCCACAGTTTCTTTTCTATCAATAGGCGTTTCTCGAAGCATTTCATCAAACCCGTCATAGTTTAAACTCAATCCCGTGCTCAACTGATGCATACGTGAAAACTCTTTTTCAAATAAAAAACTCAAATAAAGATTCTTCTGATTAACATCATATTTGGTACGGTCGTACATAGATTTTTGATCATGAATAGAAGCTGAAGCAATGATAGCTGTACTCGTCAGCAAATTATCTTCCGTAATTGTTGAATAAGCTTGTTTTGTATAAAACTCGCCCCTGTTAGTATTCAGAGAAATACGATAAGGATCATCAAAAGCATGATGTTTTGTATCCTGACCGCCAGTTCTATTTTCATTAATATATTTCACTCCATATTGAGCCGTGTAGTTACCAACCGAATGTCCCCAGCGGTTCATAAAGTTAAATCGCTCTGTTACAGGATAATCCAAAAACCCATCAACGTTTCTGTCATGAGCCTGTTTATCATTTGAGTAATGTGCAAACACACCTGTTTGCAACTTGTCATTGATATGAATACCTGCATCAGCATTTATCTCTGTTCTAAGTGCATCGTTTGCAAACAGATTGACAGATAACTTGTCCATAGTTTGCGGTTTTTTGTATTCTACATTTATCTGACCGGCCAATGCTTCATAACCATTTTTAACTGAAGATGTACCTTTTGAAATATAAATTCCTTCCATCCACGGACCAGGGATATAATCCATTCCAAAATTGGTGGCTGCCCCTCTAAAGTTCGGATAGTTTTCGGTAAGCATTTGAACATAAGTACCCGCCAGTCCCAGTAATTTAATCTGTTTTGCTCCTGTGGCTGCATCGGAATATGCAACGTCTACAGAGGGGTTGGTGACAAAGCTTTCACCCAAATTACAACATGCATCTCTACGTATTTCGCCCATTGTGATTTTCTGTGTTTGCAGCAAAGCATCGCGTTGTGTAATGGTTCCCGGAGCTCGTTCGCTGACAACAACTTCATCTAATAATTCTGTATCTTCTTTCAAATAAACAGTAACTTTTTCATTAGGGTTTTCTATATGAACCTGTTGAGGAACATATCCCATGAAAGTTACTAAAAGATGTTTGTGATCTTTGGAAGCCTCTATTTCAAAATAACCACTTGTGTCAGTGGTGGTTCCGAATGTAGTTTTTTTCCATATTATGCTCGCTCCAATAACCGGTTGATTGTTTTCGTCAAAGACTTGACCTTTAATTTTTTCAGCTGCCATGGCGGGGAAAACCATCATGGAAATATATAAGATGAGAGCAAATTTATTGAATAAAGCCCTTGATAATTTAATTTGAGTGTTTCTTTTCATTGAATGTTATACTTTGATAAATACCATATGGTAAGGCACATAACAATATATGCCTTTAATAAACTTATTTTCCAATTTGTTGTGTAGAAAGTAAGAAAGGTATAAAATCAAATTATAAGTGTAGAGAGCGTAGTGAAATAGTCGCTCTGGGATAGGTTGGGTGGTTTTTGAGAAGAATCAAATCGATTTATTTCCTGAACAAGCGTTTCCGAATAATTTCCTCCATCGTCAACTATTTGAAAGAGAGGATGTTCCAGATTGGTTATTAAAGGTTGGAAATGATTTATGGAAGCAGTATATGAATCCCAATTCACAAGAATCCTTTCCACACCACAAGCATCGGGATGTGTTGAAATTTGTTGAGCACAAGAAACATCAGATGAATAGTGTGTAATCAAGCCGCCTAAATGATGGTGATGAACTTCGCAGCATTTTTGTTCAGTAATAGCAGCAGTGCCCTCGGTACGGCAATCATTACAGCAATAAAAGTACATATTTACTCCTGAACCACCGTAAACAATAGTAGCGATGAGCAGTGTGACTATAAATATGATAATTTTATTATGCATGCTTTGCAAAGTTAAAACTGAAAAGTTTTACTAAGACACCTTTTAGGTTAAAAATTCTTAACTTGTTCATTTTGAGATTCGAGCAAAAAACTCTAATGTTATTAATCCGGAGCTTTACTCTTATATAAATAAAGTGCGATTGCCGCGAAGAAAATGTTCGGGATCCAGGCAGCAATAAACGGACTCATGCTTCCGCTTACTGCAAACGACGAGCTAACTGTCTGAAACAGAATATATGCCATACTTAATGCAAGTCCAATTCCAAGATTTAATCCCATTCCGCCTTTCACTTTCTTGGCAGAAAGCGATGCTCCAATAAGTGTAAGAATAAAAGCAGAAAGAATGGATGCAAGTCGCGAATGATACTCAATTTGAAAAGCTTGCACATTTCCAAGTCCACGTTCTTTTTGACTGTGTACGTGATTTCGTAATTGTGGATTCGTCATCATCTGCTGATCGGTCTGTGCTACAACAAAGTCGTTAGGCACAACCATCATAACCGTATCAATTTCAGCACCTTCAGAGATATGTTCATTCATACCATCAAATGTGCGGATCTGATAATTCTGAATTGTCCAATTGTAAGCCGAATCATATATAATTGATTGTGCTGTAAGTTTTGAAACCAGTCTTAGGCTATCGAAATGATCGAGTGAAAAGTTATATCCTGTGTTGCTTTCCATATTGAAGTTACCGAAATATGCGATGGTTCCGGGAGCAATTTTGAATTGAATATCGCGGTCGCCAGTTTTCTTTTTTCGCGGATCGACATACGTATTCTCAAAGTTTATACGTGTTTTGTTAGCAGGTGGGATCACATAACTACCAATCAGAAACCAGAAAATAGCCAATATTCCCGCCGAAAGCATATAAGGACGCAAGAATCGTTTAAAGCTGACGCCACTAGCAAGGATAGCCGTAATCTCGGAATCATTTGCCATCTTGGAGGTAAAGAATATAACAGAAAGGAAGATAAACAGCTGACTAAACAGATTTGCATAGAAAGGAACAAAGTTGATATAATAATCAAAGATGATTGAATGCAACGGAGCCTGATTATTCATGAATTTATCCAGCTTCTCATTGATATCAAAAACCACAGCAATGGACATAATTAGGATAATCATGAAAATATATGTTCCAAGGAACTTCTTCATGATGTATTTGTCCAATATGTTGATTTTTAGATTCTTCATCTGCTTATAATCTGCGAGTTATGTCACCCATTATAGAATGTTTCCAAACTGTAAAAGTATTGTCAATAATATGTTTCCGAGCTTCTTTAACCAACCATAAATAAAAAGCCAAATTGTGTATTGATGCTATTTGAAGGCCAAGAATCTCGTTTGTGTGAATGAGATGTCGTAAATAGGCTTTGCTGTATTGCGTATCCACAAACGAAGCTCCATCTTCTTCGATAGGAGAACAATCTTTTTTCCACTGTTCGTTACGCATATTCATTATACCTTGTTTTGTGAAAATCTGGCCATTGCGACCGTTACGTGTGGGCATAATGCAATCAAACATATCTACACCTCGTTCAATACTTTCCAGAATATTTGCAGGAGTGCCAACGCCCATCAAGTATCGCGGTTTATTTTTTGGTAAGATATCATTCACGAGCTCCACCATTTCGTACATTTTTTCAGTGGGTTCACCAACTGCCAAACCACCAATGGCATTCCCGTCGGCACCTTTTTCTGCTACATTTTCCGCTGCACGTTTCCGTAAATCTCGATAAACGCAGCCTTGCACAATCGGAAACAATGCTTGTCGGTAGCCATACAAACCCTCCGTTTCATTGAATCGGCTTAAACATCGGTCGAGCCACTGTTCAGTCAAGTCGAGCGACTTTTTTGCATAGTCATAATCCGCATCACCTGGAGTACATTCATCAAACGCCATAATAATGTCGGCACCAATAACGCGTTGAATATCCATCACTTTCTCAGGAGTGAAAAAGTGTTTTGACCCATCAAGGTGTGAACGAAACTCTGCGCCTTCTTCCGTCAGTTTCCGGTTTTCTGTAAGTGAAAACACCTGAAAACCACCACTATCCGTTAATATTGGTCCATCCCAACTATTGAATTTATGGAGACCTCCGGCCTGTTGCAAAATTTCCAATCCCGGACGGAGATACAAATGATAGGTATTTCCCAGAATGATTTGCGCTCCAATATCCTGTTTCAGTTCAGTCATATGAACCGCTTTGACACTGCCAACAGTGCCAACAGGCATAAAGATGGGGGTTTCTATTTGTCCGTGATCAGTGGTTATCAAACCTGCCCTGGCATTCGATCCGGAATCTGTATGTTGTAATTGAAAGTCCAAAATTATATAACGTGAAAATCAGCCGCAAAGATACAAATTAACTCATCATAAATTGCGAAGATTAAAATTAAAATTACATCTGAAAGCTTCAATCAGATATTTTTTTCTGTTCTCAATTAATTTCAAAACAAGATCGAGGTTCCTCTCACCATGGTCTCACTCTCCTCTCACCATGGTCTCACTCTCCTCTCACTATGGTCTCACTCATACACATCCAAAATTTCACAAATAAATGGAATCTAATTCTATTAATCCTTATTATTTGATTAAAGAATACGGTTTCCAGTTTTAATTTGTAAAATCATGTGCCGTAATAATCACACTTAAACATTTTTAACTGCAATTTCAACGAAAACAACATTAACATTTCTACTTTTGTACACCAAATTAATGTGATAGTTTCAAAATATACATAAAAAATGAGCCAAGTAGTTGATATTAAAGAATTAAATGAGCGCATTGAACAAAAGAGTTCTTTTGTTCAAACCATTGTTTCGGGAATGGACCAAGTGATTGTTGGGCAAAAACATCTGGTTGAATCTTTGCTGATTAGTTTGCTGTCGGATGGACATGTTCTGTTGGAAGGTGTGCCGGGACTGGCAAAAACTTTAGCAATAAAATCATTGGCTCAATTGATTGATGCGAAATATAGTCGCATTCAGTTTACTCCCGACTTGTTGCCTGCCGATGTTGTGGGTACAATGGTTTACAGTCAACGCAACGAAGAATTTCAAATTAAACATGGTCCTGTATTTGCGAATTTTGTGTTGGCAGACGAGATTAACCGTGCTCCGGCAAAAGTGCAGAGTGCTTTGCTTGAGGCAATGCAGGAACGACAAGTGACTATTGGAGAAAAAACCTATAAGTTGCCCGAGCCTTTTCTAGTAATGGCAACACAAAACCCTATTGAACAGGAAGGTACATACCCACTGCCTGAAGCGCAAGTAGACCGTTTCATGTTGAAAGTGGTTATCACTTATCCTACAAAAGAAGAAGAAAAACGTATCGTTCAACAGAACATTTTCGAACCTGTGAAGATTGGACGTCCTGTGGTTTCTATCCAGGAAATTATGGATGCACGCAAAGTTGTTCGCGACGTTTATATTGATGAAAAGATTGGTCGATACATTATCGATATAGTTTTTGCTACACGGTTCCCTGAACAATATGGAATGCCAGATCTTAAAGACATGATTGGCTTTGGCGCATCACCTCGTGCATCAATCAATTTGGCTTTAGCCGCACGCACTTATGCTTTTATTAAACGACGCGGTTATGTGATACCTGAAGATATCAGAGCAATCTGTCATGATGTAATGAGACACAGAATTGGTCTTACTTATGAGGCAGAAGCAAACAACCTGACTTCGGAAGAGATTATCAGCGAGATACTTAACAAGGTTGAGGTCCCATAATAGGGTCTCCACAAAAATGAGTATATTAGAAGATAAAATCAGATAAACAATTAAATGGAAACAAGCGAGCTACTCAAGAAGGTTAGGAAGATAGAGATAAAGGCTAAAGGATTGTCGCACAATATTTTTGCGGGACAATATCATTCGGCTTTCAAAGGGAGAGGAATGGCTTTTTCTGAAGTGCGTGAATATCAATATGGAGACGATATCCGCGACATCGATTGGAATGTGACTGCTCGATATAATCGTCCGTTCATAAAGGTGTTTGAAGAGGAACGCGAGATGACAGTGATGTTGCTTGTGGATGTTTCAGAAAGTCTTTCGTTTGGAACTTCTCATCTGATAAAGCGGGATATGGTGGCAGAAATAGCTGCAACACTGGCTTTTTCAACTATTCAGAATAACGATAAAGTAGGGTTAATATTCTTTTCAGATGAGATTGAGAAGTTTATTCCACCTAAAAAAGGACGAAAACATGTCCTTTTTATTATTCGTGAAATTTTGGGATTTGAGCCGACAAGCAAAGGTACGAACATAGGAATGGCTTTGCGTTACATGACCAATGCCATTAAAAAAAGGTGTACCACTTTCTTGATTTCGGACTTTATTGATACGAACGATTACAAACAGGCTCTTAAGATTGCTAATAGAAAACATGATGTGGTTGCATTGCAGGTGTACGATCGGATGAGTACAGGTTTAAAGTCCGTTGGACTGATGAAGGTACATGACCCTGAAACAAATCAGGATACATGGATCGATACATCGTCTAAAAGGACGCAAGCTGATTATCTCAATTGGTGGAGCACTCAGCAACAAACAATGGTTAATGCATTCAAACAGAGTAAAGTAGATAGTGTTTCGGTTTCAACCGACGATGATTTTGTGAAATCGTTGATGATGCTTTTTCAACAACGTAGTTAGAAATGATAGAAATATTGAAGTATATTCAACAAACATATAGTTTAGCAATTAAACAACTGGTTCTCATTTGTTTTGCAATCCTGGTTTCTGCAACCGGTGCTTACGCACAGAAAGCGACGGTGCAGGCAACAATTGAACCAGCTGAAATCATGATTGGAGAACAGGCACTGCTTGATTTAAAGGTGATTGCACCTAAAGATATGCAGATTCATTTTCCGGTGTATGATAAGGAAATTATGCCGGGACTTGAGGTTTTGACCATGCTAAAACCTGATACTCTATTAGAAAACAATGTGATGACTTTGCATTTTAAATATGTAGTCACTTCGTTTGATTCTACTTTGTATTATGTTCCCTCAATCCCCATTTCCAATGGAGTGGATACCATTTTTTCGAATGCTTTTGGGTTGAAAGTGACCTCACCTGAACTGAGTGATTCTACTAAAGCATATCTGGATAAGCTTAAGAATAAGGAAACGGATTCAATCGACTTTAATCAACTGCAACTGAATGATATCAAACCTATTCAGAAACCACCATTCGTATGGACCGATTATCTGTGGATATTATGGATTTTTGCTGGTGCTGTACTGATTATTCTCTTGGTTATCGGAATAACAATGCTTATCATTAATAAAAAGCGAAAGGGTTACTTCTTTAAACCGCCTGAAGTTTTGCCGGCACACGTGCGTGCTATCAAAGCGCTGGACAAACTAAAGGATGAGAAAATTTGGCAGAAAGGCAACGATAAAGAATTCTATACAAAGATAACGGACATCTTACGTCAGTATATGTCTGAACGATTTGGTGTGAATGCCATGGAGTTGACTTCAGGCGAAATTATGCAGGAAATGCAAATGCGGACGGACAAAGACTCGGTGATGGAGAACTTGAAACAGATTCTTTCAACTGCCGATTTAGTAAAGTTTGCCAAGTATAAACCTTTTACTGATGAAAATGATTTGGCAATGATGAATTCGTATTTCTTTGTAAATCAGACGCGTGAACCTGATCCAATTCCGGATCCTAAAGATAAAACGAAGGATCAATCTGCTGGAAAGGAGGGTGAAAATGCATAATGTTGAGTTTTTACACTCGGGTTATTTATGGCTGTCGCTCATAATTATTCCTTTGGTCATCTTTTATGTGCTGAAATCATCAAAAGGTCATGCTTCTTTTAAACTGGCATCGACCAATGCTTTCAAAAACACCAAACCTGGATGGAAAGTGCGTTTGAGACATCTTCCATTTGTTTTGAGAATGATAACTATCGCTCTGATAATTATTATAATTGCTCGCCCTCAATCAGTAAATAGCTGGGAGGAAAGCGAAAGTCAGGGAATTGATATGGTTATGGCATTGGATGTTTCTGGTTCAATGCTTGCTCAGGATTTACAACCAAACAGACTGGAAGCGGCAAAGAATGTGGCATCCGAATTCATAACTGAACGGAAAAACGACAATATCGGACTGGTAACTTTTGCAGGGGAAAGCTTTACACAATGCCCGCTGACAACCGATCACGCGGTTTTGTTGAACTTGCTTAACTCGGTTGATTTTGGCGTTATCGAAGATGGAACGGCTATTGGATTGGGATTGGCGAATTCTGTGAACCGACTTAAAGAGAGTGAATCTAAATCGAAAGTGGTTATCCTCCTTACTGACGGTACAAACAACAGCGGACAGATTGCTCCGCTTACGGCTGCCGATCTTGCTCAATCATATGGAATTCGTGTCTATACAATAGGTGTGGGCACCAAAGGTATGGCGCCAACTCCTGTTCAAACGCCTTTTGGAATAAGGTATCAAAATATGGAGGTATCAATTGATGAGGAGACTTTGAGGAATATTGCTTCAATTACAAATGGGAAATATTTCCGTGCAGAAAACACTGAGGGACTGCGCGAAATCTATCATGAGATTGATGCGATGGAGAAATATCTCATAAATACCCAGAATGTTACGCGTCGACAGGAATTGTTTGTACCAATTGGTTTTCTGGTTTTATTGTTGATGTTGTTGGAGTTGCTTTTAAAAAGAACGGTTTTCAGAAGTATTCCATAGTTATTATAGTAAAAGAATTACCCTAAAAGGGATCAATAAGATATGTTTAGATTCGAGAATCCTGAGTATTTATATTTGTTTATAGCAATGCCATTATTTGTGGTATTGTACATTTGGCTTAACATCCGCAAACGCAAAGATGTTGAGAAACTTGGTGTGCTTTCTACGCTAAAAATGATGATGCCTGAATTGTCTTTGGGGCGCTCGTATACTAAGTTTTGGGTCATTTTTGGGGCAATGTGCATATGTATTTTCATGATTGCGCGTCCACAATTTGGCACAAAAGTTGAAAAAGTTGAGAAGAAGGGGATTGAACTTGCAATTGCTATCGATGTCTCAAACTCAATGCTGGTACGTGATGTTGAACCCGACCGCTTAGAAAAAGCGAAACAAATGCTTACGCGCATTATTAATGTAAGGGATCAGGACAAAGTGGCACTCGTAGTTTTTGCGGGTGAAGCATTTGTCCAGATGCCGCTTACTGGTGATACGCAATCGGCTAAATTGTTTCTCAAATCAATCGACCCAAACTTGGTCCCTGTTCAGGGAACAGCAATCGCTGACGCTATAGATTTGTGTGTGCGCTCTTTTTCCGGTGATAAAGATGTGGATAAAGCAATGATTCTTATCACTGATGGCGAAGATCATGAAGGAAATGCTATGGAAGCCGCACGCAAAGCTGCAGAAGCAGGGATCATGGTTAACGTTGTTGGTATTGGATCTACTGAAGGTTCTCCAATACCTCAATCAATGTATAGTAATGATTTTAAGACAGATAGTGAAGGTAATGTTGTTGTCTCAAAGTTAAATGAACAGATGTGTCAGGAAATTGCTCAAAGTGGTAAAGGTTTATATGTTCACGCTGATAATTCCAATTCTGCCGTGAGAACACTGGAATCTGAATTGGAAAACTTACAGACTAAGAAAACTGCAAGTCTCAGTTACTCGGATTATGATGAGAAATTTGATATATTTGCGTGGATATTGCTAGTTATGTTAGTTTTTGAATTGTTTATTCTTGATAAGAAAAATCCGATGTTTAAGAACATTCGCTTATTCAAATGAAAGTAGATATTACGAAATATGGTTTGATTTTTGTAGCTCTGTTGGTGTCATTATCAGCAGTAGCACAGAAAGATGTGCGGAAAAATGTACGGAAAGGTAATAAAGCTTACAATAATCAGAAGTACTCTGAAGCATTCAAGTTTTACAACAATGCAGTAAAAGAGAATCCTCAAGATAAAGAAGGGAACTACAATTTAGGTAATACCTTTTATCGTCAAAAACAATGGGATAAGTCGGTTGATCAATATCAAAAGTATCTTACTTCTGAAACAGAAGATCCCATAAAAATGTCTGCTGCCTGGCATAATATTGGTAATACTTTACTTCAAAAGAAGGATCTTGGAAAATCGATAGAAGCTTACAAGATGGCGTTGCGCATTAATCCTAAAGATGAACAGACTCGTTATAATCTGGCAGTTGTACAGAAAATGATGCAGGATCAACAGGATCAACAGGATCAGAGTGGTGGAGGTGAGAATCAGCAACAGCAGAATGATCAGCAGAATGATCAACAGCAACAGAATCAGAATAAAGATCAGCAGAAAAAGGCCGAGGAACAAAACCAACCTGAACAAATGTCTCGTGATAATGCACGCCAAATGCTGCAAGCAATAGAACAAGATGAACAGGAAACTCAGGAAAAAGTGAATCGAATGAAGGCTGAGATGCAAAAACAAAAGGCACAGAACAACCGAAGAAATAATAAGGATTGGTAACTGATTATCAAATGTACAAAATGAAGTTTATAAATAGAATATATCAATTTGCTTTATTTGCAGTATTGCTATTGATGACCGGGATTTCGGTTGCCGAAGCGCAGGTATCGTTTAAAGCTTCTGCCCCCCGCTCGGTAGTTCAAGGAGAACAGTTTCGCTTATCTTATACTCTAAATAAAGAAGGTAATGAACTGCAACTTAACGCTGATTTAAAGGATTTTGAGGTATTATACGGACCCTCTGTGTCAAGAAGTTACAGTAGACAAACCATTAATGGGAAAACAACATCAGAGAGTTCATTTACTTACACTTATATTTTAGTTGCACCAAAAACAGGTAATTTCAATATCGGTCCTGCAACAGTGAAAGTAGATGGTAGTCAATATAAATCCAATTCTTTTACAGTTGAAGTATTGCCACCCGATAAATCTTCACAATCTCAATCAAATAGTGGATCAAGTTCGCGTGGATCAGCTATTGCTCCCTCACAATCTAGTTCTTCAGGAGGTAAAGTAAATTCAAATGATGCATTTATTCGTGCAATAATTTCTAAAAATGATGTATATGAACAAGAAGGGTTTACAGTAACTTTTCGATTATATACAACGCTGAATGTGGTTAACTTTGGAAAAATAGAGTTTCCAGAATTTGAAGGTTTCATGGTTGAAGAAGTTCCATTTCCTTCAAACCAGCAACTTAAAATGGAACGTTACAATGGCAGGAACTACTACACTGCAGATCTACGAAAGACTTTACTTTTCCCCCAACGATCAGGTAGAATAAATATTCCGAGTGGGAAACTGGAAATGGTTTTTTCTGTTCCTTCAGGTAAAAAGATTGAGACTTTCTTCGGTTCTCAAGAGGTAATGGTCGATGTTGCAAAAACATTGGTTACCAATCCGGTCTCAATAAATGTAAGACCTTTGCCTAATGGTAAACCTGACAACTTTTCAGGTGGGGTAGGAACTTTCAGTTTTAAATCAAGTATTAGTACAACAGACACAAAAGCAAATGAACCAGTGACTGTCAAGTTGGAAATATCGGGTACAGGTAATTTAAAACTGATTCAAAATCCAAAGATTGAATTTCCTTCAAATTTTGAAGTGTATGATCCCACGATTAATAACAATATTCAAATTGCTACAAATGGTACAACTGGTACTAAAGTGATTGAATATCTGGCAATTCCTCGTTATGAAGGTACATATGATATTTCTTCAATCGAGTTTTCTTATTTTGATTTAGGAAGTGGAACATACAAAACGCTTTCTTCACCAGCATATGATTTAAAAGTTGCAAAGGCTGACCCAAGTAAGGCATCTTCAAGTAATTTTATTAATAAGCAAGATGTAGAAGTAGAACAGGATATAAGGTTTATAAAAACCAAAGATCCTGATTTTCAGCCCAAGAGTGTTTATTTTGTTGGTTCTTTTAGTTATTGGTTGTGGTATTTCATCCCTCTTTTATTATTAATTATTCTTTATTTATTTAACAGAAAACAGGCAATAGAAAGTGCAAATATCACATTGATGCGCAATAAAAAAGCAAATAAAGTTGCTACAAAGCGTCTTAAGATTGCTGAAAAATATCTTAAGGATGCAAAGAAAACACCTTTCTATGAGGAGATGCTTCGAGCAATTTGGGGCTATTTTAGTGATAAATTATCAATACCCGTTGTAAGTTTGTCAAAAGATAATGTTGGAACAGAGTTATCTAAAAAAGGTATAGATGAAATGTTGATTGATAAATTTATGAATATTTTACATACTTGCGAGTTTGCACAATATTCACCTGCTGAAAGTTCAACAGCTATGGACGAAGTATATAAAGAAACAGTTGAAGCAATCGACGAAATGGAAAGTAGATTAAAGAAAGTGGATACTGTAAAAAAACAATAATAATGAGAGCACAAACTAAAATTTATATTTTCTGTTTTGGATTTATTCTCAGTTTATTTCCATTGTCGGCTGAGAATACCGATATAAATGCTGCTTCAGATGCTTATCGTAATGGTAATTTTAAGAAAAGCATCGAGTTATATGAAATTATTGTTGATTCTTTTTTAAAACAAGGAGAGGAATCAGCAGAATTATATTATAACATAGGAAATGCTTATTTTCGAGATAATCAGATAGGTGAGGCTATTTTGAATTATGAACGAGCATTATTGTTGGACCCAGGAGATGGTGATATTAGACATAATCTACGTTTTGCAAATTTGAGAACTGAGGATAAAATTGATACAACTCAGAATCTTTTCTTTGTAAATTGGTTTAGATCTATTCAAAATATGTTCAACTCAAATACATGGGCTACAATTGCCATAATATTATTTATTCTCTTTTTGGGTTGTGCAGCAATTTATCTTTTTGTGCGTATTCTTTGGGCAAAGAAGGTCGCTTTCTATACAAGTGTTTTGATTTTTGTGTTATTAATAGCAGCCAATGTTTTTTCCTTTAGACAAAAAGATTTACGACAAAACCACAATCAAGCAATTATATTGACGGGAGCAGTAACAGCAATGTCATCTCCTGATAATAATAGTACCGAAGTTTTTCAACTACATGAAGGGACAAAGGTAAAGATAACTGGAACAGATGGCATTTGGTATGAAGTTGAAATTGCTAACGGAAGTGTAGGTTGGCTCAATAAAGAATCTGTTGAAATCATTTAAATCAATCTGATTATATTTCTTATTAAATAGTTGTTATTATTTTTTTTATAATCTAAGTCACTACTGTCCACTAAAAATCAGAAAAAGTTCTTTGAAATTATTGATATACTATACTTTACGGGTCATTTTTTAGCGTGACGATTTGAAATTATATTTTTGTTCTTTTTATTATGAAGGAACAATGAATAAAGGCAAATACGTGTACACTCAAATTGTAGAGTTCTTACCTCAGCGGGTTTTTGACACCATTGTCTTAAAGTACGATGGTAACAGATATGTAAAACATTTTACCTGTTGGAATCAACTACTTGTGATGGTGTTCGGACAACTTACCAACCGTGACAGTTTACGTGATTTGATTGTGGCAATTGAAGCCCACAGCAGAAAGTGTTATCATCTCGGTTTTGGGAAAAGTGTTACCCGCAGTAATCTCTCAAAAGCAAATGAGAATCGCGATTACAGGATCTTTGAAGAGTTTGCTTATTATCTCATTGGAGTTGCCAGACAAAAGCTGGAAAACAACGATTTTGAGATAAAAGGTAAAGTCTATGCTTTTGATTCCACAACCGTAGATTTATGCTTGTCGGTATTTTGGTGGGCTAAGTTTCGCAAGAATAAGGGTGGAGTAAAAATCCACACCCTTCTGGATATAACCACACAGATACCGGTTTTTGTACATATTACTACCGCTTCGGTTAATGATGTGAATGCAATGGATGTAATTCCTTATGAGGCCGGTGCCTATTATATCTTCGACAGAGGATATGTTGATTACACCCGTTTATATAGGATCACAAAACTGGAATCTTCATTTGTAATTAGAGCCAGAAAGAACCTGAAGTTTGAAGTTAAGACTAATAACCCGGTAGATGAAACTACAGCTGTCATAGCCGATCAGACAGGTTTCTTAAAAGGGATCTACTCATCTAAAGATTATCCGGAAAGCCTCAGGAGAGTTGCTTTTTACGACAAGGAAAAGAATAGAACGCTCATATTCCTTACAAATAATTTTGAACTCACAGCGAAACAGATTGCAATGCTTTATAAGAACCGTTGGCAAATAGAACTGTTTTTCAAATGGATCAAACAGCATCTAAAGATCAAATCTTTTTGGGGAACTTCCCCGAATGCGGTTAGAATCCAAATATACAGTGCAATTATCGCATATTGTTTGGTTGCAATTGTGGGACACGATTTACAAATCAATCGTACAACTTACGAGATTTTGCAAATTTTAGGAATTTCTCTCTTGGATAAAACCCCTGTAAAAGAGCTATTTACATATATAGATATCAATGATGTCAAAGAACGAAATGATAATCAACTGACTCTCAACTTATTTTAAGTGGACAGTAGTGAATCTAAGTATAAAAAGTATAATGAAAGAAGCCGTAGAAAACCTATTGCCCTACGAAAGGGAAATTTTTTTTGCTCTTAATGGAAGTAACTCTGTCTTTCTCGATAATTTGTTTTGGACATTGACTGGAAGAATTATATGGATTCCTGTCATACTTTTTTTACTTTTTATGTTCTTTTACAAAGTTCCTAAAAAAGAGGGCGTTCTTGTTACCATTTGTTTTATACTAATATTGGTTTTTTGTGATCAAGTTGCATCTTCAGTTTTTAAACCTTTTTTCGAACGTTTACGTCCAACGCATCATCCCGACTTTGAAAAATACGTAGACATTGTAAATGGTTACAAGGGAGGAGTATATGGATTTATTTCAAGTCATGCCGCGAATGCTTTTGGTATTGCTGTTTTCCTTTCACTATTATTCAGAAATAAATGGATAGTTATTTCGTCATTTTTGTGGGCTACAATAAATAGCTATACGCGAATATATCTTGGTGTTCATTTCGTTTCCGATGTTATAGGAGGAATAATAGTAGGGTCAGTTGTAGCTTTGTTATTATATTTGCTTTATGTACGGATTCGAGTTAAGTGTTATCATGTCGAAAAGCAATGCAAATATGTTTCTGTTTATTCATTTAAAAGTGGAAAGAGCATAGGGTTGTTTATTTTATTATATATGGCTTCAGTAATTATTTTTAGCCCTTTTTTAGCAACTTTAGTTCATTGATAAATGTTATATACAATGTAAAGAGAGTATAAATTATATTTTTGTTCTAATAGTTGTTTTTATAAAAAAAATAACGTAAGTTTAGGGCATTAAATATTCTGAACCAAATTAATTATTTCAAAAGATTAAGAGCCATGGCAAGAACAATTTCATTTAACGATTTAAGAGCACTTAAAGATAAGTTGCCCGATGGAAGTATTGTAAAAATCGCTGAGAAACTGGGCCTCACACCCGATACCGTTCGCAATTATTTTGGTGGTTACAACTACCGTGAAGGTAAAAGTGTTGGGGTCCATATTGAACCGGGTCCTAATGGAGGTATAGTAATGCTAGATGACACAACAATTTTTGATGAGGCATTACATATTTTGGGTTTGAGCGATTATCCCGAGCAAATTGTAGAAAAAGAATTTTCGGAATTACCCTAATGAAAAGTATGATATAGGAGCCCAATATTTGAATGAACAAATATTGGGTTTTCTTTTACAAATAACTTAACTAAATTATTCTATTAAGATGGAAAATAAAAAAGGTTCAAAAGAAAAAGAAGATAATCTGGTCACGGTTGCTATCCATACATACGAAAAAGCACAAATACTGAAAAGCATTTTAGAGTCAGAAGGTGTTCCTGCAGTGATTAATGGTATTAACTTGATTCAGCCAATTTTACCTGGAAATGCTCGTGTGCGAATTAATGAAAGTGACCTTCCACGAGCATTGGAAATTATTGAAAGTGTGGATTTATCAAATGAAAACGAAAAAGAAAAAGAGGAAGAAATAGAACCTCGTAAAGAGATTTTAGTTCCAGTAGATTTTTCTGATTATACTTTAAAAGCATGTGTTTTTGCTTTTGGTTTAGCTAGTAATATGAATTGCAAGATCAAATTGATGAATGTTTTTTATACTCCTTTTTATCCTGCAGCAATTCCTTTTGGTGATTCTTTTACAGTTCAAGCCCCAGATCAAGATTTATTGAAAGATATTCGTGAACGTGCTGAAACAGATATGAATAATCTCTCCAAAACGCTTAAAGCGAAAATAGATAATAGTGAAATACCTAATGTCTCATATTCATTTATCTTGCAGGAGGGACTTCCTGAAGAAGAGATTATTATTTATTCTAAAAAGATGCGTCCATTAGCTATTGTCATGGGTACAAGAGGTCAAAATGCAAGAGAGTTTGATATTATCGGAAGTGTGACAGCCGAAGTTATTGATGGTTGTAAAACACCAATTTTTGCAATTCCTGAAAGTGCAGCGAATAAGACTCTTAATGATATTCAACGAATGGTGTTTCTGACTAATTTTCAAGAACGAGAAATTAAAGCTTTTACAACTTTAATGAAGTTTGTTGAAGATCGAAATTCAAAGATTTACTTTGTGCATCTTACAAATAAAGATGATTTTTTGAACGAAGTGAAACTTTCCGGCTTTAAAGATTATCTTACAAAAAGTTATTCACATTTACAGTTCGAATATAGTTTAATAGACCGATCTGAAGAAGGTTTAGAAAACACTTTAGAAAAGTTTATTGAGGAAAACAACATTGAAATGATTGTAATGTCAGGTTCAAGAAGAAACATTTTCTCACGTATGTTTAATCCTGGCATTGCCCGAAGGATGCTATTTCATTCAAATACACCAATATTGGTGGTAAAAGGCGAATAAATATTGATAAAAAACCTGATGTTCACACATCAGGTTTTTTTATCAATATTGTCTTTTTAAACTATAATTTCAGGACTAAGTAGGGCCAGTTTTTTACTTAACACCTAATTTTGTTTTCACATCAGTAGTTATGTTTTTAGCTGTAGCTTGATTAATATAAACTAGTTGAGAATACATTGTAGCTACATCGAAAACATATGTATAACCATTTGCATCTGCAACTGTTTTTATTGCATCGCTTATTTTCTTGTTGACAGGAGCTAAAAGTTGTTGTTGAAGATCCTGAAGTTCTTTTTGGCTGTTTTGAATATACAATTGATATCTCTCATTGATTTGTTCCAATTGTTTTTGTTGATCTGCTTTAACGGCATCAGAAGAAGTTGTTGCAGTTGCTTGAAATTCTTCATTTTTTTTGTTAAATTCTTCAACTAGAGCTTGACCATTTTTAGATATCTGAGCTTGTTTTTCACTCAATTGAGTTTCAATTCCTGGAACTTCCGGCATTACTGCAAAAATCTCCTGAGTATTGATATATGCAAGTTTGTCTTGCGCAAATGCTGCGATTGGAGCAATTGCAATAAATAGAATAAGTAATTTTTTTAACATAGCGATTATTTGTTTTTATTAATTTGTTATCATTTTAATTATGTCAATTGTTTCCAAAACAAACTTGCAGAACTATTTTTACTTATGATATTTGATTGATGAATAATCAACAATAACATGAAAATAGAAAGCAAAGTTAGGTTTTTTAATTTAATTTCCCAACATCTCAAGTACCTGATCACTAATATCAATAGAAGGTGAAGCAAAGATAATGGATGTTGCTGATGCTCGATCAATTACCATTTGGTACCCAGAGGCGTTTGAAATTGACTTTATAGCTTCATAAATTTCATCTTGAATAGGTTTCATAAACTCTTCGCGACGTTTTAATAATTCACCATCAGGTCCAAAATAGGAGTTGCTCAAATTGCTTATTTGATTCTCTTTTTCGACAATCTCATTTTCACGTCTAGTTTTCTCGTCACCTTTCAATAAATCAAAATCTTTTTGATATTTTTTATACAAAGCCTCTACCTCAGTAGTTTGTGCTTCAATTTCAGCTTGCCATTGTTTAGAAGCTTCTTCCAATTCATTGTTAGCTTGTTCAACCGCTGGAATTTTTTTTAAAATATATTCCATATCAATTAATGCATATTTCTGTGCATAAGCAGAGCTAACAGCTATTATGCTAAATAAACAGATTAATAATAATGACTTTTTCATATTGCTTTATTTAATATACTTGTTAATAAAGACGTAATTAGAAAAGAAACGTTTATTATTGTATATGTAATTAATCTTAATTATGCTTAGAATTCTTGTCCAATGACAAAGTGGAATTGACTTCCGCCTCTTTGACCTGTTCTTGGAGCAACATCAAATCCATAAGCCCAGTCGATCCCCATCAAACCTATCATAGGTAAAAAAATACGAACACCGACACCCGCTGAACGTTTCAAATCGAAAGGATTAAAATCAACAATTTGATTCCATGCGTTACCAGCTTCCAAAAATGCTAAGCCATAAATTGTAGAGTTAGGTTCCAGAATAAATGGGTATCTTAATTCAAGTCCTAATCTGGTATAAGCTCTTGCTTGTTCTGCTATTGACAGATTTTCATAACCACGTAAAGCGATATTTTCAGTTGCGAATGAACTCGAATAACCGCTCATTCCATCACCTCCAACATCGAAGGTTTCAAATGGAGTCAGTTTGTTTTTGTTAAAAGAACCAATAAGTCCAAATTCAGCACGAGTTGCGATAACGGGAGTTCTTTTTGCAGCCTGTGTTAAAGGAGTATAGGTACGTATTTTTAGTTTCCATTTATGATACTCATTCCATTTATATTTTTCAGGATCATTATTTGCCATAGATGCATAATCTTTTCCATCAACTAAAGAGAATGGAGGTGTAATGCCCAAATTTAATGTGAATTGAGAACCTGATCGTGTATAAAGAGGATTATCAATAGAATTTCTTGCTAAAGTTAGATTTAGCAAAACACTGTTGCTGACACCTGTACTGAATGGGAAATAGTTATACTGCCAATTCTTAAGGCCGTAACGTTGGTAACCTAATTCACCTTGTACATAGAAATAATCATCAGGCCATTCCAATCGTTTTCCATATCCAATAGAAAAGCCAACCATACTGAATACTTGATTTGGGTCAGAAGCATTTTCTGCCATATCTTGATAACCGCCTCCACTACCGTAACCGCTACCGTAACCGCTACCGTAACCACTACCGTAACCGCCGTAACCGCCGTAACCGCCGTATCCACCGTACCCACCATAAGGATTATAATACATATTGTTATACATATTCTGTTGGTAGTAGTTTGAGTTCAAACCAGTATATCTAGAATAATAAGTACTTATTGAAAAGTTGTTTGGGCGTTTTCCTCCAAACCAAGGTTCGGTAAATGAAAACTGATAAGATTGATAATATTGTCCATTAGTTTGAGCGCTCAAAATCAATGTTTGTCCCTCTCCCTGAGGAATAATTCCCTTATAAGATTTGGGATTCATCAGATTTTTAAGTGAAAAGTTCTTTAGTTGCAAACTCAATTTGCCAACCAAGCCTGTTACACCCCATCCGGCAGAGACTTCTATTTGGTCGTTACCTTTAGATGTCAATGGATAAGTAAGATCAACGGTTCCGTCCTCTTGATTAGGGACAACTCCTGGTTGAAGATTTTCGGGATCGAAATGACCAGTTTGTGCTATTTCTCTAACTGAACGAATCAGGTCATCCTTACTAAAAATAGTACCCGGTTTTGTTCGTAATTCACGGCGAATTACGTCTTCATATAGCCTGTCGTTTCCTTGAATAATAACTCTTTTAATTGTAGCTTTTGGACCTTCAATTACTCGTAGTTCCAGTTCTACTGAATCGTTTTGAATATTTATTTCAACAGGATCAATATTTGAAAAAAGGTAACCATTATTCTGATAAACATTTATAACCGCATCTTCATCAGATATTAATCGTTCTTGTAATTTTTTCTGATTATAGATTTCTCCCGGTTTCATATTCAGTACATTTCCAAGATATTCGGAATTGTACTGTGTATTCCCTATCCAGTTTATATCTTTGATATAATATTGCGGACCTTCAGAAACATTAATTACAATATTAACCGTTTTAGGATTATGAGGATAAACAGAATCAGATAATATTTCAGCATCCCTATAACCTAATTCGTGATATTTACTAAGTAAGTTCTTTTTATCTTCCTGATACAAGTTATCAACGAACTTTTTCGTACGAAAAAAGTTAATGAGTTTTCCTTTTTCATTAGTCTTTTTCATAGCCCATTCGAGTTTGCTATCAGAAATAGCCTCGTTTCCAAGAATATCAATATTATTGATCTTGATTTTTTCTTTTTTGTCGACAATAATATCCAAGATTACCTGATTTTTACCAGCTGGATCAGGACGTTGGTTAATTGAAACCTCAGCATCTCCAAACCCTTTATCCGAGAAATAAGTTTTAATAATCTTTTCAGCATTATCAATTTGATTAGGTGTAATTTGAACACCCTTAACCATTCCTACTTTTTCCTCAATATCCTCTTGTTCATTCTTCTTCATGCCCGAATAGTGAATATTCGTAACGCGAGGTCTATCAGTAAGTTTCAGCTCCAGCCATATGCTGTCGCCCTTAATTTTATCTACCAGAATTTTTGTATCCGAAAATAAGCCCTGGTCCCAAAAGCGTTGTACTGCATTCGTAATTTCATCGCCAGGCACTAAGATCTCCTGTCCCTTTGATAAGCCTGAGAAACCTATTAACACAAAATCCTCATACATTGAGTTCTCCAACCCCGTAACACTAATATCCGCAATAATATACGATTTTGGTGTTGCTGTATAGTTTATAATCGGTTTCACATCTACTGAATCAGTAGCTATTAGCTGAATGCTGTCGTTTGTTGGTACTATTTGACTAAAAGTATTTACCTGAAAAAGGACAGTAAAAAGTATTAATATGAAAAATGTTCTCTTTAACATTGTTTGAATTTTTCTATGCTGATATATTCAGTCGTTAATTGAAATAAAGTTCAATCGTACGATTCAATCTGTTCACTTATTTTGCCAAACCGGCGTTCTCTATTCTGAAATTCCAGAATAGCTTCATAAAAAGTATCTTCTGTAAAGTCAGGCCAAAATATTTCTGTAAAATAAAACTCTGTATATGCTGATTGCCAGAGAAGGAAATTACTTATTCGCTGTTCTCCTCCAGTTCGTATTAGCAATTCAGGATCAGGTATTCCCTTAGTCGTTAGATAATCAGAGACTAAGTCCTCATTAATATCATTTAGTTGAAGATGACCATCCTTCACTTCTTTGGCAATTAATTTCAATGCGTTTCCTATCTCCCATTTTGACGAATAGCTCATTGCAACAACCAATTTCAACCCCGTACATTGAGAAGTTGCATCAATAGATGCCTGTAAACTCTCTCTAGTCTTTACCGGCAACCTACTCAGATCGCCAATACTTATCAGTTGTACATTATTCTTTACCAGATTTGGAGTTTCCTTTTTGAGAGCATAAACCATAAGCTCCATTAATGATTCCACCTCTTCTTTTGGTCGTTCCCAATTTTCTGTTGAGAAAACATAAACAGTCAAATATTCGATACCAATTTCGGAGGCAGCTTCAACTGCTCTATGTAAAGCAGCAACTCCTTCCTGATGACCTTCAGAGCGATGCAGACCATTTGCTTTGGCCCAACGTCCGTTTCCATCCATTATGATAGCAACATGCTTTGGTAAGCTCGAAGTATTTATATTATTAATCAAAGACATAAACAAGGAAATACATTTTATATCGTTCAATTATTATTCACTACCAATTTATTTAGTCGTCCTCTCCAAATATCAGACAATTGAGTATTATTACCCGCAGTTCCACCGAAAATCCAAATAAAGTTATCTGCATCTTTCAAAACAGAAGCACTCTTTCTGAAAGTGAAATCGATCGGCAATGCCTGTGAAGTGCTCACTTTTGTCCAACTGACACCGTAGTTTTCAGAAGAATAAATCTCATTTTTTGTACCATTCTGTGCAAAGAAATACAATTTGGAATCATAAGGAAACAAATTGCCACCCTGTAATTCTTCTGCAACATTATGTTTTAGGATTGTGATTTTATTATCATTTTCTTTTAAAATCCAGATTGTGTTATGATTTAGCGAACCCGAAGCAGTAGCCCCTCCGGCAACAACAATGAATTTTGCTGAGAATATTAGCGGATTTTCATAACTCACCGATGAGTAGGCATTTATAGGAAATTCATCAGGTATTTCATTTAAAAGATGGAAACTTATCAAGTCTTTTGATTTTGCAAAAGTCAATTTCCCTTCATTTTCAACGATTACCAGAATTGAATCAGTGCCTGCAGAATGCATATTTCCTAAAATGGAGCGAACAGGATAAATGTTATTAGTTGAAATCCAACTACTTCCGTTTGTGGATTTATACACGTTATTCAATTGATCCAATACAAATCCGGTAGAGGTTTGCCCATTGGAAATGGTATGGATAGTCGATATGATTGTGTTTGTGGGAAGTCCGGTAATAGTAATTGGAGAATGTGTTGTAGGAGTAGAACGGTTTGTTGACAAACCATTTAAGTTTCCATTACTGCGATAGAAAGTATAAAAAGCGTTTCCCAGCAGAATCGTTTTTTGTTCGTTTACCTGAGTTGTTAAATAATTATCTTCAACATTTACCCAAGTTATGATATTTGGGTTCTGTTTATGAACATTCAATTTGAACTCATAAAGCATTTTAAACTTTCCATCTTCAGAATTAATCTCAAAAGATTTCAATCTTGATAAATCAACCGAATCCTGTCTGTTCCAAAAGTAAGTACTATCAGGATTAGAGAGAGAGAAACTGATGATTTCAGAATTTGTTTTTGTCGTAACATTTATCAGTGCATTTTTTGGTACAAAACCGAATTCGAGCGAATCCGGATTAAACACCCTTGGCTTTCCGTCTATAGCGCCCTTTTGATCAATAGCAAATTTTGCATTTTTCAAAGTCTTCGTTGAATCGTACTTCGCAGAAGCGGAAAATGCATACAATTGAGGGTCAGAAGAAGGTTCATACGACTGATAAGTGTCTGAATTATTCAAACATGAAGAAAATAGGATTATCCCAATAAAAAGAATCAGACTTCTATTAATATATTTTATAAACATTTGTTTCAAAAATAATTGTGCAACGTGTTTAAGATGTGCAAAAGTAGAAAGATTTTTCACTTAAACCTAAGCAAAATGAATATTTAAAGAAAATTTCGAGTTATTTCGTTCTTTAAATGGTATAGTAAAGAATTTGAATATCTTTTTGATATGCCATTGTACCATTTTAAAGAAGGCGATTTTACTCCAGATTCAAATTTCATATCTGAAACTTCTACATAAGCCTCATCCCATAAATCTTTTTCAATAAAAGAATTGAGCAGATAGGTGCCACCTTCAATCATTACCGAATAGATTTTATGAGTATAAAGATAGTTCAAAATCTTCAAATTCAAATCATTTGTAAAGTCAAAAGTTACAATAGTTACTGTATCTTTTTTTATATTATACTCCTTTTTTTCTGTAAACACTATTGTAGGTGCATTATCATTAAAAATCATTGAATCAGCAGGAATTCTCCCATTTCTGTCCAGTGTAATCCTCACCGGGTTATTGCCAGACCATTTTCTGGCAGTAAGTAGCGGATTATCTTTTATAACAGTGTTTGTGCCAACCATTATTCCCTGAACATCAGTACGTTCTCTGTGCACAAAACATTGAGTAAGAATATTGGATATTTTTGCCGGTGGAATATCCGCTGAATCTTTTCGTTCAATATCAATGAATCCATCATTACTTTGTGCCCATTTCAAAATAATATAGGGTCTTTTAAATAACTGATTCACAAAGAACATCTTGTTCAATTCTTTGGCCTCTTTTTCCAAAACTCCACATGAAACTTCAATTCCGGCATTTTGGAGTATCTCAATTCCTTTTCCGGCAACAGCAGGATTGGGGTCAGTTGAAGCAATTACTACCCTTGGAATACAATTCGAAATGATCAGTTGTGTGCAAGGAGGAGTTTTTCCAAAATGCGCACATGGCTCTAAAGAGACATAAAGGGTTGATTCCGAAAGAATTGAAGGATCTTTTACAGACGCGATAGCATTCACTTCGGCATGCGGTTTACCAAATTGGCGATGAAAACCTTCTCCGATTATTTTATCATTATGCACAATAACCGCTCCCACCATCGGATTCGGTTTTGTAAATCCCTCACCTTTTTTTGCCAGTTGAAGGCATCGAAACATATATTTTTCGTTAACGGTCATTTTATTTATCTTTGTTCTAATGAATCAAACAGAAAACATAGCAACTTATTTTACACGCGAATTGTCGGGATATTTTCCCAATGATGAAATAAAAGCCATAACACGACTTGTGCTAAAAGAAGTGTGTGGAATTTTGCCAAGTGACTTGTTCTCATGCAAAAATACGATTTTATCTGATGCTGAGAAACAAAAACTTGAGGATATTATTGTGCGGTTAAAAAAACAAGAACCACTTCAATATATTTTTGGAGAGACAAAATTTTATGGCTTAACTTTTCATGTGAATTCACATGTCTTAATTCCACGTCCCGAAACGGAAGAATTAGTAGAGTGGGTGATATCAGAAAAAGAAGATAAAACAAAACGCATTCTTGATATTGGGACGGGAAGCGGTTGTATTGCCGTTACACTAGCAAAAAAGTTACCATCAGTTTATGTTGAAGCATGGGATATTTCTGTCGACGCGCTAAAAGTAGCCGAAGAAAATGCGAAAATTAACAATGTTACCGTAAACTTCAAGCAAAAAGATGTATTAAAAGATGCTGAAGATGTTGAAACATTTGATGTTATCGTAAGTAATCCACCTTATGTAACAGAGAGTGAAAAGCACGAAATGGATTCCAATGTATTAGATTTTGAGCCGGAAACAGCACTGTTTGTCCCAGATGATAATGCATTGCTTTTTTACGAACGTATTGCCGATCTGGCTTTGAATAGATTGAATCCAAATGGAAAACTGTATTTTGAAATTAACAGGTGCAAAGGTAAAGAGATTGTAGAAATGCTTCTCCAAAAAAGATTTCTTTATGTAGAGCTCCGAAAAGATATATCAGGTAATGACAGAATGATTAGAGCACAGAGGCATGGATAATAGGGGAAAAAGTGCGATATCTGAAAAAACTGCTTATAGCAGAATGGCCCGCATTTGTTCAATGAAAGAATGTTGCGAGTTTGATATTCGTATAAAAATAAGGAGATACAACCTTGAAGAAGTAGGTGCCGAAGACCGAATCATAGCATTGTTGAAAAAAGGTAAATACATTGACGACCAGCGATATGTAGATAGTTTTGTCCACGACAAATTTCAGTTTAACAAATGGGGCAAATCCAAAATAGAAGCGGCCTTGTGGGAAAAGCACATCCCCGCAGAATTAATAAAGACCGCTTTTTCCGAAATTCCAAAAGATAAATGGCTGCAATCGCTCATGCTTCAGCTTGAAAATAAATACAAATCAATTAGTTTTCAATCAGAAATCGAAGCCAAAACAAAATTACTCCGTTATGCTGCTGGCAGAGGATACGGATATGAAGAATCTTTGAGATGTATAGAAGAACTGCTGCGTAAAAAGAATAAATAAAAAATGACCGCACATTCCATATTACATGATTTTCTGCATCTTTTCTTTCCCGATTGTTGTTGTGTATGCGGAAATAAACTAAATATATCAGAAAAAGGTATCTGTTTGGACTGCCTCTATAAATTACCAAAAACAAATAATTATAAAGAACCAGGAAACAAAGCCGAAGAACTTATGGCAGGACGACTTCCTTTTGAAAGAATTGCCTCTTTTTGTGTATATACAAAAGAAGGAATACTCCAAAAGTTGGTACATCAATTTAAGTACAACAATAGAAAAGAGGTGGCCATAATGCTTGGGCGACTTTTTGCAAAAGATCTTCTTGGCAGTGAGTTTATATCTTCTATCGATTTAATTGTGCCCGTGCCCCTCCATCCTAAACGTCAGAAGACCAGAGGATATAATCAGTCGGAGCAGGTTGCCAGAGGGTTATCTGAAATAACCGGAATACCCATTTCTACATCAATCTTATTTCGAACAATTTACAATCCCACTCAAACCAAAAGAAGCAGAACACAACGATGGGAAAATGTAAAAGATATATTTGAAGTGAGGAATAAAACCGTTTTTGCCGGTAAGCACCTATTGCTGGTTGATGATGTGATAACAACAGGTTCAACAATTGAGGCTTGTTCAATACCCATTTTAAAATGTCCCAATGTTAAAATAAGTATAGCCACGTTAGGAGAAGTTTTTTAAAAGATTTAATCATTAAAAATGTCGCTTTTTTTTGCGTAAAGTATTACTTTTGTATTTAATCCTGAAAGATGAACAAAAATGGAAATGATAAGAAAATTAACTGCTGAAAAACTGCTACACATAAAAGCTATAAAATTACAACCGGCAAACCCTTTCACTTGGGCATCGGGTTGGAAATCACCAATTTATTGTGACAATAGAAAATTAATGTCTTATCCGGCAATAAGAAACTTTATCAAAATAGAATTCTGTCGTTTAATTCTAGAAAAGTACCCACAAGTAGAAGCGATTGCTGGCGTTGCAACAGGTGCTATTGCTCCAGGTGCCATTGTTGCCGATGCGCTTGGATTACCATTTGTATATGTTCGTTCAGCACCAAAAGATCACGGCCTTGAGAACCTGATAGAAGGAGACCTGAAACCCAGACAAAAGGTGGTTGTTGTAGAAGATTTAGTGTCAACCGGCGGAAGTAGTCTAAAAGCTGTTGATGCCATCCGCAACAACGGTTGCGATGTATTAGGAATGGTTGCCATCTTCACTTATGGTTTTCCCATTGCCAAAGAAGCATTGAAAGAATCGCGCGTTGAACTTACAACATTAAGCGATTATGATGCAATTCTTGATGAGGCACTTCGTATCGATTATATTGCCGAATCAGATTTGAAGACATTAAAAGAATGGCGAAAAAAACCCGATCAGTGGGATGTAACAAAAACAAAATAGACAAATAGATGACCGAGTTTGTAAGTGAAATTAAAACAATTCCTCATACGCTTGAGAATGTTTACAGAGTTCTTTCTGATTTGAGTAAATTAGAGATGGTAAAAGATAAAATCCCGACCGACAAGATAAAGGATTTCACTTTTGATACCGACAGCTGCTCATTTAAGATCGACCCGATTGGTTACGTTAAATTTGTAGTTGTTGAACGCGAACCTAACAAACTGGTTAAATTCAAATCGGAAGACCTGCCATTTGAGGTGTTCTTGTGGTTGCAATTAGTCAGCAAAGATGAGAACGATACAAAGATGAGATTAACGGTAAAAGCAGATGTTAATGCCGTGATCAAATCTATGGTTTCAAAGCCGATGCGCGATGCTATCGATAAAGTTTCTGATGCTTTATCGCTTTTACCTTACGATATTATATAATCAACATAAGCAATAAAATGAATACGCATCGATTAAATTACCGATGCGTATTTTTTATTTCATATTATTTCTAATTGAGCTTCTTCTCCGGATTTTAATTTCATAACTATAAATCCATCAACAATATTCAATGATTTTCCATAATGTTTTATGGACGTCACATAACTAGGTACTTTAAACTTGAAAGAATTTGAAACATCTGCTTTGATCTTCACCTTAGTAAGCTGTTTGTTTTTCCAGAATGCATCTACCTCAGCTCCGCCGCGAACTCTCAATCCCTTAAAATTACCCGTTGCCCAAACATCTGGTAACGCTGGAAGCAATTCAATAAAACCATCCTGACTTTGGATGAGCATCTCCGCTATTCCTGAAGTACCACCAAAATTTCCATCAATCTGAAATGGGGGATGGGCACAGAACAGATTCGGATAGGTCCCGCCTCCGTGACCCGACATAGATGTTTCATCGCCCAAAACTGGCTCGAGCAGACTTTTTAACAATTTATATGCTCTGTTCCCATCTTGTAGCCGAGCCCAGAAATTTATTTTCCATGCACGAGACCATCCAGTACCTCCATCACCTCTCCTGTTCAAAGTTTCTCTTGCTGCAGCAGCTAATTCGGGTGTTTTGTTTGGCGAAATCTGGTTCGACGGATATAAACCATATAAATGAGAAACATGGCGATGTTGTGGTTCAGCCTCTTCGTAATCCTCCAACCATTCCTGCAAGTAACCCTTCGGACTAATTTGCATAGGAGGAAGTTTTGGCAATGCTTCATTTATCTTCTTCACTGTTTCATCTTCAATCTCAAGAATTCCGGCAGCAGATAATACATTCGTAAATAATTCATTGACGATTTGAACATCCATAGTTGGACCCATACAAACATTCACAGCTGTTTTGGTCCCTGGCATGTAAAAAGCATTTTCCGGAGATGAGGAAGGAGCAGTAACTAACCATCCGTTTTTGGGCTCTGTAATCATACTGGTCAAAAAATAATCGGCTGCTGCTTTCAATGTTGGGTAAACCTTTTTCAGGTACTCTTTATCCTGAGTATAAGCATAATGTTCCCACAAATGTTCACAAAGCCAGGCGCCGCCGGTTGTAGTTGATCCCCAAGATGCATGTTCGCCGGGTGCTGTAAATTTCCACGGGTTACTCATCATATGGGCCATCCAACCTTCTGCTCCATAGTATGTTTCAGCTGTCGCAGTTCCGGATGGTACCAACGATTGCGTAAATTCAATAAGTGGTACATGCAAATCTGATAGGTTACATACTTCTACTGGCCAATAATTCATTTGTAGGTTGATGTTCAGATGGTAATCGCCATTCCATGGTGTCTGAACGGTATTTGCCCAAAGTCCCTGCAAATTCAACGGTAAACTATTTTTGTTTGTACCGCTAATCATCAGATAACGACCAAATTGAAAGTATAATACGGCAAAAGATGGGTCGTCATTTTGTTGAAAGTCCCTTAATCTTACATTCGTGGGAGTGTCATTTTTTTGTTTTCCTATATTCAATTCGACACGATTGAACTTTGCTTGATAGTCTGCTGTATGTGAGGCTTTTAAATCTTTGTAAGAACTTTTTCCTGCCTTTGACAAAAGAATATCAACCTTAGTGGAATAATCTTTATCTAACATATTAGTGGATGTCGATATCAGAATAATGGCCTCATCTGCATCCCTGAGCGATAATGTTTTATCGCTTGTATCAAGTTTTCCTGTTTTACTAATTATTTGTAATTTAGTAATATAACGAACTCCTTTATCTGTGTTATAGCCGTCATTCAGCTGACCTTCCATAAATAAAACATTTTCTTTTACTGAAATGGAAGCTCTTTCAGGTCGACTAAGATTTACATCAAAACTCAGTCTCTTTTTTTTGTCGGAGGTCAAACGAATCACCAACACATCATTCGCATGTGAAGCAAAATATTCGCGTTTGTATTGAGTTTCTCCCTTTCGAAATTGCATAAAAGCTGTTGCATCATTCAACGAGAGTCCTCGCTGATAATCTCTGATAGAATCATTATTTGGATATAAATAACTGATATTCAAATCGCCCAACATCTGAAAACATCCATAGGGGGCATCTTTTCCGCTTCCGAATGCTGATCCTTGTCCGGCACAACGGAAATTTTTGTACATCATATTTTGGGCTTCCTGATTTTTCCCTTCTAACAAGAGTTGTTGAATTTCAGGCAAAAATTTTAATGCCTCAGGATTAAGCGCATTTTCTTCGCTGCCCGACCACATCGTAATGTCGTTTAAAACAATATGTTCTTTTTCTATTCCTCCATCGGGCATCATCCCAATCCGTCCGTTACCCAGGGGCAGTGCCTCCTCCCAAACGGTGGCCGGTTTATTGTATCTCAGGGTTAAATCTTGTGTTGAACTTGTTCCCGTCGAACAATTTATCATAAAAAAACAAAGGGCTGCTAATAAAATAACTCTCATTCTTATATGTTTTATTTATTATTATTCAATCTGATGGCGTCTGATGCTGATAAAGTAACTTTTATATCTGATTCTTTATCTAATCCTTTTCCAAAACGATTATTGATTATTGATACATTATTTACCTTTTCAAATAGGAATAGATGGGTGTTCCAATGAAAGGGCTTAAAATCGTTGTTGTAGGTAATCTTATTTTCTTTAAACAAGATGCCATCTGTGGATTTAGCATATAGAATGGGGCAGTCAAACATCTCAAATGTGTTATTTTCTATCACAATTCCGGAATGAAAAAACTTTTGTTGATCATTCAAATCAGGAATTTCGGGATAGATGGAAATGACTGCATTAGTAAACTGATAATTGGCTGTGAGGGCATTAATGAATTTGTTATCGCGGATGATGACATTCTTACAAGCGCCAGTTTCGTACCATCCATTACAGTCGCCGCAAAGCAAAATGGCTGTGCCATGGGTATGATCAAAAACATTTTTTTCACAAATTACTTGTTTAGGGGTGCTGAATAATGCGCCACGCGCACGGTTATTGCGAACGATGTTATTAGAAAAGACTACTTTAGGTGTCCATGTTAGATTCTCTATACCGAATTTCCCGGTTTCGGAAATAATCTCTGGTAAAGCGTCCGTAAAAGTAATCTCGAATTCCTTTGCCCCAAAATCTGAGGGCTTATCAACTGCTTTAATTGATTTGATGGTATTAATATAATGATTCCCAACTAACTCCATCTTTTCGGATTCAACAAATTGTACGCTGTCTCCTGCTTCTCCCCATTTAAATCCCCAAGCTTGCGGATGCATGTACTTGCCACGTAAAGTATGATCGTCTAATCTCTGGGTTACTCGCAAATAGGTGCCGTGAACATTTATTGCGTCATCAGCCATATTCTCATACAAACCATTTTTGGAAATGATCAGACCTTTACATGCCGAAAAATGGGTGGCGTCGGCTTGTGTGGTAAAATAACGGGGATCTTTTTTACCTTTCAGACAAACGCTGAAACCATCCAGCGTA
>JBAYZS010000015.1:0-46045 GCA_041672395.1 Dysgonamonadaceae bacterium | reverse complement strand
GGAATGTTACGTACTCCGGAGTTGATGCTTGAAATCACGAAGAAAGTGGTGAAAGCCATAAATATTCCTGTCACGGTGAAAACTCGACTAGGGTGGGATAGTGATTCAAAAATAATCACTCAACTTGCTGAACAACTGCAAGATTGTGGTATTCAAGCACTGACAATTCATGGACGTACACGTGCTCAAATGTACACAGGAGAAGCAGACTGGACACTGATAGGTGAAGTGAAAAATAATCCTCGAATCCATATTCCGATTATTGGAAATGGCGATATCGATTCGGCCGAGGTATGTAAAAAACGGTTTGACGAGACAGGTGTAGATGCAGTAATGATTGGAAGAGCCACTTTTGGTCGTCCATGGATTTTTCAGGAAGTGAAGCATTATCTGCAAACTGGAGAACTTTTGCCACAAGAATCTTTTGGATGGTATCTAGATGTTTTGAAGCAACAGGTAAATCAAAGTGTTGAACGTTTAGACGAAAGAAGAGGGATATTGCATATCCGCAGACATTTAGCTTCATCACCTTTGTTTAAGGGGATTCCCGATTTCAAACCCACACGTATTGCTATGCTCAGAGCCAATAGTGTGGAGGATTTGTTTTCTATTATTGATGAAATCCCTGAAAAGTTCAACTTAGTTTAAACTGTTGATTGTGTTTGAAGTCAATATTAATAATCAAATATGGACTGTAATGAAAAAGTTTATTTTACTATCTACCTTTATATTTGTAATTATTGCTTCTGCAATGACACAATCATCCATCACCGAAAATGTTTTCAGGGAAAGCGTGAATAGGAAAGTGTTGCGCATGCAACAATCGATAGGCTTTGACGAGCAAAAAGCAGAGCAGCTCAAAGTGTTGGAATTGAATTTTTTGTTAGATATTCAAAAGGCAGAGACCTGTTTTTTGTGTAATTCCAAAAAGAAAATTGAAAAGTTGAAAAATAAACGAGATGAAGACCTTCAACACGTTCTCAGTCGTGATGAGTACATAAAATACCTATCAATAGAAAACAATCTTATTAATGAAAACAACCGATTATGGTTGAAATAATCGGTTGTTTTAAATATATCTAATCGATAATTTATTTATGGATAGGATGAAGTAATGTTGGATTATCAATGATTACCCCATCTCTGTAAATATTCTCAATCTGAGAATGCAATCCAGCATCTTCGAATTGTTGAATTGCAGCACTTCTTGTTGAAAGTGTTGCTGTTGTGTAAGGCCGACCAGTGATCAATGAAATAGCCTTGGCAAAAAGATAGTCGTTTGTATCTCCAATCGGTCTCCATGTTTTTGTGTTATATTCCTGCGATTTAATAGGATAATCAGGGATTAATCCGTCAGTAGCAATGAAATCCACTTTATTCTTATCCGTGTATCTACCTACAATTGGTTGCATTGCCCAATTCTTCAGTTCCTCTTTTTCAGTTGCATTTAATGAACTTTCGACATAGACATTTTGAACATAGTCTCCAAAGGTGTTATATGCATGTACAGTCCAAGAAAACGTGTATTTTCCCCCTGTTTTTTCACCAATATGTTCTACTGTCATATATGGAGCTAAACAGTGAGTAATTAATTCGGATGCGGAATAGGAATCTCTAGTAGCTATAATATAAACTTTATCTAAATTTAGATTTGCCGTTAATGGATCAGAGTATTTAGTTTCATATACTCCTAAGTAGTCGTTTCTATCCTTTTTTTTTGCATCATTGTAACTCATTATCGTGAAAACCTCTTTATTTTTTACAGCATTTTCCGGAGCTATAAGTGAAGCCAGGTAAGTCGCCGCTGAAATTCCACCACCGGGGTTATATCTTAAGTCCAGTATTAAATCAGTGACGCCAGCCTGTTTAAAAGTTGAAAATACTTGGTAAAGACTTTCGTTATAGTCCGTAATGAAACTTGTGTAGAACAAATATCCAAACTTTTTTCCGTCTATTTCAAATACGTCAGCAAATAATACCGGGTCCGTATTGATTGTTGCAGGAGTCATTTTAATTTGTCTTTCATTCATCAAATTCTGGTCGAGAACCGTGAAAGTAGTTTCACTATTTGAACCAAAAAGTACCCCATAATTATTACCATTCAGCTTTAATCCATTTGCATGCGTGATAACGTCACCTCTTTTCAATCCAGCTTTGTCGGCGGGTGTACCTGGATAAACATATCTTACAAAACCTAAAATGCGAGTTTTTGTATTATCTGACCATAATGCTAAAGGTGAAAAACCATAAGCTCCTGTTGACTCTCCAGAAAAATCAGCAAGCAGAGCATCAACATCATCAGTAATCCACGACCATCCATGTTGGATGTCCGTTTTAGACAAAACACTATTAAAATACTTTTTCGGATCCGTGTCAGTCGTAGTCGGTTTCTTGTTTTTCATACTGTCAGCCCATAAATAGAACGATGACATACCGTCGTAAACAAACTGTGAGACTGTATTAATTGACACGGTTCCATCATCTTGTGGATTATTTCGATCTCTTGAAGTGAAGATGGGATCGGACTCACATGAAATAGCCGTTATTGCTAAAATAATTACGGCTATAAGTATATTTATTGATCTTTTCATTTTTCGAAAAATAATATTCATATTCGTCTTAGACAATATAAATTGAAAAGTATTAATCTGTAATTTGATTTTTCAGAAATTTAACTTGCCTTTTCCTTGACGAATTATCTCAAGTTCTTCGCCGCTACAATCAACAACTGTTGATGGTTCAATACCTCCAACGCCACCATCAATTACTATCTCTGCGAAATTTTGCCACTTTTCGTAAATAAGTTCCGGATTGGTTGAGTATTCTATCTCTTCTGATTCATTAAATATTGAGGTACTCATAATGGGATTTCCCAATTGGAGAACAATCTCACGAATAATGGAATTGTCCGGAACGCGAATGCCTACTGTTTTCTTGTTTTTGTAAATCTTTGGGAGTAACGATGTTGTTGGAAGGATAAAAGTAAAGGGACCTGGTAAGTTTTTTCGCATTATTTTAAATATCGGTGTACTTACTTTTGCATACTCACTGATATTACTTAAATCATTACATATGATAGAAAGGTTACTTTTGTTTGGATTAATTCCTTTCAATGCACATATTTTCTCTACTGCACGAACATTCAGTGCATCACATCCGATAGCATAAAATGTATCGGTTGGATAAACAACAGTGCCGCCATCCTGAAGAACTTTGACCACCTTGTCTATTTCACGCGGATTTGGATTATCTTGATAGATTTTTAATAACATAGCGACAACAAAAATATAAAAAAATAGCTCTGATGCAATAATCAAAGCTATTTTTATGTGAAAAGACAGAAGAATTATCCATAAATAATTTTACCATTCTCGTCCCTATTTTCTTCAATAGCATTGCTGTATTGTTTCATTGCACGTAAACTCATTCCCATGCTTGAAAATCCACCATCGTTATATAGATTTTGCATAGTTATTTTTCTTGTTAAGTCGGAAAACATGACAATGCAATAATCAGCACAATCATCTGCTGTTGCATTTCCAATAGGAGCCATACGATTTGCGAAATCCATCAAATCTTCCATACCTTTAACGCCACTTCCGGCGGTAGTGAGTGTTGGCGACTGAGATATTGTGTTAATTCTTACCCCTTTTTCGCGTCCATAAATGTATCCAAAACTACGTGTGATTGATTCCAGCAGGGCTTTTGCATCAGCCATGTCGTTATAACCGTAGAAAGTACGCTGACTTGCTATGTACGATAGGGCAATGATTGATCCACCTTCAGAAATTGCATCTAACTTTTTTGCAGATTGCAACATCTTATGAAAAGAAATTGCAGAAATGTCTAATGTTTTGTTCAACATATCATAATCAATATCATCGTAAGTGCGTTTTTTTCTTACGTTGGGTGACATTCCAATTGAGTGTAAAACGAAGTCGATTTTGCCACCCAATATTTCAACGGATTTAGTAAAAACCATGTCCAGATCTTCTACATTTGTAGCATCTGCCGGAAGGATTTCTGCATTTAACTTTTTACCTAATTCTGCTGTTTCACCCATACGCACGGCGACGGGAGTATTTGATAAAGTAATGATTGCTCCTTCTTCTACAGCTCTTTCCGCTACTTTCCATGCAATGGACATATCGTTTAATGCACCAAAAACAATTCCTCTTTTTCCTTCTAGTAATCTGTGATTCATCTTATTTATAGTTTTGATTTCACATAAATTCTTCCTCATTATATTTTCAGGAAGACAAATGATGCACAAAAATACAAAAAATGTGCAATATCACAACGTTTAATTATCCAAATAGTTCGATAATATACTAATTAATCATACTTTCTTCTGTTTTAAGCTTTTTGATTATGAGTAATTGCTATTAGTAACTACCAGTAAATGATCAAAGGAGAGGTAAAACCCACTCCTTTGTATTCTAATAATTGAAAGAGATTCTTATTCTTCTGACACTTTGATTTTAACAGGATCATTTTCTATAGTTATCCCTTTCCAAACCAAGGCGGCTATTGCTGCACCGAGGAAAGGAGCTACAATAAATACCCATAATTGAGTTAGTGCTGTACCACCTGCGAAAATGGCAGGACCGATACTTCTGGCCGGATTAACCGAAGTTCCTGTGATAGGTATACAAACAATATGGATCAAAACCAACGTTAACCCGATTGCTAAACCAGCAAACTTGTTAAGTCCATTTTTAGCAGTAACTCCCAGTACTACAAGTACAAAGATGAAAGTAAATACTGTTTCAGCAACAAATGCCTGCCCCAAATGACCTTCTGAAAATCCGTTTGCACCCGTCAATGTGGTTGTTGATCCTGAGTCTTTTGCAAGAAAATATAGAATAGATGAACCCAGAATTGCACCAATTATCTGAAAAAGGATGTACATTCCTGCATCTTTTCCACTCATCCTACCAGTAATCCATACACCCAAAGTAATTGCCGGGTTAATATGACATCCCGAAATACTCCCTATTCCATATGCCATTGCAATCACTGAAAGTCCGAATGCGAATGCTACTCCTAAAGTTCCAACAGATATAAAATTCTGTTCTACTCCTGCGAATACTGCAGCTCCGCATCCCATCAATACAAGTACCATAGTACCAATCAATTCTGCTAAATACTTCTTCATAATGTTTGAATTTAGTTAATATTTAATATCACTAGTGTGTCCGGTTAAGGACTATATAGAGTCAATAATATATTAATTTAA
Organism: Dysgonamonadaceae bacterium; assembly: GCA_041672395.1. Lineage (GTDB taxonomy): Bacteria > Bacteroidota > Bacteroidia > Bacteroidales > Dysgonomonadaceae > UBA5287. Next base: position 40,806 of record JBAYZS010000015.1, on the reverse strand, counting down.
AAACACTATTCGTGTAATAGTAAATGCAAAATCAGTCAAGAAACCTCAAAGAATTTATTGCTCCAAAGCAAAATGAGCTGTTCTGTTGATCCATTTTCCGCGGGTAAAATCAGGAAAATCTACCGATGTTCCACCTTGTGCAATTGATTCTTCCGATAAAGCAGATATGGCACTCCATGCAGCAGCATCATAACAATCTATAGGAACAGGTCTGTTTTCACGTATGGCATTAAATAAATCTGTCATCATAATAAAATCCATTCCGCCGTGTCCTGCATTTTGAGCTTCATCTCCATATTTTTTCCAAAGTGAGTGATCGTACTTACTGAACCAGTCGCCCGATTTATCCCATTCGTGTGGTTTCGATTGCCCCTCAATATAAAGTGTGTCGCCATCGTTGTACCAAACACCTTCAGTTCCCTGAAGTCGGAAACCTAAAGAATATGGACGAGGCGAGTTAGTGTCGTGAGTAACAATTATGGTTTCACCTTTTATGGTGTTAATCATTGTAGTTACAATATCTCCTAATTTAAAGTCGATATTTGCATATGGATGGTTTGCCCCTCCATTGTCCACAATGAATTTGTGAAGACCTCTACTTTTGGTAGCCATGGAAGAAAGTGAGGTGAATCGGTTTCCGTAGTTGATATCCAGCCAGTTGCCCACAGGACCAATGCCGTGAGTAGGATAAATATCTCCGTTTCTGTTTACAGAGTGAAATGTACGCCAAGCGGCTTCAGACATAGCCCCTGGTCCCATTTTTAATTCTGTTCCCGGAACATATGAATATGATTTTCCATCGTTGAATTTTACTGCCCGCAAGTCATGTTCGTATCCGCAACGGCAATGAAGTAGTTCTCCAAAAAGTCCTTCACGTGCCATTTTTAAAGCAGCCATCACATCTCGTCGATAGCAAACATTCTCCAGAATCATCAATTGAGAACCGGTTTCTTCAGATGTATTTACTAAATCCCAGCATTCTTTCATTGTGTTGGCAGCAGAAACTTCAACACCAACATAAGGAACTCCCGCTTTCATGGCAGCTACAGACATAGGTACATGCCATTCCCACGGACTTGAAATAATAATGACATCGAATTCTTCTTTCTTTAGCATGTTCTCATACTCAAGTTCACCACCTTTGTACACTTTAGGGAAGTCTTTTTCTCTTTTTTTGAAAGTTTCCTTAGTCATGTTCAGTGAAAAATCTGATATATCGCATATAGCCACAACTTCTGTATCTGGAAATGATAAAATGTTATTAAAATGTTCTTGTGAACGGAATCCCGTTCCAATAAAACCTACTCTAATTTTCCCGGATTTTGAAGTTGTGCGTTTTTTTTGAGGTGTAATAATGTTTTGCTTTTCTGCAGCATTCATACCTATGGTTGTTGATGCAATTCCTGCACCTGCAAAAGCAGCCTTTTTTAAGAAATCTCTTCTTGTAGTTGTCATTTTATCTTATATAATTAGTGTGAAAAATTCAAGAGGTTTAAACAACTTGTCTTTTTACGTGTTTTACTACAGAACAAATACGATACAAATTATTGTTTAATTCAGTCAATTAGTTTAACGTATATATTCTGATTAATTGAAAAAGATGAATTAACATTTTTCTCAATTAATTAAAATATAATTTGCTGCAAATATAACTTTTTATTGGGTCTGTTCAAATTTTCCGAACTGGAAAATTCTTTTTTTTACATTGTATATAAATATTAAATGAATAAATGAGGGTTACATATATTTTTCATAGTTGTTATGTGGTGGAATGTGAAGGCTTTTCCATGATATTTGATTTTTATAAAGATACAAAACAAGCGGATGGCTCTAAGTGGGTTCATGATTATCTGTTGAATAAACAGGAAGACTTATATGTGTTTTGTTCGCATTCGCACCCGGACCATTATACCAAAGAGGTTTTTAGCTGGAAAGAGAGGAAAAAGAATATTCACTATATTTTCTCTGGTGAGATTGCTGAATCAACCGGTGAGAAGGTTGCAGATGTGATTTATCTTGATAAAAGTTGTACCTTTGAAGATGAGAATTTGATGGTGAAAGCATTCGGCTCAACAGATATTGGAGGCTCTTTTTTAATAAAAGTTGACGATAAATATATCTTCCATGCCGGAGATTTGAATAATTGGCATTGGAGCGAAGAAGTGCCATCGGCGGATGCTTTGATTTACGAGAACAATTATTTGTGCGAACTTGAGTTAATGACTGAGAATCTTCAACGTATATTTTTAGCTATGTTTCCTGTAGATCCCCGATTAGGGAAAAACTATATGAAAGGAGCTGAACAGTTTGTGACTCGAATTCAGACTGATTATTTTTTACCGATGCATTTTAGTGAAGAATATGAAAGTGCAAACGCTTTTGCTGATGTTGCTAAAACTTATAATTGCAATTATTTAACACTATCTCATCAAGGACAATCTTTTAAATTATAGTTAGAATGGAAGTTAATTGTAGATTTGATCATTACAATATCAATGTTTTCGATCTTGAAAAAAGTATTAAGTTCTATGATGACTCACTGGGACTAAAAGAAGTGCGGAGAATTGAAGCTGCGGATGGTACGTATATAATTGTATATCTGGGTGATGGCAGTACCGGTTTTCTTTTGGAGTTGACTTGGCTGAAAGATTGGGACAAACCCTATAACATGGGTGATAACGAACAGCATTTATGTGTGCGCGTTCCTGGTGATTATGAAGAAGTTAAAGCATTTCATAAGCAGATGGGTTGTGTGTGTTATAAGAACTTTGATATGGGACTTTATTTTATTGTCGACCCAGATGGTTACTGGATTGAGATATTACCCCTGAAAAAATAAATAGAATATGATAGATTATTTCAATTATCACCGTAGACCAACGGTTGATGTACATATAGGAAATATTATGATGGGAGGTGATTATCCTATTGTAATTCAGACAATGACAAATACAAATACGCTTGATACTGAGGCAAGTGTTGCTCAATGTGAGCGTATTATTGCTGCAGGTGGAGAGTTAATCCGCCTAACTACTCAAGGTGTGAGGGAAGCAGAGAATCTAAACAATATCAAAGATGCTTTACGCAACAAAGGGTACGATACACCTTTGTCGGCGGATATTCATTTTAATCCCCGAGCAGCACTAGCAGCTTCAAAAATAGCAGAAAAAGTACGTATCAATCCAGGGAATTTTGTTGATAAACAAAAGCTTTTTGCAGAAAAAGAATACACAGAACAAGAGTATTCTGTTGAACTAGAAAAGATTAGAGCTCAGTTTGTACCTTTTCTGAATAGTTGTAAAGAACATCATACTGCAATTCGTATAGGGGTTAATCACGGTTCTTTATCTGATAGGATCATGACCAAATATGGAGATACCCCTGATGGTATGGTTGAATCATGTATGGAATATCTCCGGATTGCTATAGAAGAGAATTTCACAGATATTGTGATTTCCATGAAAGCCTCTAATACATTAGTGATGACCAAAACGGTGCGACTGCTTGTTGATAAAATGGATAAAGAAAACATCCATTTCCCATTGCATTTGGGTGTAACTGAAGCCGGTAACGGTGAAGACGGCAGAATAAAATCTGCTGTTGGTATTGGTGCGTTATTATCTGATGGATTGGGCGATACCGTTCGAGTATCGTTAAGTGAAGATCCTGAAGCTGAGATTCCTGTAGCAAAAAAACTAGTTGATTATATTTCTATAAGACAAAATCATCCAAAAATTGAAGGTGCTACATATGCAGGTTTTTCTCCATTCTCAACTGACAAAAGAGAAACCACTGCTGTTTGGAATATCGGTGGAGATTTTCCACCTGTAGTGATTTCGGACAGAAGCAATGTAAATGATTTCTCTATAAGTCCGCATAACATACCTGATTTTGTGTATGTTGGAAGCTCCGTTCCTTCTAATTTTCCAAAAGGACTAAAAGCAATAGTAGATATAGAAGGCTGGAATGACAGAATTGATAAATTTCCGTTATTCACTATTCAAACTTTAACAAAGTTGAAATCCTGCTCTGCAAAACTGAAATTCCTTCATTTATCATATGCTGAGTTAAATGACGAAATTATTTCAATATTGAAATTGTCGAATGATGTTGTTGTTGTTTTACATACAAATCATGTAAATGGTGTGGGTGAGCAACGTGCCTTTTTTCATCGATTACTTATAGAAGAGTTAAAAGTCCCAGTTGTTATTCAACGTTCATATAATGAGGACATTTCGGAGGACATTCAGGTGAAAGCCAGTGTAGATTTAGGTACTTTATTACTTGATGGTTTTGGTAATGGAATAATGCTGAGCAACAGAGGTACAATAGAATCTAAAGACATAGATTCATATGCTTTTGGTATTTTGCAGGCAGCTCGTGTAAGAACTAGCAGAACAGAGTTTATTTCTTGTCCGAGTTGTGGAAGAACCTTGTTTGATCTTCAGACTACTGTCGCCGATATCAAAAAATCATTTTCACATCTGAAACATCTGAAAATAGGTGTCATGGGTTGTATTGTTAACGGTGTAGGTGAAATGGCAGATGCCGATTATGGTTATATTGGTGCGGAACATGGCAAAGTTTCACTTTACAAGAAGAAAGTATGTATCGAGAAAAACATTCCTTCGGCACAAGCTGTAGAACATCTTGTGCAATTAATCAAAGACAATGGCGATTGGATAGAGCCAGATCAAAATTGAGAATTAATTTAATAACGTTATTTCTGTTTGGAGAATTCCAAAAAAAGTAGTAATATTGCACCCGCTTTCGTGATAAAATCGAAACGAAGGTCCCATAGCTCAGTTGGTCAGAGCACCTGACTCATAATCAGGGAGTCCTTGGTTCAAGCCCAAGTGGGACCACAAGTTGATAATAAAGGTTTTACAATTTTACTTGTAAAACCTTTATTTTCTATGTAGAACTATTGTTGAACAACTTCTACATTGTCATTATGGAATACGAAATTTTAAGTTTCGAAGATTTTGAATATAGTACTCCCAATTAACTTGCTAATAAATTTCTCCAGTTAATTGGGAGTACTATACCCGACAGTAAATAGACAATGGAAACAAAGGAGGCACTAATAAAGGAGGGTAACTATAAATGTTTTGAAATTTAGAAATCTATTATTGTTTTGAGGGATTGTTACTATATTTGCTGATAGTAGTCATTGATTGGTCATAGAAATAAGACTTCTAAAATGAAGTTATATGAATTCAAACAACTTAGATAACTACATATTGCACAACTCCAGTGATCATTTATGATGAAACACATTTATTGAAAGAATAAACGAATAATATGTAATAGAAATATTACTTTTGCATAAAATTAGTAATATGACAATTGCCATAATCGGTGGAGGTGCGGCAGGTTTTTTCTTGGCAATAAATCTAAAGCGATTAGCTCCAAATATCGATGTAACCATATTTGAGAAAAGTGCAAAAGTTTTAACTAAAGTAGCTATATCAGGAGGTGGAAGATGTAATCTCACAAATTCATTTGCTGAGATAAAGACATTGAATCGAGCATATCCCCGTGGTGATAAATTATTAAAACGTGCATTCCGTCTATTCGGCCACAGAGATACATACAAATGGTTTGAAGATGCAGGTGTGCCCTTGGTTACTCAAGACGACCAATGTATTTTTCCCTATTCGCAAGACTCGAATCAAATCATTGTAACTTTTATTAAACTCGCCCGAGAGTTGGGTATATCGGTAAAGACTTTGCATAGACTGACTTCGATAACCAGTGGCGAAAGATACACCCTCACATTTAATGCCGATACTAGGTGCACCTTTGATGCGGTAGCTATAACAACAGGAGGAAGTCCTAAAGCAGAAGGATTGAGCTATTTAGAGGCTTTAGGTCATAAAATAATTTTGCCCGTACCATCTTTATTCACCTTCAATATTCCCAGTGACTCGATTAGAGAGCTGATGGGAGTTGTTGCAGAGAACGCAATGGTATCCCTCGAAGGCACAAACCTCAAAGCATCAGGAGCACTTCTGATAACTCATTGGGGAATGAGTGGGTCGGTTATATTGAAATTATCATCCTATGGTGCAAAATTGATAAACGAAAAACAGTATCGCTTCAACATACTTGTGAGTTGGACAAATGAGGTGAACTGCGATAAAATAGCCGAGTACATAAACTCAATCGTCCGTGAAAATCCTCAAAAGAAAGTTGCTAATGTATGTCCCTATAATATTTCATCAAGGTTGTGGCTTCACATACTTAAAAAAGCCGAAATCCCAACAGATCGTAAGTGGGTAGATCTTGGAAAAAGGGGTATCAACAAGATAATAAATCTTCTCAGTAACGATCAGTACACAGTCCATGGTAAGGGCTCATTTAAAGATGAATTTGTAACCTGTGGAGGTGTGAGCTTAGAGTGCATAGAATTTAACACGATGGAGAGTAAAAACTGCCCAAACCTCTATTTCGCAGGTGAGATATTAGATATTGATGCCATAACGGGAGGATTCAACCTTCAGGCAGCGTGGACAACAGCCTACGTTGCTGCGGTGGCAATAAGCCAACGGTTCAATGCTATTTAGTACCAAAGTTTTTGTTTACTATATCACACAAGTTAATTCGAAGATAAATAGATGTTTCACAGAATTTTTTAATAAATAAATAATGCAAAAAGAAATTATTATAAAAGTAAGTCCCAAAGAAGCATCAAGCACCGAAAGCATTAAGCAAAAAGTGGCCAGTCAATTAGACATACAGATTTCCGAAATAAAAGCTGTTCGAATAGTAAAGCGATCAATAGATGCTCGACAACGTAATGTTTTCGTTAATTTAACACTTAATATATATATAGAGGAGAGTGAGCCAGAATCTCAGTTTGAAGAAATAGAATATAAAAATATATCCGAAGCACCCCAAGCGATAGTTGTTGGTTGCGGACCTGCTGGCTTATTCGCCGCACTGCGGCTTATCGAATTAGGAATACGTCCGATAGTAGTAGAACGAGGTAAGAATGTTAGAAATAGAAAAAAGGATACAGCACAAGTAAGTAAAAACAATGTAGTAAATCCAGAATCAAATTATTGTTTTGGAGAAGGAGGAGCAGGAGCATACTCTGACGGAAAGCTATATACTCGAAGTAAAAAACGAGGAAATGTAGATAAAATATTAAGAATATTCTGTCAATATGGAGCCTCTACAGATATTTTGATTGACGCACATCCACACATCGGTACCGATAAATTACCAGGTATCATAGAAAGGATGAGAATGCAAATAGAAGAATCGGGAGGAGAAGTCCATTTTGAGACCCGTATGGATAAGTTGATAATAAAAAACAATAGTGTAGAGGGCATAGAAACTAATACAGGAAAAATATTTGTAGGAAAAGTTATACTAGCTACTGGGCATTCTGCACGAGATGTTTACTCTATGCTCCACGAGCAAAAAATAAAAATAGAAGCAAAAGGATTTGCAATAGGTGTTCGGATCGAACATTCAGCTCACTTAATCGACCAAATTCAATATCACAACCCAGAAGGACGAGGAGAATATCTACCTGCAGCAGAATATAATTTTGTGGTCCAATCAGCAGGCAGAGGAGTATATTCATTCTGTATGTGTCCCGGAGGAGTAATAGTTCCGATAGCAAGTAACGAAAAACAAGTAGTAGTGAATGGGATGTCTGCAAGCAACAGAGGCTCTAAATGGTCTAACTCAGGAATAGTAGTTGAAATTCATCCAGAGGATTTGCCCGATTATGCTAAATATGAGGAATTGTCCATGATGAAATTTCAAGAAGATATAGAAGAACTTACTTGGGTAAAGGGAGGAAAAACACAAACAGCTCCAGCACAACGCTTAGTAGATTTTGTTAAAAACAAAAAAAGTAATGATCTTCCCAATAGTTCTTATTCTGCAGGTATTGTATCCTCTGCACTACACGAATGGCTGCCAGAATTTATCCGTACCCGTTTACAAGATGCTTTTCTACAAATAGGAAAACGCTATAAGGGTTTTTTGACAAATGATGCTATAATCATAGCAATAGAGAGTCGAACCTCTTCTCCTGTACGCATCACCCGTGATAGGGAGAGTTTGGAGCACTTTGAAATAAGAGGTTTGTACCCGTGTGGCGAAGGTGCTGGATATGCAGGAGGAATAGTATCTGCGGCAATGGATGGAGAACGCTGCGCTGAGGCACTGGTTGAGAGCTTTTCATAAATCTGTTATTCAGTAGCATTAATATTGTAAATACAAAAAAATCTCCTTTAAGATTTATCCTAAAAGAGATTTTGTGTGGCTGAAGGGACTCGAACCCGCTTTATATATTCATTTATAATACTGACACTTATCAATACTTTTCAATTTTAAAAAACCAATAATCCCGAATTAGCACCTAAATATTTCAAATAACTCATTTTTCTAGTATTGCAAATTTAACAACTTGTCCTATAAATACCATTTTTACTATCTAACAAAGCTTTATATTTTTCATAAAAAATACTTTAGGAAAAGATTTAAGTTGTTTAAGTATAAATAATTTTCAAATTATTTTGCAGGCATAATATCTATCACACGATAGTATCCATATCGGCCCATAGGTGTTGTAAATTGCATGAATCCCTCTTTTCGCTCATTTTTAAATATGTGTATATGACCACACATCACGATAGATATTGGATAATTGAGCAATAGCTTTACGAAATCATAAGTCTCTTGATTGTGTCCTTCTGCAGGCCATCGTTCTCTACGTTCAATTTCATAACCCTTATCGGTGGAGGCACCCCAACTTCTATTTCCAATACCATATAATTGGCCATCAATACTTACTGGAATGTGCATCCCTACAACGATTGGTAATCCTAATTTCATTTGTTTACTAATGAATTTTAATTGTTCAGATGTTATTTGATAGGTAGAGTTGTCTATCATTAAGAAATTTATTCCATTTATTTGTCTAGCATAATGTGATGGGTTCTCACCTTGATAAAGTGGAAGTAGTATATCTTTTCTCCACTTTTCTCTTAAATTGTAACTTAACCCAGACATCCCTTCTAAATGCCAATCATGATTCCCAGCAATGTAGAGATATGGAATACCACAATTGTTCAATTCTTCAATTAAAAACTGAACTGCTCGTTTGGAAGGATAATTAAGAATATCGCCAGTTAGCAGTATCAAATCAACATTCAATTGTTTTGCTTCTTTAAGAATGGCAGAGAATGCTTCTATACGACTAATAGGTTTACCAGTTTTATAATGTTCACCATTCTCATAAGCAGCTGCCATACGTGAAGAGTATTGAGTATACTCATAGTCTTCTGGACCGGCAAAAGTAATATGTGAGTCTGTAATTTGAAGTATACGTGTGGGTTTAATATTTGTATTAGCTATTTTTACTAAAGTAATATATTCAGATGATGTTGTTGATTCATAGTCAATTTTAGATTGAATTTGAATATTTTTATTTACTGAACAACTAAATAAAATAAGTAAAAAAAATGAACACAAATACTTTTTCATGAGATATAATTTAAATTTCACTATATTGATTTTCAGATTATTAATAGGATATAATCCTCAAAGTTAGATAAATCGTATTATTAATACAAAAAATAAAAAGTTAAAATGTTATTTATTTGTAATTCAATTAGAATTGTTTTATTTGGTTGTCTTATAAATATAATTAAATCTTCCTTCTGGGGAAACATCCCCGTTTACATACCAATCCATAGGATCGTTGGTTTGCATATTATCCGACCATTTAAATTCAAAATTTAAAGTGGAGGTATTTAATGATAAATACTCCGCAGGAAAAACATACATTATTTTTTTGACTTCTTGTTTAGTCTCAATGGTTTTAAAAGATTCCCATTTATTATTCGTATATCTCTGTAGTTGATTTCCATTAATAATGCGATAATCATATCCATACCATCCAGTTGTGTGTTTCCTATCAGAATTTAAATATAGATTCATCCAATTGTTGCTTTTATCAGACGAAATGTTGTTGGCCGTCTCCGCATAAAAATATAAGTTTTTGCTATCTCTGGCTACTTTAAGAATGTAAAAGTCGTTTTTCCCTGTGCTATTGATATATGTTTTCGGCGGATTTGATTCTGCCCCAGGATGATTCCGATGTTGGGTATCATCCGTATAGTCTATGTACAAAGGTTTCACATCGTTCCAATCGTTGAAATTATTAATTATTTTTTCTTTACTTACTTCGAGAAAGGCATTCATTCCCTTATATCGCCTAATATTTGCTATCATCTGCATATAATAGTTGTCTTTTATTCCAGCAGTAAAAGTAGGTTCAATATCCCTACTATATTCAGGACTGGCCTGATCGCAAAAATAAGAATGTTCGGGGTTATCGTCTGTACTTCCCCATCTGCCGGCAACCCATTCATTCCAACCAGTGATAAAAATGAAAGACACATCTTGTTTTAACGCATAATCCCACTGTTCCTGAAAATTGTAACCATGGACAATATCGGTTTCGGGATTTCCATACGACCCGTTTCTATAACTTCGTCCCCAGTTATCCATATTGCCATAAAATGCTGAACCTCCCATTCCTGCTATGTGATTAGGATGTTGTGATACCGAAACATTGATTATTTCCCTTTGACCTTTATAGTTAATATATACGGTTTGAGGGCGTTGGAAGTCAATCCATGGCCAACCGTTTTTCTGAACAGTTTCGTTTGGCCATTGTGCTTCTCTAAAAGTAAAGAAATTCTCATAATCTTTTCCTTGTGCCTCCTTAGTTCTTCCGATAATAAGGGGTTTCCCCTCCAAGTTGTACCACGTTTCAGGGTGATAACGAGGTGCTCCTTTTTTATAAAAAGTATTATAAATGTTTTGCATAGTTTTTCCAGATTCGGTATTTGTGTAATACACAAGTTTTGGTGCTTTTTTCCCCTGTGACAAAAGCTTTTTTATTGCTAGCATTAAAGCCTCAGATTGATCAGGATAAATTATCGTGTTTGTAGCATCAATCACTAAAAAATCGACATTCGCGTCTGCCAATAACTGCATGTTTTTCAAATGGACCCAATAATCATCGCCTCTGTAATATCCGTAAATGGGTTCCCCCCAAAAATAAAAAAAACCACGTGATGTTGATCCCCAAAACGGATTATCCCCGTCTTCGAGTACTTCAGGATGAGCAGGAATAATTTTACTTAGATCCCAATATTTTTCAGATATTTTAGAAGCATTATCTCCTTGCCATAAAAAATAAAATATTCCTACTTGCTTTTTTTGTTTAAGATTTCCTATTGTTTCGTATGAGGGTAACGTTCTGCCTAATTCATCTGTTCCTGCAAAAGGTTGGATAAATTTTGTTTCTTCTACAGTCGGTTTTTCAGAGACTGAAACTTCAGTGATGTTCTCATTTTCTTTACACGAACCGCTCACGTTCAAGATTGATACTAGGATAATAAAGAAGAAATATTTTAATTTCATTTTTATATGTTTTATTATATTAATTATCAATATGCAAATATATTTATTTTGTGATGATTTTTATTGACAAACCCCAATCCGTTATACACAGATTGAGGCTGTCAACAATACAGATTAATGATAGTGACTTTATATTATTATCGACAGCACTATAATATTACTCTATGTTCCCAAAAACGAATTGATCGACATTAAAGGAGTTATTTTCTTCAGTAACAAATGAAAGGTGAAGAGCATGCACTCCTTTAATTTGTTTTAATCCGCAAGTTAGCAATGTCCATGTTTTACCATTTCCTCCGCCGGGTATATCGAGTGTTCCAACTGGTGTTCCCCATGAATTGTCAATCCTGATGATAATTTTCCCAGGTTTGAAACCCGGTGCCACACGCATTTGAACCAACGTGGCGCCATCTCCAAAATTAACATACTTGTAGACCGCGCGATCATTATTTTCAATTTGTCCGAGCTGGTTGTTGTTTACAGAATTTAATGGATTATCTTGATCCCATATGTAAGATTCAACGCGTACCCGTCCAGCCAGCAAACAGGAACGTTCGGCTTCAATTGTCGAAAAGGCATCGAGTGGTTTTCCAGCACCCTGAGAGGTCATTTCAACTTCATTAATACTTCCATCTTCATTAAAAAAAATGGGTTCGACACAGGCTTTACGAGCATTCACAACTCCATTGGTTGTGCGGTGGTAAAACACGTACCACTGGCCTTTGAACTCAACAATGGATCCATGGTTGTTCCAATTATTAGGATCACATCCATCGTTGTCGATGATCACACCGCCATATTTGTAAGGTCCCATAGGCGATTTACTGGTGGAATAACCTATACATGTGGGCATGCCTTTACGACTCATGTCGGCATAAACCATGTAATAAATTCCATTACGTTTTACCATATAATTTCCTTCATGAAAAAAGTGTTCTTTTTCAGTAATTACATTTTCGACAATTGTAGTTGTATCGATTTCAGTCATGTTAGGTTTTAGTTTTGCTATTTTGGCCTGAAACTGTCCCCAGGTGTAATAAGCCTGGCCATCGTCGTCGATAAACACGGCTGGATCGATTTGGTTCATCTTCTTCAGATATAACTCTTTCGCATTTGTAAATGGTCCGGTTGGCGAATTGCTTGTTGCCACCCCTTCAAAACCTCCAGGCTGACAGAAATACAAGTAATACAAATCGTTTTTATACATGCAATCAGGCGCATACAAAAAATCGTCGTTAAACGGAACTTGATCGAAAGGTCCCTTTGAGGCAAATGCATTCGGTGTAAATTTCCAGTTGATGAGGTCAGAAGTGGAAAGTACCCAATGGTCATAAGAACCATAATAGTTTAAACTTTCGTCACGTGAGCCATACAGATACAATTTACCGTCTTTCCATACCCTGGTTGTGGGATCGGCAATATTCAATCCCGGAGGACAGATAGGATTTTGTGCGATTCCAAAACTGCAGATTATAAATAACAATGTTGACAGGTAATTTTTCTTCATAGGTGCATCTATTAATTTTAAATTTAAGAATTAATTGTAAATCTTCAGCATACAGTTTACCACTTGCGAACAAATTTAGTTTAGCAAATTAAAATATACAACTAATTTTTCCAAAAAAGGGGTTTGAAAAGAAAATTTCCTAAAATCAATTTATTTGAAATAAATTAACTAAACTTGCAGTGTTAAACTTTATTTAGAAAACCTACATTATTAATTGAAATGATTGACTAAATCGAAATTATATAAAGACATAATGGAAAAAATATACAATTATATTGTATTTATTTCTGTTTTTATTGCTTCAGTAAACTCGGGATGTAAAAGTAGTTTCACCACAAAAGTTACTGTTCGAGGGAATCAGTGGTATTTAAACAACCAAATTATTAACAAGGGATCGCCAGCTGAAGGATTATTGATGAATGTACGTATGGTTAATTCAGTTTTTGAGGACAGGTCAACTCAATTATCGATAAATATTCCCAATTTTGATTCGGATACTAATACTAACGAGTTTATTGCGATGCTTTCTGAATATGTGTCGAACGGAGTAAATGCGTTTACGATTTCTCTTCAGGGAGGATCACATGGTTATGAGGGAGCAATAAATACAGCATTCAATGCCGACGGATCACTTCGGAAAGAGTATTTTGGTCGCGTAGAAAAAGTAATCCGCGCATGTGACTCTCAGCATGCGGTAGTAATTCTTTCCTGTTTTTATCAACGTCAACACTCCCATTCTTCATCATTAAAAGGCAAAGAGGAAATTAAAAAAGCGTTAGTAAATGTAGTAAACTGGATTAAAGAAAGAAAATTCACAAATGTTTTACTTGAAATAACTAACGAATATAATCATGGTGGATATAAAAACTGGCCGGATGGTGAATGGTTAGTCACCGAACAAGGACAAAACGAATTGATTATGATGGTTAAAAGATTGTATCCATCCCTCTTAGTAAGTACAAGTGGTATGGGAGATGGAGCATATCCACCACTTCTTACAAAAGAATCCGATTTCTTTATTATTCACTTTAACAATACAGCTATAGAAGATATTCCAATAAAAATAAATGAACTAAAAAAGTACGGAAAGCCTATTATTTGCAATGAAGACGACAAGCTAAAAAATGAAGGTGCAATTGCAATGGCTCTATCAGTTTTAAACGGATGTGGATGGGGATATATGAATTATTCAGTTAATCAGAAAGCTCCCTTTCGGTTTAAAGGGATAGCAGACGATTCTGTTGTTTATAAAATGTTTAAGAATGTTTCATCACCTGGTTTTCAAATCGATCTTCATTCAATGAAAATACCTTCAAATAAGATTACCTCACCAAATGACGGTGATATTTTTAATGTAGGTGAAAAGATCATTATTAAATAAATTTTTTAAAATAATTCTGAAATATATACACGACATGAAATTACGAATTTTTATTACAATAACTACATTACTTGGGATCATAATATCAAGCTGTTCACGAACATATTATCCACCTTCCGATTTAAACGGTGGATGGAGAACTTTAAAAGGGGCGAATGAAATCAATGAAAAAGCAGGTATTGATATTCAAAAATTAGATGATGCATTTGAATATATTAAAGGAAGTACAAAAAATGGTGGATTATTGGTACTCCGTGATGGTTGGTTAGTATATGAAAGATATTTTGGTAAAGGTCATCGTGACGCTACTCCCAATCTGGCATCTTGTGGTAAATCATTTACCAGTGCAGCTATCGGAATCCTGATTGAACAGCATCCGGAATTATTTCCTGAAAGGTTAAATCAAAAAATTTTTAATCCGAAGTATCTTCCTAATGACTTTTTCCCATTATCAGATCCCAGGATGGAGAATATTAAACTTGGTCAACTTTTATCATTCTCAGCTGGAATTCGTGGGAACAATCCAGTTTACGTAAAGAATCAGCCACAAACTATGAATCCCGTTGGTTTAGATGGATGGGAAGCTATGGTGGACGAATATGTTCTTGGAAAAGAAGATGTTGTAGATGGCAAAGTTCGTTTTTCAACAAAAACATTATGGTGTGAACCTGGCGAAGGATATTCATACGCTACAGCATCTATGCACATTGCTTCAATTATGCTTCGCCACATTTCTGGAATGGAGTTGCAGGAATTTCTCGACAAATATTTAGCAAAAGAGTTAGATTGGGGATATTGGAATTACGCCTACAGAAATCAGCCTTTGATCAAGCATACTCCGGGAGGTGGAGGAATTGCGCTGAGAGCAACTGATATGCTCCGCTTTGGCTATCTGATGTTAAATGATGGTAAGTGGAACGGTAAACAAGTCATACCAAAATGGTATGTAAAACATTGCTCACAAGCTTCACCATATAACATTCATTATCCGTACAGTTTGCAATTTGAGGTTAATTCAAATGGTCATTGGCCCGATTTACCTCGAGATGCATATTGGAAATCCGGTTCGGGTAACCATTGTATTTATATTGTTCCTTCACTTAAACTAGTTGTATGGAAACTAGGTGGGCGTGACGATCAATACGCACAAGAGAACACAGGCGCTATTATAGATCCGAAAACTTTGACAACAAATGATCGAAAAAACTGGAAAGCTACAGTTGATGAAGAAGAAGCTATAATAAAAACGCTAAAAATGGTAATTGATGGCGTAAAAGTTAATTAATTAAATGCTACATATGAAAAAGAATATTTTATTATTACTGTTCTTATTAATAACGCCTATAGTATGATACTCCCCAAATTTTGAGCAATTTAGCAAAGCAATTTGAAAAACAAGTATAAATATTTAACAAGATATTTCTCTTCATTATCAATCAACATTAAGAATTATCTGATATGTGTTATTTGGACCAAATACGTTATTGTACAGAAGAATGAAATTTTCATCAAGTACTATATCCCAGTTTTGGCCATCTGCCAATCTTGGATTATTCAATCGTTCCGGAAAAATATGACTAAATGGCAAATCCAGGACATGTACCTCTTTAAAATGATCACCTGATACTAGCCGATGAGAATAATTTATACCGGTATTGATTGTCAGAATATATTGCTTATCTCTATATTCCCCAGTAACTGTAAAGTCTCTTTCCTCGGATTTATCAATAAGTCTTACATCCCATTTAGGGTCACCATATAGAGCTAAAACATCCAGATCGTACCAAAAACCAACTTCATCATTTGTTGGTTTTCTATCTAAAACTTCTTCTAATCGCTCTGCAGCCAGGCTCATTATGTTACTTTCATTATAAGTGTAGGGCTCATCTAATATCTCGGGATACATATTATTCATTTGAGCCAACATGTCTTGTTGATTCAAAAAGAACGACTCTGCAATTGTATATCTTCCAGGAGAAGTTAAAAAATATTTTAATCCACCCCATCCGCTTCTTCCATACCAGGTAGATACTACATATCCTACAAATGTTGTAACATTTGCACTATTCATCCATGCTATGGCCATACTATTTTTTGTGTTGTCAATATTGCCAATCAAACAGTTGCCAATAGGCAAATAAACCCTACGCTTGCCTGATTCTACCAGTTTTTTATTTCCTTCGGGCAACTCAGCAAATAATTCACCATCTTTGGCTTTTAAAAATCCGGCAGAAAAAGGCATTTCAAGTGCTTTCTCTGAAGCATGTGAAGCCGTAATAATCAGGTCTGGATCAACCTTCTCATACATTTCATAAAAAATGGGCAGAAGATCCGGTACTTGCTGTGAACCGCGAGTTGCAGGTACAGTTTTGAGTAATCTCTCTCTTTTTACTGATTTATCCCCAGGCATCTTATAACCATAAATTCCCATATTTTGGTCATCCATATAAGCGTAGGAATCAAACCATTTTCCTTCGGCTGTTTCCATAATTGTTGAAACACAACTTTTAATTATTAATGGTTCTGTGCTATTATCAACCATCTTCTCTGCCGATGCAGCTTTATATCCGGTAATAACTCCCCACAAAAAGTCGACATAAATATCATCATCGATAGTTCTACTAAATCTGTTAAGCCGAATTATAAATTCTCGATTCAAATACTCAGGCGTATCTACTATACCTACATATTTAGGTTTAATTTTTCTGACTTGACTTAGCAATTCATCAGGATGCTGCTCATAATAAATCACCGGAGCATTATCATGTTTCGTTGATAATTTTTGAACTACTTTATTCCAATCGGAATCATTTTTAATTGATTGATTTGCTAATACCAAATATTCATTATTTTTTACCTGTGCACTACATAAGGAATAGGCTGGAGTCATAAAAAAAAGAACGTAAAAAAAAATGGATATTATATATTTTCTCATATTAATTATGTTTTATTACTCGCTGGAATTTTGTGTTAAAATTACTCCTTTATCTTCATAAAGTATTATATCCTCTTGATAATTTTATGAAAAGCTTTTATTTAATCACTTTATTTTAACTCGTTGTCTGGTTTTTGGGGAGTATCATAAATTATGGTTTTTCATAATTTTATCCCTTTTTTGGATTCAGGTATGGAGACATAACCGTATTATTATAAATAAAATCAATTTTCTGATAGAATTTGAATAGAATCCGTTCTCTATCATATATTTATTCTTTTCCGAGTAAATTGGCAGATGCAATTAATTTTAGATATTCAAATACATTGCTCGATTTATTATCACCAAGGTATGATGTTCTAATTATTAATAGTTCATAAATAAGTTTTTGCTTATAACCAATAGTGTATATTAAATACCAATAGACTTTACAACTTTTTTTGAAGACTAATATTTCTTTCAAATAGCAATTGAATAACATTAATATGATTCTATCAGAGAATTACAAAGATTATTTTTTCAATATATAACCATTTAGAAACGGTTCTTTTAACAGTCGTCTACTCCATTATTCTTGAGCAGGATAACTCTTCTAAAAAGCTAATTAATAATTTTAGTTTTCTGTTTTTAGTGATATGATATCCAAGTAATGAAGAGAGCTTCCTGCTATAATATCTAATTTAAAATAATTCTAAATAAAAAATCAGTTAATATTCACAAAATGAGAACAATGCGATTTTTACACTATGATGATTTAGAGATGTTTATTACAGATAAAAGACATTTATTAGATTCAAATTTAAACTTAGCATAATTTTTTTTCTTAAATATTTTTTGTTATTAATTTTTTTTTACTACTTTCAACAAATGATTCTTTTAGAATAATAACTGCTGAATATCTATATAATCAGTACTCTACTGGCTCAATTTCAGGAAGTGTTTATCCAATAATAAACTCACTATATGACGCTTATCGATATTGCCGTGTAGCTGGTTACTAAACGAATGTAACTTTTTGAGTAAATATCAAGATCCTATAGATCTGATTACATTGATTAATAATGCGAATCGGTATTTCGAATTATTGTTGTTATTTGGCAATATTATTAAGTTAAAGCACTTTCTCACGAGAATGTTATCTAAATAATGTGGAGTAAAGATATTAACTTTAAAGATGACAGCTATGTATCGCAATCATTCTATTGATTTAAATATTTTAACTAAATAAATTTGTGAACAATTGCACTTACTGATTTACATTAATAATATTTTTTATACAAATTAGTTACATTGCATGAATTATAAACAAAAAAAAACAAACTATGAAAAAACATTTTTTACTGTTATTGTTCACATTAATAACGCCTATAGCATTATGTCAATACATAGATGTAGAGAAGAGAACCCGTGATGCAATTTATAGAAATCTAAACTCATATCACGACACATTATGTGATACCCTCTTATTAGAAGATGGGAATATGTTTTTCTTTAGAATGACACCATTTGTTTTTTTTGATGGATATTCCAAATTATTCAGTAATGATGAAGGGGGGAGCGTAAATATTATGTTTAACGGCTCTAAAGGTTTCACATGTAAATGGATTATAAAAAACAATGAATTGTATTTGAAAGATTATACATTTGTAGGTGGATATTTCACAATGGTAAAGGATAAAAAGGGTAAATTAGTAGAGAAAACAGTTGTACTACCGGGTAAAATGGAACAGAGAAAACGCATTGAGTCTTTAACAAATAGAAAATTTAATGAAGAGGGTTTATTAAAGGCCGATTGGATGTCAGGGGCTTTCGGTATATTAAAGCTTCAACCTTTTAATCAACCTTACTCTGAATCATTTTTGTCTCGTCTTGATAGTCTTCTTAAATACCAAGAAGAGTTAATAATTTCTTTCAATGAAGGTAAAGTGAATACTTTTTTCACTAAGTGTCCTGATTGAAAAACAAGACCATCAGCAATGTGGGTTAATGCTTCGCACTTTTACAGACTTAAAAATAGATGCGAAACTTTAGTCATGTGTTGCACTTTTTGATATTAAATTTCAAGAGAAAATTAAATTTATTGCCGGAATATGACGAAAAATCAAAGATCCGTGTTAATTAGTTTGTGAGAGGAAGGTTATTCTCTTATAAAACTTGAAGTAATAAATTTAAGTTTAAGCGATCTTTGACATATTGATTTTTTTTGGTATATTTGTATACCATTAAATTTGTTTATTCTTTAGTCTCATGAAAAGATTTATGTTTTTCGCGTTCTTATTATTAACCACATTATTGTCGGCTCAAGCTTCATCTGAACAAACAATAACTTTGCCCGGTGAACCGAGCACTACTCCGGCAATAGATTACGTACATTTTCCAAGCAGAATACATGCCTTTGTATGGCGCAACTGGACATTGGTTCCTAAATCCCGATTGGCAAAAGTGTTGAACACATCGGAAACGAACATCCAGAAAATAGCAACTTCTATGGGGCTGCCCAATCAGAAGCAGATCGACCCAGTTTGGAACGGCTCAAAAGGATATATTACGGTTTTAAGACGAAACTGGCATTTACTTCCTTATGAACAGTTGACGGTTCTATTGGGAATTAGCAAAGAAGAATTGGCTTGGCGGTTAATTGAAGACGATTTTCTTTTCGTTAAAATGGGTTCTATGAAACCATATTGCGAACCATTGAGTTATGTTGAACCAACATCTGAAATGCAACAAGATGCACGTAAAATTGCCTCATGGACGCGAGAGATAAATAAGTTCACTATTCCAGAAGTTCCACGATTCCGTTTTTTCGATGAACAAAACGCTCAATCCCAAGATGTGGTTTTAGAAGACAGTCAGTTGGACATACGGATGATATTTTCGTACAATGCGGAATTTGGTGACCCATTAATAGATCCGCAAATAGCATCTTTTCCCGATCATCTTTTGAAAAAGCTGTCTGAAAAAGGAATAAACTCCGTATGGATTCACTCCGTTTTAAGAATGTTAGTACCGGAAGATGGCATTTTTCCCGGATCAAAAGATTATTCGATCAGACTTAATAATCTAAAGAAATTGGTTGATAGAGCTGCCAAGTATAATATAAAAGTATATCTATATGCCAATGAGCCTCGTGCAATGCCCGAAGAGTATTTTAATTCTCCCGAGAGGAAAAGTCTGGCGGGAGTTAAAGAGGGGGGACTTCAAACGCTCTGTACTTCTGATATTAGAGTGCTTGATTGGGTAAGAAATTCATATGAAAAAGTTTTCAAGGAAGTTCCCGGATTAGGAGGAGTTTTCACTATTACAGCATCAGAAAACCTTACCAATTGCGCATCACATGGAAATCAAGCCCAATGTGAACGATGCAAAAATGAATCATATGATAAAATAATCTCAAACATTAACAATGTTATAGCTGAAGGAGTAAAGAATGGAAATCCAAATGCGAATG
Source organism: Dysgonamonadaceae bacterium (assembly GCA_041672395.1). GTDB lineage: Bacteria > Bacteroidota > Bacteroidia > Bacteroidales > Dysgonomonadaceae > UBA5287. The sequence continues at coordinate 20,072 of JBAYZS010000015.1, read as the reverse complement.
TTCTGGTTTGGGATTGGGGATGGAACGATGAATATGCTGAAAAGATTATCAATCAATTATCCAAACAGTCATGGCTGATGTCAGTAAGTGAGTGGTCGCTTCCTGTCGAACGAGGGGGAATAAAATCGACAGTCGGTGAATATTCCATCTCGTCGGTGGGACCCGGTCCGCGTGCATTAGAACATTGGAAAATGGCCAAGAAAGCGGGCCTGAAAACAGTTGCCAAAATTCAGGTAAATGCTTCTTGGGAGCTGGGATGTGTTCCTGTGATCCCTGCAATGGAACTGATTGCAAAGCATGCAAAGAATCTTTCGGCCGAATCTATCAACGGTATTATGTTCAGTTGGAGTGTAGGTGGATATCCATCGCTCAATTTAGCAATATTCCAAAGCATATTTAATGGTGATAATACCGACTTGCTTCACTATGCAAAACAATATTATGGCGAAAAACCAGCAAATAATATTTGTAATGCATGGCATTATTTCTCCTCCGGATTTGAAGAATTTCCTTATAATATAACAACTTTGTATAATGGTCCACAGCATGTTGGACCTGCAAATTTATTATATATCAAGCCAACTCATTACAAAGCTTCAATGGTTGGCATTCCTTACGATGATCTGGACTCATGGCGTTCAATATATCCGACAGAAGTTTTTATCGAGCAAATGACAAAAGTGTCGAATAGTTTCAAATCTGGTTGTCAGGAGCTGGAGAAAGCTCTGCAACTTGCGGATAAAGAAGTGGTTCCACTGCTTAAAAGCGACTTAATAAGAGCAAAAGCCATACAGTTACATTTTGCATCGGTAGTTGCTCAGGCCACATTTACCAATGAAAGGAACAAGTATCTATCAGCAAACGATACAACGATTAAAAAATACTGCCTTGAAATGATGAGTAAGAGCGTTCGGTCTGAAAAAGAAATTATTGAAGCATTTCTGCCCTTAGTTCTTCAAGATCCAACGCTTGGTTATGAGTCTTCTAATCAGTATTTTTACGTGCCTCAGGATTTGAAAGAAAAATACATTAACATTCATCATACTTTGGAATGGATAAATACCGAAATTAAAAACCTGAATATGAATTAATCTCTAAATGCATAAACATTTATGCAATCCATTTAGAGTTTTATTTGAGAGATCACCTTTTCCCAAACATCGGGAAATCGATTTTTGAAACGGCTTACTTTCCATTTTCGTCTCAACCCTTTAGCCCATTTTCTCCACCAGCATGCGAAATAAAACGTGGCTGGCATTAATAAAAAGTAAGCAAGAGTAATGCTCCAACTCATAGTGATGATTCCTATAATAATGGTTTGAATCAAATCAAAAATAGGAACCAATAACATACCGGAAGCATAACGAACAGAAGGTATAAATTGTTCTTCTTTAAACAATCCCAGTAACTTTTTGTAACCTATTATTGGGAAAATACCATTTAAGAAGCCAAATAATGCAATAGGAAAAGTCGCTACCAAAAGAAGTGTCTGAATCAATAAAGTAAAGACCGATGAAGGATTTGAAACGGGATCTTTTGTAGTCAACCCGTAATCTTTCAGTGCTTTATGCGCTTCGCGATAATCTTCTATCTTAGCATCAAAAGTGAGACGGTCTTGTTCAAACAATTTGTCTAATTTACGAACAATATCCTGAGATGCAAGTAAATAACCATCTTTGTTGTTTGGGTATCTATTTTTGTCTAATGTATGAGCATTCCAATCGATAGCATAAACGTACTCATCATAAAATGCATCGTTCTGGATATTTACGATTAACTCACCCAAACATTCACCCAAATCTTGTCGAAATTGATTAGCTGCAAGTTGAGGGTTGATTTCATACAGCTCTTTATAGTCGGATATTAAAATCGGTTTTCCAATATTAATATATGCGTCTGATAAAAAGCCAAATATATCAGGATAGTAAATACCTACAGGAATTACCCTGCTACCAAGTGTGAAATCAACCTCCTCTTCAATAGGGAAAACAATTCTTGGAATCGCTTTCTGTATGGGGAGTAAAGATGATTTGGGGTTATGTCTGCCTTCAGGAAAAAGCGCCAAAGGAATCTTTTTTTTCATCAGACTGCCGCTTAATTCAAAAGACTCCTCATTATTTTTTAAATTATCCACGCCATCGCGAATACGATAAACGGGCATAATATGAAGCCATTCCAAGATTCTTGCAATTTTTGGATTCTTAAAAACATCGGCACGAGCAAGAAAAACGATATGTTTTTTACTGATAGAGTTAATGAGTATCATCGGGTCAATCACTGCATTTCTGTGATTAGGAGCGAAAATCAGTGGATAATCAGTATCCGCATTTTCCTTTCCAACATAAATCAGTTTCCCGAAATTTAGTCTTAATGCTAGGTTTGTAAAAAAGCGTGTAATGGCATAACCTTTATTGTATTCGTATTTCATTTTGTAAGGGTATAAATTTTAATGGTTTTCTTCTCCAGTAATATGCCAACATTAATCCAGCCACAATGTGCCAAATACCCCACCAAGCTGCTATAAAGGCCATGCCTCCTAGTTCTAGAATGGGTGGAAAAATGCGCGGATTGAATATTAATGCAAGTCCCAAACCAGAGTTTTGAATTCCAGTCTCAATAGAAATTGTGCGACAGTCTAACTCGTTTAACTTCAATGATTTGGGAAATAAATAACCTCCCAAAAATGCTATACCATTATGAATCAGAACTATATAGAACACAAGATGAATGTATTTTAAAAATAGGCTGAAGTTACCAGCTAAAGCTCCTGCAATAAATGCAATGAAAAAGAGTATAGATGAGTACTTCACATATTTTGAAGTCTTTGCAACAAACTTAGGAAATTTATGTCCAATAATCATTCCAAGTATAACCGGAATTCCTAAAATGATGAATACTGTACGAAACATTTCTAATCCATCAATCGCGATAGGTACCAACAAAGGCGACTGTCTGGCGTAAAGACCACCCCAAAATGCAAAATTTAGAGGAGTCATAAACACACAAAGAACTGTGGTAATGGCCGTAAGACTAACAGATAAAGCAACATTTGATTTAGATAGTGCAGAAATCATGTTGGAAACGTTGCCTCCAGGACAAGATGCTACCAGAATCATTCCCATTGCTACGGTTGAGCTTGGCTTAATAATCAAAACCAGTAAATAAGTCAGAGCAGGCAAGATAACATATTGAGAAATAACACCTACAATAACTGTTTTAGGATTCATGAGAACATCCTTGAAATGCTTAGGTTTGATACCTAATGCAACGCCAAACATTATGAAGGCGATAGCAATATTCATGAAGTTTACACTGGTCTCATTGAAGTTAAGTTTAACAGAATCAAGTTGTTCTAAGTTGTTGAACATTGAAATGAGAGGAAGATTGTACATCGCTTTTTGTTTTAAAGTTACAAAGATACAATTTAAATATATTTTAATACATTAATATAACTCACTTTTTGAATTTAATACAGTGTCACTTTTTTTCTGCTTTTATCTAAAGTATAATTTACTTATAGAAGATTTACGTTTATTTAAGCGTCAGTAATTTAATACTTCCACTAAATAAGAAGGCAAGTTAAGATAAAATTAATATATTTACAAAACAAAACGTATTTCAAGATTGTGAATTCATAATAGGATTCATGAAATATATTATTCACATGCATATATCAAATAGATAAGTAAATGAGTGCACCATTAGCAGAGCGATTACGACCAAAAACGCTTGACGAGTATGTGGGTCAGAAACATATAGTAGGAAAAGGAGCAGTTTTGAGAAGGATGATTGACTCAGGTCATATTCCTTCCATTATTTTGTGGGGACCTCCCGGAGTTGGCAAAACCACTTTGGCATATATTATTTCCCACACAATGAAAGTGCCATTTTATCAGTTGAGCGCTGTCAATTCCGGAGTAAAAGACGTAAGAGAAGTAATTGAAAAAGCAAAGAATAATAGATTTTTCCAATCGGGTAATCCCATATTGTTCATTGATGAAATTCACCGGTTTAGCAAGTCGCAACAAGACTCACTCTTACAGGCTGTCGAGACGGGAATAATCACGCTCATTGGAGCAACAACCGAAAATCCCTCATTTGAAGTGATCCGTCCATTACTGTCCCGATGTCAGGTTTATGTTTTGAAATCGTTAGAGAAGAACGACCTTGAAGAATTATTACATCACGCAATTATGGATGATGTTGAGCTCAAGGAGCGAGAAATAGTAGTTGAAGAAACAGACGCTTTATACCGTTTTTCGGGAGGAGATGCACGTAAATTGTTGAATACGATTGAACTTATTTCCAATGCAGAGAAAGACGGCAAACTGATAATAACAGACAAACTTGTCACAGAGCGATTGCAGGAAAATCCCGCTGCTTACGATAAAGGAGGAGAGATGCATTACGATATCATTTCCGCTTTTATCAAATCCATTCGTGGGAGCGACCCCAATGGAGCCATTTATTGGTTAGCACGGATGGTTGCAGGAGGGGAAGATCCCGCTTTTATTGCTAGACGATTAGTTATTTCTGCCGCAGAAGATATTGGATTGGCCAACCCAAATGCATTATTATTGGCAAATGCTTGTTTTGACACCCTACAGAAGATTGGTTGGCCCGAAGGACGAATTGTTTTGGCAGAAACAACAATTTATTTGGCTACATCTCCCAAAAGTAACTCAGCATATATGGCTATTGAAAAAGCTTTAGAAGAAACTAATATGTCGGGAAACCTGCCGGTACCACTCCATTTGCGCAATGCACCAACATCATTAATGAAAGAACTCGATTACGGAAAAGATTATAAATACGCTCACAGTTATGAAAATCATTTTGTGCTACAAGAGTTCCTGCCTAAAGAGATTAAGAATCAACGGTTTTGGGAACCACAAGAAACGCCTTCAGAAAAGAAGATGAGTGAAAGAATGGATAAGCTGTGGGGAGAAAAGAAAGTTTAATACCAAGCCATATTTCCATCGTAAGGCGAATTTCGTTGGTCATATTTCAGATCCTGTAACAATGATGCATTTGCACGAATCGTAAAGTTATAAGATTTGTACGGACCAATAGGTATAAAGCTTGCCGACATGCTCCAGCAATGCAGATTGCGGGTCAACGAGCAATTTATATTTGTGAACTTGTTCAAATCAAAATTGTAATCGGTATTAAATGTGAAGTTCCAGTTTTTAGTGGGCTGAACAGACCCGCTTAATCCAAAGTTATGCGTAAGAATACTATTGTATTCCATTATTTCCTTATTGAAAGTGCCATAACCATATCTGACTGAATAATTGAAAGATACGTTCCATTGCACCGCATTATTCATATATCCGTCCTTGTCATAATTCCCTTCATTTTCTCCCGCGTTATCAAAAACACTTCTTCCGGCACCCTGTTCATTAGGATTTTTACCGATAGTGCCATCATCAGCGAGACCACTATTTGCATCCCCTTTTTTATTATCCTTGTCGGTATCTGTTTTATCTTTACCGAACAATTTATCAAAAGAGTCCTGATTAAGATTGTAAGAAAAAGTTGTACCCGTACTGATAAGCTTACCGATTCCTCTTCCGCTGAAAGCACGCAACTTGTTTACTCTCACCGGATTGTCGTTTTGATCAAGTTCGTAAAGATAAGGTTCCCAGTTAGCACTTAAGCTCAACGTATAACTCTTAGATAGTTTCAATCTGATATTAGAATTAATTGTGCTCCATTTCAAAGAATCAGCCATCATATTGTAATTAAAGCTAATACCCAGATCATCAATCAAGCTGATTTTTTTCTCACCAATTGAGTCATTATCACTTTTGACTTTCATTTCAACATTATTCTTGAAATCGAAGCCGATGCCTCCATTTGCACCACTCGGAGCAGTTCCAAAAATCATGCGAGAATAAGGAGAATATTTATACTCCACATCTTCGCCATATTCATTTTTATAGTAATATGTTTCATAAAAATTATAGTTCGATGAGCTGAAGTCAGGAGTATAGTTTAAGCTGATACTTGGAGAAAAAACGTGCCGGATCGCTTTCACTTTATCCCCGAAAACCTTCCAGGGTGTGTACATTCCGTAAAGCTTAGTAGATGCGCTCAAAGAAGTATTATAATCATATACACGTTTGAACCCCCTGATGGTGTCAACAACAACATGCTGATTGCGTGCAGGATCCCAGGCCATTCGTTCGCCACCCGTGTACCAGCGCTCATTGTAATTGATGCTTGGCGTAATCTGAATATAGTCAAAAAGATTGAATGTGGCGCTGATAGGAACACTATGTCTCATACCATTTTGCCAATCCTTTACCAAGCTAGATTTCAATATCTTATTCTCTTTTGTAGTGATATAATTACGAAGTTCTCCTGCATAACTCATTGATATTTTTTCGTACCAGCGCTCTTCACCCACCAAATTTTTACGTTTGAATGGATAAATTCTGCTCATATTAATAGAAACGTTAGGAAGCGTAACCGATATTGTTGAATCTCTGGAAACCTGGTTGATATTCATTGAACCCGATAAACTCCAGGGAGAGTTGGGAAAACGTTGTGTCAGATTTATACTTGAACTCTTGGTGTTGTTTGATCCAGCTCTTGAGTATAATCTCGATAAATCCCTCTGATCCATTTTACTTGTCGAAAAGTTCACGCTGGTAGAGAAAGTGCGATACATATTTGCTTTAGGATCCTGAGAATGCGTCCAGTTTATCCTAAAATCCTTTGACACCGAATAATCATCTAAGTTTTTTTCACCCAACACAGTGTTGAGGTAATATAGATTAAAGTTACCAGAATATTTATATCGTTTTCTATAATTAGAACGAGCACCTAATCCCCAAGATCCCTTAGTATAAAGTTCACCCGTTACAGCCAGATCAACAAAGTCGCTGATAGCAAAATAATACCCACCATTCTGCAAGTAGAAACCCCTTTCCGTCTCATCCCCGAACGAAGGCATGATAATTCCAGAAGAGTAAGTTTTTGTAAATGGGAAAAAGGCAAAAGGCAATACCACCGGGAACAGCGGAACATCTGCAACCACCAGCCATGCCGGTCCAGTAACCACATCTTTTCCAGGTCGTACTTTTGCTTTTGATAAGTTCAGATAAAAATGCGGATGATCATGATTATCGCAAGTAGTATATTTTGCATCCCTCATATAAAATGAGTTGTCGGTATTCTTTTTTGCCTGATTAGCAGTGATAAAACCTTCGCCCTGCTGAGACACAACATTTGAAATAAATGCTTTCTTTGTGTCAAAGTTGTACCGAACCTTCTTCATCTCATATTGTGTTTCGCCTTCGCTAAAAACAGGATAGCCAAATTCTTTTCCAAGCGAATCCACTCCAAAAGTAGAAGCAATTGTGCTGCTGTCCATATCTAAAATGATATATTCACCTTTTATACTCAGACTACCATATTTAATATCTCCTTCGCCATATAAGTATCCCATATTATCACTGGTAAAAACCATAGAATCCTGAGACGTATAAAAAACAGTTGTCTCAAGAAATTCAGTTTGAACTTTTAGGGTGGAATCCACTTGCAGCGAGTCTGGTGAAGGTATAGTGAGTGAGTCGTTTTTCAGAATTGTCGAATCAGTAATAACAGGTTTTATGGTGTCTCCGGGAATTGCATTAGATATAGAGTCCCCCATCAAATTCTGTTGGGCAACATCCCCGATGCTGTCTGTAGGTGATTGAGATACAACATTTTGATTGCTTTTGTCGTTCATAACATCTTTTGCATCAACACCTTTTTTAAGTGTTGAGCATTGAATGAAATTTGACATTACAAGTATCAAAAATATATAGTACAATAGATGCTTCATTCGCAAAAAACCTGATAGAGTATGGTTTTAACTTGCAAAACTAATCAAAAGTGCATTAATAAACACTTAAAATTATTAAAATAATACTTAACTCAGTTGTAATAAGTAATTTTTTACGCTTTCAGAGTCCGCCGGCAGTTTAACTGACAGCTTATTTTTTTTCGTAAACGATTCAAGTTTTTCCGGCAGAATAATCTCCTTATCAATTATCCCTTCCACAATTTCCTTGAATTTAGCAGGATGAGCAGTAGCCAGAAAAATGCCGTTCTCATCAGATTCTTTTCCATCTTTTAAAGCTTGATATGCACAAGCCCCATGAGGATCCAACAAATAACCTGATTTGTTATAAACATCTAAGATTGTTTGTTTTATCTCATCGTCGGTATAAGTAAAACCAATAATATCTTTTTTGACAGACTGATATGATGCTTTATAAAGATCAATAATCCTATCGAAATTACTTGGAGCACCCACATCCATCGCATTCGCAATGGTTTGAACAGATGGTTTTGGCTGATAATCGCCGGTTTTCAAATAATTGAAGAATGTGTCGTTCTTGTTGTTAGCTGCAAAGAACCTGCTTATGGGCAGTCCCATTTTTTTTGCAAAAAGACCTGCGGTAAGATTACCAAGATTACCACTGGGAACGGAAAATACCACATTGTTGGCAAAACCAAGATTAACCAATTGCGCATAGCCAAAGAAATAATAAAATGATTGTGGTAAGAATCTGGCTACATTAATCGAATTAGCGGATGTCAGGTTCATTTGCTCATTCAACTTCTTATTCAGAAACATAGATTTAACTAGTCTCTGACAATCGTCGAATGTGCCATCAATTTCCAACGCTACAATATTCTGTCCTAATGTAGTAAATTGTGCTTCTTGAATATTGCTTACTTTACCGGATGGATATAAAACAATCACCTGAATGCCATCGACTCCCAAAAAACCGTTGGCAACCGCACTTCCTGTATCACCCGAAGTGGCTACCAGCACTTTCACGTTTTCCTGATTTTGTTTCTTCACAAAATAAGATAACAAACGAGCCATAAACCGTGCGCCGACATCCTTAAAAGCAAAAGTTGGACCGTGAAAAAGTTCCAATACATAAATTCCTTCATCTACTTTTTTTAACGGAATATCAAAATTCAATGTTTCCATAACAATCGCGTTGAGGGCTTCCTTCGGAATATCTTCGCCGAAAAACGCGTGAGCTACAGTTTTAGCAATATCTGTCAAGTTCATCTCGCCAATATTATCAATAAAATATTTAGGCAAAAGATTTATTGATTCTGGCATGTAAAGACCTTTATCTGGAGCAAGCCCCTTTATCACTGCTTGTTGCAGCGTCACCACCGGAGCAACATGATTTGTACTGTAATACTTCATTGGATAGAGAAAAATTTATGTATAAATTCATTGCCATGCAGCAATCCCAAACAGCCATTTTTTGCTGCTGATTCATCGTAAGTTTTCACTGAATCTGGCAAAATGCCCCGATGATAAATAAGAAATGGAATTGCATCTCTTGTGTGCGTGCGCACCTCGCAAGGAGTGGGGTGATCGGGTAAAACGGCTATAGCAACTGTTTCATCCATCTTTTCCGTCTCCTCGTAGATTGTTTTGATAATGCGCTCATCCAAATTCTCAATCGTCTTTATTTTTAAAAGTACATCTCCTTCGTGACCGGCTTCATCGCTTGCTTCTATGTGAAGATAAACAAAGTCTTTTGTCTTCAGTGCTTTAAGTGCGGCTTGTGCCTTACCTTCGTAATTTGTGTCATATAAACCTGTAGCTCCTTCCACATTAATGACTTCTAAGCCGGCATATACGCCAATTCCTCTTATCAAATCGACAGCGGAAATAACGGCTCCGCTGTTAATGGGAAACATTTGGTCGAGACGATTCATTTGTGGTCGATAACCGGGTGACCATGGCCAAATGCTGTTGGCTGGATCTTTGCCCTCGGCAATTCGCTTTTTGTTGATGGGGTGATCTCGCAAAATCTCTTGTGACGCAAGAATCAATTCATTGAGCGCATTTGCAGTTGATGTCGATTCCTCATTCAAAGGCTTTATCAGTAATGGAAAGAATGGTTTTTCTGGCACATCATGTGGCGGAGTGCAATGAATATTTTTGTCGCCTCCTTTCATCTTAAGCAGATGTCGATACGAAACACCAGGATAAAAACTGAATACTTCATCCCCTAGTTTCTCATTCAGAAAGTGTATCAATTCAGTAGCCTCTGCTGTGGAAATGTGTCCTGAAGAGTGATTCTTTAATAAATCTCCGTCAATACACACAAGGTTACAACGCATAGCCATTTCACCTGGTAAGATGTCAACGCCCATACTGGCGGCTTCCAAGACGCCGCGACCTTCATAAACTGTTGGAATATCATAACCAAGCACCGACAAATTAGCTATCTCGCTTCCTGGTGAAAATCCTTCTGGAATTGTGTCCAGCAGGCCATTCTGACCCTTAGATGCCAGTAAATTAAGGTAGGGCGTATGAGCAACTTGAATTGGCGTTTTGTTCCCCAATCTTTCAATTGGAAGGTCGGCCATCCCATCACCTAGAATTATTATATATTTCATATCAGCATCATCTGATGTTCGCAATAGAAATGATATCAGAGAAAACGCCCGCTGCTGTAACATCGGCACCGGCTCCATATCCCTTAATCACCATTGGATATTCGTTGTACCTTTCTGTAGTTATCATTATTATGTTGTTGCTGCCTTCCAGGTTATAAAAAGGATGACCTTTTTCCACTTCTCTCAAAGCAACTTCACATTTTCCGTCATTATAAGTGGCTACAAAACGAAGATTTTTTCCTTCTTTGGCCAATTGTTTTCGACGCAGTTCAAACAATTCGTCTAGCTGAGGAAGCGATTGCCAGAATTCATCCAGCGTTCCTTCAAAGAAATGTTGAGGAATGAACAGCGACTTTTTCACATCGCTTTGTTCAATTATTGCCCCGGCTTCGCGAGACAGAATAACCAGTTTACGCACTACATCCAGTCCGCTTAAATCGATGCGAGGATCAGGCTCGGCAAAATGCTCATCTACAGCCATTTTCACGGCTTTGCTAAACGGAATATCTTCGCTTAGTGTATTAAAAATGAAGTTTAACGTCCCGGAAAGAACTGCTTCTAGTTTAACAATTTTATCTCCGGAATTGATGAGAGAATTCATTGTGTTGATTATTGGCAGTCCCGCGCCTACATTCGTTTCGAATAAGAATTTAACACCCGATTTGCGTGCTGTTTCTTTTAGTAAACTGTAGTTTTCGTATGACGATGATGCTGCAATTTTATTTGCTGTAACTACAGAAATATTGTGCGACATAAGTTCACAATATAGATCGGCAATTAAAGGACTTGCTGTACAATCGACAAACACGGAATTGAAGATGTTCATTTTCAAAATCTCATCCTTAATCAGTTCGGGTGAACTCTTTTTGCCATTGACCATCAGATTTTCATAATATTCTTCAAGTGGAATTCCTTCACGCTTAAACAATGCTTTCCAACCATTGGCAATGCCAACAATATTCAATCGTAGTTTATTTTGCTCTTTCAGAGTATCTCTCTGTTTTTTAATCTGTTCCAACAGGTTGCTGCCGACGGTTCCCGTACCGATAATGAAGATGTTCATTTCTTGATAAGGGGAAAGGAAGAACGAATCATGAATAACATTCAGCGACTTTTTTAAGTCCGTTTTTGAAATCACACAAGAGATATTGGTCTCGCCCGCTCCCTGTGCCAAAGCGATAATACTGATGCCATTTCTACCCAATGCCCCAAAAAATTTCCCTGCAATTCCGGGCACATGTTTCATGTTCTGCCCCACAATAGCGATGGTGGCCAAATCATATTCCACAATGATTTCATTTATACTTCCCATGCCTATTTCGTACTTGAATTCCTTACTGAGTACTTTTTGAGACAGTTCGGCATCTTGGGTACGCACGCCAATAGAAGTACTATTTTCAGATGAAGCTTGCGAAACCAGGAACACGCTGATGCCATTATTGGCTAATGCCGAGAAAATACGTTTATTTACACCGATAACGCCCACCATTCCAAGTCCCTGGATAGTGATGAGGGCTGTATCATTAATGGATGAAATACCTTTAATGATCTTACCATTTCTGTTCGGCTTAATATTACTGATTAATGTTCCTTTTGCCTCAGGTTTAAATGTATTTCTTATATAAATAGGAATATTCTTATGATAAACAGGGAAGATGGTTGGAGGATAAATAACTTTGGCTCCGAAATTGGTAAGCTCAATGGCTTCGGTAAATGATAGTTCCTCAATAACGTAGGCTGATTGGATTATTTTTGGATCGGCAGTCATGAATCCATCTACATCTGTCCAAATTTCAAGCATCTCAGCATCCATGGCCGAAGCAATGATGGAAGCAGTATAATCTGAACCGCCTCTTCCAAGATTGGTTATGTCATCATCTTCTTTGCTTGAAGAGATGAAACCGGGAACAAGCGCCACTTTGGGCATTGGAAATTCAGTAAAAGCTTCGTGAATCAACTTGTTACAAAGTGGAATATCTGGGATGTGGCTATTAAACTGACGGGTAGTTTTTATAAATTTTGTTGCATCAAATAGTTCAGCTCCATCAATTATCTTGCTGATAATCAGTGACGATAATCGCTCGCCATAACTCACAATCTTGTCCGATGTCTTTTGCGACAGATCTCCAATAAGAAATACACCTCGTAAAATATTTTGCAAATCGTCAAACAGCACTCGCACTTTTTTTGAGATATCTTCGTGCGTATTTGCATCGGTAATCATTTCATTAATTATCCGTTCATGCTTTTGGATGATCTCATCCAATATAGATTTGTAGCCCGCATTTGTTTTTACAGCAAAATCGGCTGCCAGCAATAACCTGTCGGTAACACTTCCGAGTGCAGAAACAACAACAATAACGGATTCCTTTTCGGACTCTACAATGTTTTTAACTAATTTTAGACTCTCGGGCGATCCTACCGAAGTCCCACCGAATTTCATAACTTTCATATGATTATGAATATTTTATTCGTTTTCAATAAACGAGATGTAATTAATAAATTATGTTGATTTTGGAATGATAGCCAGGCGGCTATCAGAAAAGCATTACCATGCTTACAGGGTGTGAAAATTATATAACCCCCCAAGGGGTCATATTCATTGTAGTAGTTATTTGAGTGTATGTTAAATACATTTTATGCATTGCAAACATATTATATTTACAAAGATACTGGAATAATTGATTAATGAAAGCAAAATGCTAAAAAAATGTTCAATATGAAAATCTTTTGAGTGTAAAAAGCTTCATTGAAAACTTTGTGTTCCTCTAATCATGGTCTCACCCTCCTCTCACCATGGTCCCACAATATTTTCTCTTCGTTTTTACTAAATTTCGATGAAACTATAATCTTGCAATGATGAAAACCACATATCAAAATGAGGTAATAAATGAAAATAGTCGATATATAAGCCATTAAATAACCTGAATAACAGGAACTCAATAGACAGAATCAAAAGTAGATGCGGGTTGTAGCTCGCAAAATAAATGGAGTTTCTTACATGAAAATTTGCATATTAATATTACTTTTGCAAAAGCAGCAGATCGGTTTGTCGCTCCGATGAAAGTCGGGGAGGAAAGTCCGGGCAACATAGAGCACCATATTTCCTAACGGGAAGCTGTTCGTGAGAGCAGAGCAACGTAACAGAAAATAACCGCCCCGCCTTGCGTGGGGTAAGGGTGAAAAGGCGAGGTAAGAGCTCACCGGCAGGGCAGCAATGTAATGCGCAGTACGTCTTATGGGTTGCAAGGTCATGTATATCGGACAATAAGGGTTGCTCGCCCGATGCCGAGGGGTAGACCGCTAAAGGGCAATGGTGACATTGTCCATAGATAAATGACAAACGTCTGTCTTTGACAGATACAGAACCCGGCTTATAGATCGGCTGTTTTTTTATTGTTAAGAATATGTCTAAGAAAAGAAAGAAAAAGGACGATGATGCTTTGGAAGAGCATGGCTTTTTCCAAAAGGTCAATGTGAAAATTAAGGAAGGCATTCACTTTCTTAGCTATGGTATTTGGCGTCAGAATCCTGAGAACTTCTCTAATTCAAAAAATGTTTTCTATAACATTTTAAAGGTTATCATGTTGACTGTTAGAGGTATTCAGGATGAAAAACTGGCTGCCAATTCTCGCTCATTGACTTACCGAACGGTTCTTTCCATTGTTCCTCTTCTTGCGGTTTTATTTGCTATTGCTCGTGGCTTTGGTTTTGAGAATATTGTTCAAAGTGAGATTTTCCGTTATTTTGGAAACGAACCGCCAAAAATGGAGTTGCCCGTATCACAAGTACCTCAATTATCTACAGATACAGTTATTATTCTTGAAGAAACATCTTCCGGCAATCAGTCGCTCGATATTCCTGGTACAATTGAAACGGTTAAATCTGCTGTTGAAAATGGGAGTATGAATTCGGGTGATATCATCAATGAAATAGTGGGATTTGTTAATAACTCGCTGGAGAATGCACAAGGTGGGTGGTTCGCAGGAATAGGAGTTTTATTATTGTTATACACTGTGGTATTGCTGTTTGCAGATATTGAAAACAACTTGAACCGGATTTGGAACGTTGCAAAAGGTAGGACAATGCAACGACGGGTAGTCGACTATTTTGCTATGATTCTTATTATTCCAATATTGATGGTTGCTAATAGTGGATTGAGCATTATGATTGCTTCATCTGCAGCCATGTTCAGTAAGTTTTCTGCAATTCTGAATCCATTGGTGACACAGTTGTTCAATATCGTTCCTTACGTATTGATTATCATGGTGTTGACGATGCTTTATAAATTCATGCCAAATATTAAGGTTAAGTTTTGGAACGCATTGATTGGCGGAACAGCTGCCGGCATAGCTTTGCAATTATTCCAATTATTATATATGAGTGGTCAGTTGTGGATCAGTAAATATAACGCTATTTATGGTACGTTTGCTGCTATACCTCTGTTATTGTTGTGGTTACAATTGTCGTGGTACATCGTTTTAATTGGCTCTCAACTATCGTATGCATCGCAAAATGTAAGGACTTTCGCATTTGATAAAGAGACTAAAAATATTAGTCGCCGCTACCGTGATTATTTCACGCTGATGATCACCTCTGCAATAGTTAAGCGCTTTGCACAAAGCGAGTCACCGCTCACACCCGAACAACTTTCTTTAAGATGCAAAGTTCCTTTGCGATTGACCAACGATATCATCAGCAACTTGCAAGAAATGAAGATAATATCGCCCACGCCTTCATTGGGAGATGAGCGAATTATGGCTTATCAACCTGCAATAGATATTAATCAACTGACAGTAAACACGGTAATGACGTACATAGATACCTTCGGTTCTGAAGATTTTATGATTGATATGGAAAACGAGTTTTCTGATCATTGGGATGCGCTGATGGAGTCCAGAACATACATGTATGATGTCTCTAAGAATGTGTTGCTGAAAGATTTATAGGTATTATTGCAAATATGCCATTACCGGAGATTTAAATTTCCTGAGGTCTGTTCTCAACATTTTTGCTTTTCCATTGCAGATGGTATCAAGTAGAATCCAGAATTTTTCACCGTGATTCATCTCGACAGTATGTGCCAATTCGTGACATACAATATAATCGATAAAGATTTCAGGTAGTAACATTAAGTAAAGGGAATAGTTGATGTTCTTTTTGCGAGAACAACTGCCCCAGCGGGAAGTGCTTTTATTAATCTTTATTTCGTTGAATGTGAGTCCGTATTGTTTGGCAAATAAAGCCGTTTTAATAGGTAGAATACGCTTGGCCTCAATCCTCAATGCGTTGATTAGCATGTTTTTAATGGTTTCCTGTACCTTGAAGTCCTGCAAATTCATTTGTTCGGGAACAAGGATATTGAGGATACCTTCTTTGAGCGACATGCGACAAACATTGAATATATTTGTTCGTTGTATGTACGCTCTGAAGGGGAAAGTTTCTATTATGGTGTTATCAGAAAAGGAAAGCTTTTCTGATACATTCATTGCCAACAACCTGGTTTTCAGGGTCTCAAGTGCGGCGATGATTTGCTTGCGACTTAAATAAGGGGGTACAGTTACTATTGTGTAATCGAACTTTCTTCGTGCCGTTAAATGTTTAGCACGATTATTTTTCCTGATTATTACCTTGCCCAAATCGTTATCTGAATATTCAATCATATTTCAAATATACATTAATTATTGAAATGATCGATATCTCGTAAATTTAAATGTCGGAATTTAAAAACTATCGTATCTTTGTAGTAATAAATCAAGTAGGTTAATAGATTAGTATGAGTCTAAAAAGCAATATAGAAAGTGTTGGTGATTATGCTCTTTTGTTAAAGCGGGTATTATCCAGACCGGACAGACATAGAGAGTTCTTTAAGGAATTCTTTAAGGAAGTTTACAAACTTGGGGTTAGTTCAATTTGGATTGTAGTGATTATTTCATTCTTTATTGGTGCAGTTATTGTAATGCAAATCGCTTTGAACATAACAACTCCATTGTTACCACGATTTACTGTTGGTGCTGTTTCTCGTGAGATCATCATTCTGGAATTTTCTTCCACAATAATGTGCCTTATCCTTTCTGGTAAGGTGGGTTCAAACATTGCCTCTGAAATTGGAACAATGAAAATAACCGAACAAGTGGATGCACTTGAAATAATGGGAGTTAATTCTGCCAATTATCTGATTCTGCCAAAAGTGGCCGCTTTTGTAGCTTATATGCCGGTGTTAGTTATATTTAGTATGTTCACAGGCATTTATGGCGGTTATCTCATCTGTGATATTTTGGGAACGCCATCGGTAGAGACGTATGTTTATGGGATTCAGTTTTATTTTAGATCGGCTTTAGTATGGAAATCTATAGCAAAGTCCATGATCTTTGGTTTTATTATCGCTTCAGTATCTGCATATAATGGATACAATGTTAAGGGGGGGGCACTCAATGTTGGTAAGGCCAGCACCAATTCTGTGGTTACAAATAGTATCCTTATTCTTTTAACAGACTTGGTTTTTACTCAGTTAACAAGCACATAACAAGTACACCTCAGTAAAGATGATTGAAGTAAATAACATCAATAAGCAATTTGAAGGAATCAAGGTATTAGAGAATATTTCTGCATCTTTTCAGCCGGGAGCTGTAAATATGGTAATCGGTAAGAGCGGATCGGGAAAGACTGTTTTTTTGAAATGCCTGATTGGTCTTTTACAGCCTGATTCGGGTGAAATTCTCTATGATAAAAAAGACCTGTTGAAGATGAAGCATCGCGATTTGAAACAATTGCGTCGAAAAATGGGAATGCTTTTTCAGGGCTCGGCATTGTTTGACTCCAAAACGGTTTTGGAAAATGTGATGTTTCCTTTGGATATGTTCTCGCGAAAGAACAATAGAGAAAAGCGCAAACGCGCAGAATTTTGTTTGGAAAGAGTTAATTTGCTGGATGCGGCCAATCTTTTCCCTTCTGAAATAAGCGGTGGGATGATGAAACGGGCTGCAATTGCCAGAGCAATAGCGCTTAATCCAAAGTTCCTTTTTTGTGATGAACCCAACTCAGGATTAGACCCAAAATCATCACAACTTATAGATGAACTGATTTTGGATATTACAAAAGATTTTGAAATGACATCAATCGTTGTATCGCATGATTTGAATTCGGTGATGAATATTGGTGATTATATCATATTTTTAAATGAAGGAATCAAAGAGTGGGAAGGAACAAAAGATGGAATATTGAATTCCAATAATTCAAAAATGAATGATTTTGTTTTTGCTTCGGACGTGTTCAAGAAAATAAAAGATGCCGGAGATATGATTGCCGGTGCCGATGATTCATTAATGTTGGGTCAATAAGCAGATAAAGAAGGTTTAGGTTTTTATTCATTGACATACGGTTAAAAACAAATTTAACCGTAACTTTGTTATTCAATTGTTATAATCATACATAATATAATATTTGGCATATTTAATGCCGCGTTTTAAGATATAATATATGACAAGTTTACTGAAAATAAAGAATCTACACGCAGTTGTAGACGATAAAGAGATATTAAAAGGCGTTGATCTTGAAATCAATGTGGGTGAAATTCATGCTATCATGGGACCTAATGGTTCGGGAAAGAGCACATTGGCATCGGTATTGGCAGGAAATCCCAAGTTTGAGGTTACACGCGGAAGTATAGAATTTAAAGGAATTGACCTCCTAGACATGGAACCGGAAGACAGATCGCGTGAAGGAATCTTCCTGAGTTTTCAATATCCTGTTGAAATTCCGGGTGTTAGCATGGTTAATTTTATGCGTGCTGCGGTAAACTCACAACGCAAATATCGGGGTGAAGCGGCTGTCTCTGCATCTGATTTCCTTAAAATGATGCGCGATAAAAGTGGTTTACTTGGAATGGATAAACAGCTGGTAAATCGTTCTGTTAACGAAGGGTTCTCTGGAGGTGAGAAGAAGAAGAATGAGATATTCCAAATGGCAATGCTTGAACCGATTTTGTCAATTCTTGATGAAACTGATTCGGGACTGGACATTGATGCACTACGAGTTGTGGCTTCAGGTGTAAATAAATTGCATACTCCTCAGAATTCAGCAATTGTAATTACACACTATCAACGATTACTGGAATATATTAAACCGGATATAGTTCATGTTCTTCTCAATGGTAAAATAGTGAAAACCGCAGGACCTGAACTTGCCTTGGAATTAGAGGAAAAAGGATATGATTGGCTGATCAACGGCTAAACTTTAATTTTTATGAAATGATTGAACAACAATATATAGACCTCTTTGAAACATATCGAAAAGATCTGAATAAGCATTCATCAGAAGGACTTAATAGTAAGAGGGATGAGGCTTTTCAGGCGTTTCAAAAAACAGGTTTCCCCACTTCAGAATTAGAAGAATATAAGCATTCTAATGTTGCCCGCACATTTGACACGGAATTGGGTTTGAATATTCGAAATATTCCAATCCCGGTAAATCCTTATGAAGCATTCAAATGTGATGTGCCGAATTTGAATACAAATGTTTACTTTTTGATTAACGACCGTTTCTATGATAAGGTTGAGCAGAAAAATAGTCTACCTGAAAAGGTCTTCGTTGGAGGCTTACAGGAATTTTCAGTGAAATATCCTGAAGTGTTCAATAAATATTATGGGAATATCGCTAAAGTAGAAATAGATGGCTTGATAGCTTATAATACAATGTTTGCTCAGGATGGTTTTGTGGTGTATGTTCCTAAAAATGTGACTATTGAACAACCTTTGCAGTTAATCAATATTCTTCGTAGTGACGTTGATCTGAACGTAAATAGACGATTGTTACTTATTGCTGAAGAAAATGCGGAAGTGAAGCTGCTTGTATGTGATCATGCTGTGGATGATGTTAATTTTGTGGTAACACAAGTCACGGAAGTGTTTGTAGATCAAAGTGCAAGAGTGGATGTGTATGAACTCGAAGAGAACTCTGATAAGGTTACACGACTTTCTACTCTTTTCAGCAAACAAATGGAATCTTCTCAATTGATGACCAGTAGCGTTACTCTTCATAACGGGTATACGCGCAATAACTTTAAATTTGAATTGCTGGGTAAGCATGCTGAAGCTCATGTTGGTGGATTAGTCATTGCGGACAAAGAACAACATGTTGATAATTATGTGTTTATAGATCATGCTGTTCCAAATTGCACCAGCAACGAACTATTTAAATATGTGCTTCAGGAAAAGTCATCTGGCGTTTTTTGTGGTAAGATTTTAGTAGATAAAGATGCTCAAAAAACACAAGCATTTCAAACAAACCGGAACCTTTGTGCTTCTGAAGATGCACATATGTTTTCTAAACCTCAGTTGGAGATTTATGCAGATGACGTAAAATGTTCACATGGACTAACAATAGGTCAGTTGGATGAACAAGCGTTATTCTATCTGCAAGCCAGGGGAATTGATAAAGAAGAAGCTAAGTTGCTTTTGATGGTTGCTTTTACAAAAGATGTAGTCGATTTAATCCGCATTGATACTCTTAAAGAACGTTTGGAACAGTTGATAAACAAACGTTTTAAAGGTGAGTTACTTAGATGTGGAAATTGCAATGTATGCAAATGATGGATGTTGATAATATTAGAAAGGATTTCCCTATACTTGCACGTGAAG
>JBAYZS010000014.1:0-47831 GCA_041672395.1 Dysgonamonadaceae bacterium | reverse complement strand
TTTACGCCGTTACAAACAGGCGAGTAATCATCAAAACAGGGGTAATCAGCCGCCGGACGGTTGAGCTGGTATTGGCAAAATGCGAGGGTATTCAGGCAACACAAGGTATTTGGGGGCGTATCTTTGTGTATGGCTCTATCGTAGTTACTACGGGCGGGGCGACCAACTGTTATTACTATGTTGCCAATCCGTTCCGGTTCAAACAGGCGATAAACATGCAGATTGCTTCATTTCAGATGTAAGTAAGCGATTTTAGGCAACTTACTGAAAAACACCTGTCAAGTAATTTTGTCAGGTGTTTTTTTATGGGTATTTTTGTAGGGAAGTTTTATATAGTTTTTTAATTATGAATGATATTTTTATCAAAAAGAAGTGGGACGAGGAAGATATTGTTTTCTATATACATTTCAAGAACGACGTCGCCATCAGACAAATGGAAATATATCCCAATGAAATACGATATCTATCTGAATCTAACCCTTTTTACAAGGATTCCAGGCTATGCGATCAATCATTAGAAACTCTGGATTTTGAGAAGAATGACTTCATTGATGAGATAGAATTTGAAACTGTATGGAATAACAAAAAAGACGATGGTAACATATATTGAACGAGGAGACATCTTTAATATAAAAGGTATTAACAGCTATGCACATGGCTGTAATTGTGCCGGAGCAATGGGGAAAGGAGTTGCATTACAATTCAAGAAGAAATTTCCACTCATGTATAAACAGTATAAAGACTTATGTGCTTCGGGGAAGTATCAATTAGGTGATGTCTTTCTTTATCAATTCGATGAAGTATTTGTATTCAATTTAGCAACACAGCAATCTTGGAAAACAAAAGCTGATAAAGATGCAATAAGAACTTCTCTAACAAAAATGTTTGATATTGCATGTAAATATGATATCACGCAGATTGCTCTTCCAAAAATTGGAGCCGGTTTAGGAGGATTAGATTGGATAGAAGTAAAATTGATCATTGAAAATGTTGCATCTAAATACGCTAATATCAATCTTTATGTCGTTGAAAATTTTGATGGAGAGATTTGAAATTGAATAAGTCTATCATGGTTTGAATCCGTTCTGTTTGCCAGAGAATGAAGTGAAAACAATTGTCTTTTGTAATGAAGGAATAGCGTTTTTACCTATAACCACCGAGGATGTAAAACCAATGAAGTTCCACCTTTATTTGTAGAAGTGGATTCCGTTAAATATGCAAAATATACTCCGATTCAGGATGCAGAAGATATAGAAACAATGATTGCTTTTCTTCAATCGGTTAAGTCAAACTGATGAAAATCTAAAATAAATTTGGAGAAAAAGAATGATGTTCGTATATTTGCGAACAATATGATAGATATGGAAAAAGAAAAGTATAAACTAAGCGTAGAAGATCAAGAGATGGCGTCCCGTTTTGCGAAAGCATTGGGTCACCCTACCCGTATAGAGATCCTTGTATTTCTAGCAAATCAAGACAGTTGCTTTTTCGGAGACATTCACGATATACTACCCATAGCCAAATCAACCGTATCTCAACATTTGAAAGAGTTGAGAGATGCAGGTTTGATTCAAGGTGAAATTGAGGCCCCTAAAGTGAGATATTGTATCCACAAAGAGAATTGGGAGAAAGCTCGTAAACTCTTTGCCAATCTTTTTGACATGTTTAGTGATAAAGATATCTGCTGTTAAATCAGCATATATTTTTTGAAGATCATGTTCGTTGTTTGTCGAATAACAAACTTATGATAAAATAACTAATAATATATATATAATTTTTATGAAAACAATTGAGATATTTGACCCAGCAATGTGTTGTTCCACAGGATTGTGTGGTCCTACAATCAACCCAAAACTGATGAGACTAGCAGCATCAATAGAAACCCTGAAAAGAAATGGGATTTCGATAAAACGCCACAATTTAAGTACAGAACCACAAGACTTTGTCTCCAATACGATTGTAAACAATTACTTACAGGAACATGGAGCAGAAGCATTACCCATAACATTGTTAGATGGTGAAATAGCAGTAACAAAAGACTATCCCACAACCAAACAACTAAGCGAGTGGACCGGTTTTCCCTTAGATTTTGTACCAGTTAGTAAATAATAAAAGACAGAAAAGAATGAAAGCATTTAATTTATCCGACATAGAATCAACCAAATACTTGTTTTTTACCGGCAAAGGCGGAGTAGGAAAAACCTCCATTGCCTGTGCCACCGCCATAGGTTTAGCCGATTTGGGAAAGAAAATATTACTGATTAGTACCGACCCAGCATCAAATCTTCAAGATGTTTTTGCCCAGGAATTCAGCGGTAAAGGGACACAAATAGCTGATGTACCAGGACTTACCGTTATAAATCTGGATCCAGAACAAGAAGCGTCAGCTTATAGGGAGAGTGTGGTTTCACCATTTAGAGGAAAACTTCCCGAGAGTGTAATTCAAAATATGGAAGAGCAACTTTCCGGTTCCTGTACTGTTGAAATCGCATCCTTCAATGCCTTTTCGGACTACCTATCCGATCAAGGTAAAAAATCAGAATACGATCATATCATTTTTGATACAGCTCCCACAGGACATACTTTGCGCATGTTACAATTACCTTCCGCCTGGACAAACTTCATCAGTGAAAGTAAACACGGAGCATCATGTCTTGGACAATTATCAGGATTACAAGAGCGCAAAGACGTTTATAAACAAGCCGTTGACAATCTTGCCGACAGAAAGACCACCCGATTAGTATTGGTTAGTCGCCCTCAAAAGTTGGCATTACAAGAAGCCGCCCGTTCATCACACGAGTTACAACTACTTGGAATAGAAAATCAACTATTAGTGATAAACGGCGTTTTAGAAAAAATGGATGAGCAAGATATTGTTTCGAGAGAAATTTATGAAAAGCAACATATAGCTTTGCAAAACATTCCCTCAGAAATAGTTCATTTTCCAACGTTCAGCGTCCCCTTAAGATCTTATAATTTATCTAATATCAGCAACATACGTAAGCTGTTGAATGAAGACAATCTGATACAAGTTGAAGATTATCAGCCAATCACAAAAGAAAAAGGACTAGAAGAATTAATTGATGACCTGTATAATACAGGTAAGCGCGTTATTTTTACCATGGGAAAAGGCGGAGTAGGTAAAACAACATTAGCTACAAATATCGCGTTGGGATTAAAATTCCGAGGAGCAAAAGTCCACCTGACCACAACCGATCCGGCAAATCATTTGAATTATGACCTTGCCATCAATGCAGGAATTTCGGTTAGTCGTATTGATGAAGCAGAAGTACTTGAGAAATATAAAAATGAAGTACGCAGCAAACAAGACCCGTTGATGAGTGACGAAGATAAAGAATATATTGAAGAAGATTTGCGTTCGCCGTGCACACAAGAAATTGCAGTCTTCAGAGCATTTGCCGAAGTAGTCGAAAAAGCAGACAATGAAATAGTTGTTATTGACACAGCTCCAACAGGTCATACACTACTCCTATTAGATTCAACCCAAAGTTATCATAAGGAAGTAGAGAGAACCCAGACCGTTCCCAATGCAGTAGGCAAGCTACTTCCCCGTTTGAGAGATTCCAAAGAGACCGAAGTAGTAATTGTAACCCTTCCAGAAGCCACTCCCGTTTTTGAAGCCGAGAGATTGCAAGCCGATTTGAGACGAGCCGGAATAGAAAATAAATGGTGGGTCGTAAACTCCTGCCTTTCATTAGTAAATACCGAGAACCCATTCCTACAGTCCAAAGCACAAAGTGAATTCATGTGGATTAACAAAGTAAAGGAGTTATCGGGAAAGAATACAGCATTAATTGAATGGAAAAACTTATAATTAAAAGTATGGCAAAAGAACATAAAATTAAGCAGATGGTAAAGCAAAAATATGGAGAAATTGCTTTACTAAAGAAAGATCCATCTTGCTGCTCATCAGAATGTTGCTGTTCTACAGACAGTCAAAGTTCAATGAGTGAAGATTATAGCACATTAGAAGGATATGTGGCAGAAGCCGATTTGAATCTTGGTTGTGGGCTACCCGTACAATTTGCAAAAATAAAAAAAGGCGACACCGTTCTTGATCTAGGGTCCGGTGCAGGGAACGATTGTTTTGTCGCCCGCGCTGAAGTCGGCGAATCAGGTAAAGTCATTGGGATAGATTTCACTCCAGCCATGGTTTCTAAAGCACGTGACAATGCAGAGAAAAGAGGCTTTAATAATGTAGAATTTTGTGAAGGAGACATTGACAATATGCCAGTTGAAAGCATGTCAATTGATGTAGTAATAAGTAATTGCGTTCTCAATTTGCTACCCTCCAAAGAAAAGATATTTCATGAAATCCATCGTGTACTAAAATCCGGAGGTCACTTTTGCATCTCCGATGTAGTTTTAGAAAAAGATTTACCACAATCGTTAATTGAAGTAGCAGAATTATACACCGGTTGTATTTCCGGAGCAATTACAAAAGAACAATATTTATCAGAAATAAGCAATGCAGGATTTGAACAAATAGAGATTGTAAAATCGAAAGAAATCACCCTACCCGATGAATTTCTTTCAAAATATTTAGAAAATGATCCTTCAAACAATTACGATAAGATAAATAAACCCGGAATTTTCTCGATAACAGTTACAGGACAAAAAGCATAAATACACTATGAATAAAAAAATATTGATCTTATGCACAGGCAATAGTTGTCGCAGCCAAATGGCGCACGGTTTTTTACAATCATTTGATACAAATCTGGAAGTATATTCAGCCGGCACCAATGCCAGTGGAAAATTAAATCAGAAAGCAGTAGAAGTGATGAAAGAAGTCGGTGTGGACATATCACATCACACATCAGACAGCGTAGAAAAATATATAAACGATACATGGGATTATGTTATAACCGTTTGCGGTGGAGCAAATGAAAACTGTCCCACCTTCACAGGAAAAGTAAAACATCGCTTGCACATAGGTTTTGACGACCCGTCAGACGCGATTGGCACTCCAGAATTCATTGACAGTGAATACCATAGAGTTAGGGATGAGATTAAAGAAGCATTTTATAACCTGTATATCACAAAATTGAAGACAGACAATGAATAAGAAGAAGATGAGTTTTCTGGATAAGTATCTCACTTTGTGGATATTTTTAGCAATGGGGATTGGCGTTGCAATTGGATATTTTGTTCCTTCAGCCGCAAATCACATTAATTCGATGACCCGCGGAACAACAAATATACCATTAGCAATAGGTTTGATTTTGATGATGTATCCACCATTAGCAAAAGTAGATTATAAATTATTACCGAAAGTTTTCAAGAACGTAAAAGTATTATCAATTTCATTGGTACTCAATTGGATAGTAGGTCCAGTATTGATGTTTCTGTTAGCAATAATCTTTCTTCGCGATTACCCGGAATATATGGTCGGCGTAATTCTTATCGGTTTAGCACGATGCATTGCCATGGTGTTGGTATGGAATGATTTAGCAGATGGGAACAGCGAATATGGCGCAGGTTTAGTTGCCCTGAACAGTATTTTTCAAGTCTTCTTTTATAGTTTTTATGCCTGGATATTTATCACTGTACTGCCGCCATTTTTCGGATTTGAAGGAGCGATAGTTGATATTTCCATTGGAACAATTGCAAAAACAGTATTGATATATTTAGGGATTCCCTTTTTGATGGGAATTTTAAGCAGACTAATATTAGTTAAGGCCAAGGGAGTAGACTGGTATCAGCATAAATTTATACCAGCCATTTCACCTCTGACACTTATTGCACTTTTATTTACTATTATATTGATGTTCAGTCTGAAAGGTGAACTTATTGTACAGATTCCTATGGACGTAGTTAGAATTGCTATTCCGCTTATCATCTATTTTGTAGTAATGTTTTTCCTGAGTTTTTTCACATCAAAAGCATTGAAAACTCCATATGACGTTAATGCCTCCATTTCATTTACTGCATCGGGAAATAATTTTGAACTAGCTATTGCTGTCGCCATTGGCGTATTCGGATTACATAGCGGACAAGCGTTTGCCGGAGTCGTAGGTCCGTTAGTTGAAGTGCCCGTTCTAATTTTATTAGTGAATGTAGCACAAAGACTTCGGAAGAAATATTACACTCCTAGACATTTGAATGTATAGTTTTGCTGCAGTCTTTTAAATTAAATCGTTATATTTGTAATTCAATCATAACAAAAACCAAGTATGTCATTAAAAGGCAAGCATATTGTTTTGGGCGTTACCGGAAGCATTGCCGCATATAAATCGGCACTGATTACCAGGTTATTGATAAAGAAAGGCGCTGAAGTTCAGGTAGTGATGACACCATCAGGGAAAGAATTTATTACCCCCCTCACCCTTTCCACCCTATCAGGGAAACCAGTAATCAGCGAGTTCTTTGCCTCAAAAGACGGAACGTGGAACAGCCATGTAGAACTGGGATTATGGGCAGATGCGATGCTTATTGCCCCAGCAACTGCCTCCACCATTGGTAAAATGGCAGTTGGTATTGCCGACAACATGCTTATCACCACCTATTTGTCGATGAAGGCACCTATTTTTGCAGCACCCGCAATGGATTTGGACATGTTTGCCCACATTACTACTCAGCAAAATCTGGAAACACTCAAATCGCATGGTGTGCATATTATTGAGCCAACAACCGGAGAGCTAGCCAGTCATCTTGAAGGAAAAGGCAGGATGGAAGACCCTGAGAAGATTGTTGACATTTTAGAGAAGTTCTTTGAAACAGATAATATTCTCGATAAAAAAAAAGTACTGATTACGGCGGGTCCAACCTACGAAAGACTTGATCCTGTGCGTTTTATAGGCAATTTCTCAACCGGCAAGATGGGATTTGCATTAGCTAATGAATGTGCAGAACGAGGAGCGGAAGTTATTTTGATTTCCGGTCCCACCTCTCAAACCATTTCACATCCCAACATCAAACGGATTGACGTGGAATCGGCACAAGAGATGTATGATGCAGCCTTGGAATATTTCCCTGAAGTAGATATTGCTATCCTCTCGGCTGCCGTAGCTGATTACAGGCCAAAAGTCGCTACTTACGAAAAGATAAAAAGAACGGAAACAGACAATTTAACGATTACGCTTGTTCCAAATCCAGATATTGCCGCAGCATTAGGAAATCAGAAAAAACCAGGTCAAAAGATGATTGGTTTTGCACTGGAAACCAATGATGAAGAGGAAAATGCACAAAAGAAAATGACAAAAAAGAATCTCGATTTCATTGTTCTCAATTCTTTGAAAGATACTGGTGCAGGTTTCGGTTATGATACCAATAAAATAACCATTTTATCAGCAGAAGGAAGAAAACAATCTTTTGCGCTGAAAACTAAGAAAGAGGTATCCAAAGATATTATCGATTTTGCCTTTGGTTAATCTTCAAAGACAACAGATATAAATGAAATTAAATAAACAAAGAACAGTACTATTATTCCTCATCACCCTTTTTACATTAGCATCTTACTCTCAAAATTATAATTACCCACTCAAACTAACTCCGGCACTCAGTGCCAATTTTGGAGAATTAAGAAACAATCACTTTCATTCTGGTATTGATTTCAAAACCCAGCAAGTTATCAATAAACCCGTTTACACTATTGATGATGGATATGTTTCTCGCATCAGTGTTTCGCCGGGAGGTTATGGTTTGGCACTTTACATTAATCATCCAACAGGGTATACCAGTGTTTATGCACATCTCAACAGTTTTTCGAAAAAGATTGCCGATTATGTAAAGACGAAACAATATGAATATGAGCGATTTCAGTTGAATTTGGATCTTCAACCCGGAGAAATGCCTGTAAAAAAAGGAGAGCAAATTGCTTTGAGCGGCAACACAGGTGGATCAGGCGGTCCACATCTTCATTTTGAAATTCGAGACACAAAATCCGAACACCCTTTGAATCCCCTTAATTTTTTGAGTCGTATACCTGATACCCAAAAGCCTGATTTAAGAGGAATTGCATTTTATCCTGTCAGCGGAAAAGGAGCTGTTAATGGTGGCAATAATCCTGTAAGACTTAATGTTGGTAAAAACAATGTGGGTGTACCGCTTGCTTTGAGCAGAACAATTGAAGCGTGGGGCAGGATTGGCGTTGGTGTTAAAGCATACGACAAAATGAATGGTCAGGGAAACATATATGGAGTAAAGAATGTAAGATTGTATGTTGATGAAGAAGAAGTGTTTAGCAGTTCAATGAATAAGTTTTCGTTTGACAAGACACGTATGTTGAATTCTTACATCGATTTTGAGGATTGGCGGATAAATGATTCATTTATTATGAAGTCGTTTGTTGAACCCGGCAACACACTCCAACTTTACAAAACAGTAAACAATGGATATATCAATATAAATGAAGAGCGAAACTATCGGATGCGTTATGAATTGGAGGATGATTACGGCAACACCCTCACCTACTCATTTATTGTGAAAGGCAAGAAACAGCCAATCCCTCAAATTGATAATTGCAATAATTATATGAATTGGAATTTCAATAATTCATATATTGATGTTGATTTCATGTTGAATATTCCTGCCGGCAATTTATACAGCGATATTTGTTATTCTCATTCAAAAACACTTATGCACAATGGTTTGTCCAACATGCATCACATACACAACAGACCTGTGCCATTGCATAATGGCGCAAATATCTGGATAAAGATTTCGACCGATTCAATTACCAACAAGCAAAATTATGGGATTGTAAAAATTGGGGAAAACGGTAGCAGAAGCTGGATAGGCGGGACTTATGAGAACGGCGGGGTAGAAATCTCAATTAATGAATTAGGCGATAAATATATGATTACCATCGATACTGTTCCACCGACCATTGCACCTCAATCCCCTGAAAATTGGGTAAAAAACAGGCGCATCAGCATCAGATTGAGTGATGATTTAAGTGGTATTGCTGTATTCAGAGGAGAAATTGATGGAAAATATGCGTTGTTCACTCATGACACCAAATCAAATGTTTACACCTATCTTTTTGACAACGAGCGATTACCAAGTAGCCAGCCACAAGAGCTAGTTTTCTCAGTTTTGGATGGTGCTGGTAATAAATCCATTTATCAATATAAGTTTACATATTAAATTTGTAGGGATATTAATTATAATTTATATCTTTGCAATCTAAAATGATGGTGTTACAAGTTCCATTTAGGCTTCGGAACAAGTAATGAAAAGGGAATCAGGTGCAAATCCTGAACAGACCCGCTGCTGTAAACTTCGTTTACGTGCTGAACAAAAACCTTTTGCCACTGTCCCCCAATTAGGGATGGGAAGGCGTTCAGATAACGGAAGTAAGTCAGAAGACCTGCCAATCGTTTTGTAATGTTAATAGCTTTCGGGGTATGGAGCTTGAAAACGATGCGCAAACATATTTTACTGAATTTAGTGCTTCCTTTTCATGTCTTCACCGGAATAAATTCGGTTTAGATGAAGTTTTTTAACAATTTTACGTTGCTTTCTTGCGTGGTCATCTCTTTGTTGACAATGCAGATGGCTGTTGCACAATCTTCTTATGATGTTTCAATTGACAGCTTACATCAATTGCCTGAGGTTGTTGTGTCTGAAAAATATTCTGATAACGAGGTTCGTTCAACTTCACCAATGCAGATTCTTTCTCAACAATCGATAGAAAATCTGAATGCCTTACAGGTCTCGGATGCGGTGAAACATTTTTCGGGTGTTAACGTGAAAGATTATGGTGGCATTGGCGGACTCAAAACTGTTTCGGTTAGGAGTCTTGGGGCAAATCATACGGCTGTTGGTTATAACGGTATCACAGTAAGTGATGTGCAGACGGGACAAATTGACATTAGCAGGTTTTCATTGGATAATGTGAATATGATCTCGCTAAATAACGGACAAAATGATCAGATTTTTCAACCTGCTCGTTCCTTTTCTTCTGCTTCTTTTTTGAATATTGTTACTCATGTTCCGGATTTTGTGAATGGGAAAAATGTTTCTGGTAAAGCGTCAATTAAAACCGGCTCTTTTGGTTTGTTTAATCCTTCTATCATAACAAATTACAGAATAAATGATAAACTGTCTTCAGCTATTAGTGCGGAATGGACAACAGCAAACGGTCAATATCCGTATATTTTACATTATGGAACAGCTGGAAAAGATAGCACTTCTTTGGAACACCGACAAAATACGGATGTAAAGAATTTACGCTTGGAAGGAGCTTTGTTTGGTGATTTTTCTGATAGTAGCAATGGAAATATTCGATTCTATTATTATGGTTCGGAAAGGGGTTTGCCGGGTGCTACCATCTATTACAATACGGATAACTTTTCAAAACAAAGGCTTTGGGACAAAACATTTTTCACCCAGGCTCATTATGAAAACCGCATTTCGGAAAAATGGTCGGTGCAGGGAAATGCAAAATATAATTATGGATATGTGCGCTATTTAGACCCTACTTTTCTTAACTCCGAAGGTCAATTGGAAAATATCTATAAACAGCATGAATTATATGGTTCTGTATCAGCTTTATATAGGGCTTTTGAGAACATGTCGTTTTCTTTAGCTTCTGATGTGACACATCATACTATATCTGCTAATTTACGTAATTTTGCCAATCCAACACGGTTGACTTCGCAATCGGTCCTAGCAGCGAAATATGTGAATAACAGGTTTTTATCGATTGCCAGTTTGCTTTATACACATACTTTTGAATCGGTGGAAATGGGAGATGCGGCTCTAAACAAAAGTAGATTTTCTCCTTATGTAAGTTTTTCAATCAAACCTTTCGAAGATATTGATCTCAGGGTGCGAGCTTTTTACAAAAACGTCTTCCGCTTACCTACTTTCAATGATCTTTATTACTCAATTGTTGGCACAAGAAGTCTGAAGCCGGAAGACACTAATCAGTTTAACTTGGGCATAACTTATTCAACATCTTTTGAAGAATGGATGCCTTTATTGAAATTTACTGCAGATGGTTATCACAATAAAGTGAATAACAAAATTATTGCTGTTCCAAACAAAAATATGTTTGAATGGAGCATGATAAACTATGGGGAGGTTCAAATTGACGGTTTGGATTTGTCTGTAGAAAGTGCATTTATATTGCCAAACAATTGGAACCTGATGCTGAGTGGTGCGTATACGTACCAAAAAGCACTGAATATGAGTGATCCGCAAAGTTCCATTTATCGTCATCAAATCCCTTATACTCCCCGACTTTCAGGCTCGGGAAGGGCTTTACTGGAATTGCCCTGGTTTAATGTTGGGTATTCTCTAATCTGGTCTGGTGCAAGATATGTCTCTTCTCAAAATACTGTTGAAAATAGATTGAACGGTTATGCTGATCATAGCGTTTCTGCTTCTAAATCAATTCTCACAAAAACAGGCAAACTGACTCTTAACATTGAAGCACTTAACTTAAGTGATAAGAATTATCAAATCGTTCGAAACTACCCGATGCCTGGACGATCTTATAGAGCTACTTTATCTTTTAATTTTTAAATACATAAGAAAATGAATAAAAAAATCGTCTTGTTTATCTTACTCATCGCGGCATTCTTTGCCTCTTGTTCCGATCTTGAAGATATAATTGATGTATCGGAACTTCCTCCATTACAAACAAAAAAATTGATTGTTCTTACAGAGGGAGGAATGGGTCAGAATAACAGCACATTAGCATTATTTGATCTAAAATCAAATAACAAAGACTTGGATTATTTCCAAACATCTAACAATAGAGGATTAGGTGATACGGGAAACGACATATTAAAATATGGCTCAAAAATTTATATTGTCATTAATGGTTCAAGTGTTATCGAAATTGTTAATGCGGAAAATGGTAAATCACTGAAACAGATCCCAATGAAGACTACGGATTCAAAGGCTAAACAACCACGCTACATTACTGCTTATGGTGGAAAAGTTTATGTTACTTCTTTTGATGATTCAGTTACAAGAATTGACACTACATCGCTTTCTATAGATGGTAGTCTTGTTGTTGGTCAGGATCCTGAAGGTATCTGTATTAAGAATAATAAAATGTATGTTGCTAATTCGGGAGGACTTAACTTTCTTAACGGTAATTATGATAAAACGGTTTCAGTAATTGATTTACAGAACTTTAAAGAGGAAAAGAGAATTGAAGTGGGAATGAATCCTCATAAAGTTTATGCCGACAGTCAAGGGGAAATCTATGTGAATATTCGCGGAAATTATACTTCTGAACCAGCTGCATTTAAGAAAATCAATCCAGTAACCGGGGTAGTCACAACTATAGAGAATGTTGTTGCTACAGAATTTGTTGTTGTCAATGATAAAGCATATATTTTGTTGAATGAATGGGGAAAGCCTAGTGTAGTAAAAGTCTATGATTGCTTAAATGAAAAAATGATTTCAGAAACGTTTATTACAGATGAAACTGTTATTGAAAACGGTTATAAGATTTATGTTGACGCTTTTAGCGGTGATGTTTATGTAAATACTTCTGATTACGTTTCTGCTGGGGATATTTTCTGTTTTGACAAAAGTGGGAAACTTAAATTCAAACTTGATAATGTAGGACTCAATCCAGGTGGATTGGTTTTCCTGAACTAAAAAAGTACAGTTAATAAACTGTACTTCTATTTTTATTTATTATTTTGGTGAGAAGGCGTTCCAAGTGATTGGCGCGCCTTTTATTTTGATAAAAGTATTTATTTATCTTGTTCAATTACATTGTAATCACTAGAAGTAGTCGGGTTTGATTGTGTATATGGAATTGAGCTATCTTTTCTTTTTAAATAAAACATCTCCATCTCATCTTTAGAATCACGAACTACTTCAATTAATTCGAAACCTTGTTTACTCATCATGTTAAGAACAGCCATCATACCATTGAACGACAATGCTCGTCTTCTTTCATCAGATATCTGTGGAATTCTGCCTCCTTGTCCAAAATCTATGCGCACTGTTACTTTCGAACTTAAAACAGGACCATTATCTGCCCATATTCTAACGTAGTCGGCATCTAACTGACTTAGTGGAACTTCATTTACAAACTGAGCATTAGCAATAGAATAACTTCCAATAAAAAATGCCAAAATCAAGAAAAGTTTTGCTTTCATATTCGATACATTTTTATGCGTTTATTTTGATTACACTAATCCAATTTCAAAACGGCGAGGAATGCTTTTTGTGGAACTTCAACATTACCTACTTGCTTCATACGTTTTTTACCTTCTTTTTGCTTCTCTAACAACTTGCGTTTACGCGAAATATCGCCACCATAACATTTGGCAGTCACATCTTTACGCACTGCCTTAACTGTTTCTCTTGCAATAATTTTTGCTCCAATTGCTGCTTGAATTGCAATATCAAACTGCTGTCTGGGAATGAATTCTTTCAGTTTTTCACACATCCTACGCCCAAGTGTTTGAGCATTATCTACATGTGTTAATGAAGAAAGGGCATCCACTGGTTCTCCGTTTAATAGAATATCAAGTTTTACAAGTTTGGAAGGACGATAATCATACATGTGATAATCAAAAGATGCATAACCTTTTGATATACTTTTAAGTTTGTCATAAAAATCGATAACAATCTCACCCAGAGGTATATCGTATGTTATTTCTACTCGGTCACCTGAAATATATTCTTGCTTTAATAATAGACCTCGCTTTCCAAGACAAAGGGACATAATTGCTCCGATATATGCTGTACTTGTGATAATTGATGCTCGAATATAAGGTTCTTCAATACGTTCAATCAATGTTGGATCGGGTAGTCCTGCCGGATTATGTACCTCTTTCATAGAGTTTTTCTTATCATAAACTTTATAAGAAACGTTTGGTACAGTTGTAATTACGTCCATATCGAACTCTCGCTCAAGCCTTTCCTGAACAATTTCCATATGAAGTAATCCTAGAAAACCGCATCGGAAACCAAAACCCAATGCTACTGACGACTCAGGTTGAAAAGTTAGTGAGGCATCGTTCAATTGTAGTTTCTCTAAAGATGATCTCAAATTCTCAAACTCCTCTGTTTCAATTGGATAAACTCCAGCGAAAACCATTGGTTTCACTTCTTCAAATCCAGCAATTGCTTTATTGCATTGTCTATCAATGTGGGTAATTGTATCACCTACTTTTACCTCTTTTGACGTTTTTATTCCTGAAATGATATAACCAACATCTCCACAAACCACTTTTTCGCGTGGCTCCATAGTTAAACGCAGAATTCCTACTTCATCGGCTTCATACTCTTTTCCGGTAGCTACAAATTTCACATTGTCGCCTTTTCCGATTGAACCATTTACAATTTTGAAATATGCAATAATTCCGCGAAATGGATTGAATACAGAATCAAAAATCAGTGCTTGCAAAGGCGCATCTGGATCTCCTTTGGGTGCAGGAATTTTCTCAATTATATTCTTTAGAATATCTTCAATTCCTAAACCAGTTTTGCCACTCGCACGAATTATATCCTCTCGAGGACAGCCCAGTAATTCCACAATCTGATCTTCAACTTCATCTGGCATGGCACTATCTAAATCGACTTTGTTGAGCACTGGGATAATCTCCAAATCATGCTCTATCGCCATATATAAGTTAGAAATGGTCTGTGCCTGAATCCCTTGGGCAGCATCAACAATTAGCAATGCACCTTCACATGCCGCAATCGATCGAGAAACCTCGTATGAAAAATCAACATGCCCCGGAGTATCAATGAGATTTAAGATATATTTTTCACCGTTGTATTCATAATCCATCTGAATAGCATGACTTTTAATCGTGATCCCTCGTTCACGTTCCAAATCCATATTGTCGAGCACTTGATTCTGTAAATCTTTGCTGTCAACCGTATGGGTAAATTCCAAAAGTCTATCGGCTAAAGTACTTTTACCGTGATCGATGTGCGCAATGATGCAGAAATTTCGTATATTATTCATTTTCCTCTTTTACGTTGTGTATTCTTATCTCTCTCAACAATATAAATAATAGTGCTGTCGAAAATATATCTCAATAAATCTTCAATTAATATTAATGATTAGAACTCGGCATTTTTTGGTGTTCTTGGAAAAGGAATTACATCACGAATATTTGACATACCTGTTACAAATAACATCAATCGTTCAAATCCAAGTCCGAATCCAGAATGGGGTACTGACCCAAATTTGCGGGTTTCTAAATACCACCAGATTGGATCATAATTCATTTCTGTTTCTTGAATTCGATTCATCAATTTATCATAATTCTCTTCGCGTTCAGAACCGCCGATTATCTCACCAATCTTGGGAAATAACACATCCATTGCTCTTACAGTTTTTCCATCTTCATTCTGTTTCATGTAGAATGATTTGATTTCTTTAGGATAATCAACAAGAATAACAGGACGTTTAAAATGCTTTTCAACCAGATAGCGTTCATGCTCTGATTGTAAGTCAACTCCCCAATATACAGGAAATTCAAACTTCTCTTTTGATTCTTCCAATATCTTTACACCTTCAGTATAACTTAATCGAACGAATTCGTTATCAACAACAAATTTCAATCGGGAAATAAGTTCTTCATCATACATTTTTGAAAGAAACTCAATATCTTCTTTACAATTATCTAAAGCATATTGAATTAGATATTTAACAAAATCTTCCGCAAGATCCATATTGTCATTGTTGTCGGCAAATGCTACTTCAGGTTCAATCATCCAAAACTCAGCTAAATGGCGTGGTGTATTGGAATTCTCGGCACGAAAAGTGGGTCCGAAAGTATAAATTGAGCCAAGGGCTAATGCTCCCAGCTCTCCTTCCAACTGACCAGAAACAGTTAGATTGGTTTGGCGACCAAAGAAATCTTGTGAATAATCTATTTTTCCTTCTTCTGTTCTGGGTGGATTTTCCATATCAAGTGCTGATACAGTGAACATTGCTCCCGCACCTTCAGCATCCGACTCAGTAATTAACGGGGTATGGAAATAATAGAATCCATGATCGTTAAAATATTTGTGAATGGCAAATGACATATGATGACGCATACGGAAAATAGCACCAAAAGTATTGGTACGTGGACGTAGATGGGCTATTTCACGTAAAAACTCCAATGAATGACCTTTTTTCTGTAAAGGATAGGTTTCAGGATTTGCAGTACCGTATATTTCTATTTCAGTTGCAATAACTTCTACAGTTTGGCCCTTTCCTTGTGACTCTACCAATTGTCCGTTTACTTGAATACTTGATCCGGTTGTGATAGGTTTAAGAAAATCTTCACCAAACAGATTTGTATCAATAACAATCTGAATATTGTTTATTGTTGACCCATCATTTAGGGCAACAAAACTGACATTCTTATTACCTCTGCGGGTTCTAACCCACCCTTTTACATTTATCTCTTTGCCGAATTCATTTTCCTTTAATGCATCAGCTATAAGTGTTCGTTTTATTTGTTTCATTATAAATCGCTTAAATCCCTTGTTGAGGACTTTAAAATATTTAGTTATACTTTAGCATCGTTCATAAACTATATCATGAAGTCTTGCTTTCTTTTAGTGGAAACAATTTAATCAAAAGCCCCCATACGAAGCATATTTACTTCTTTTTCAGAAAGATAACGCCATTTTCCGCGTGATAGATTCTTTTTTGTTAAACCGGCAAAATATACTCTATCAAGCTTAACAACATGATAGCCAAGTTTTTCGAAAATACGACGAACTACACGATTCTTACCAGAATGAATCTCAATACCTATTTGTGTCAAATCTTCCTCGCTGACATAACTGATTGCATCAGCATGAATTTCACCGTCTTCAAGTTCAATTCCATCAGCAATTGCTTGCATGTGTTCCATTGTTACTGGTTTATCAAGCCAAACCTGATATATTTTACGCTTTTCATATTTCGGATGAGTAAGTTTGGAAGCTAAATCTCCATCATTAGTAAGTAAAAGAACACCTGTGGTTCCTCTGTCCAAGCGCCCTACAGGATAAATTCTTTCTGAGCATGCACTCTTCACCAAATCCATTACCGTCTTGCGATTTTCAGGATCATCAGTAGTAGTAACAAAACCTTTAGGTTTATTTAGTAATACATATACTTTGCTTTCCAACTTTACAAGCTGATCATGGAACATCACCTCATCTGCACGCATAATCTTGGTACCCAATTCTGTGATTACTTGTCCATTGACCTTTACTACACCAGCCTGGATAAATTCATCTGCTTCTCGTCTTGAACATACTCCGGCATTTGCCAAATATTTATTCAAACGTATAGGAGCAGTTGGATCAGCATTCTCTTTATATTTAATCTGTTTGAAGATTTTCTTCTTTTTTGGTGCTGCATTTGGATGAGCAATCTTTCTCTGATCATTTTGATATCCTCCACCCTGGCTGTTGCCACGATAAGGAATACTCTTGTTCCCGTCGCTTGAATATGCTACTCTTGGACGATTACCACCCGTATTTTGAGAAATACGTTCACCTACACGAGGACGACGTTTTTTCCCCGCTTCATCACTCTGACCTTGACCTTCGCTATTATTCTCACTTCTTGGGTGATAGCTCTTTGGTTGACGATAATTTCTTTCATATGAATTATCACCAGAGCCACCTTGTGGTCTTCTTCGATAACTATTATTCTCATTCGAAGAATTGTGTCTCTCATTGTTCGCGTCATCGTAATTACGAGTTGGTCGCGAATCGTTGTTAAATGCTGTCATTTTCTTTGCTAGTTGTTTAACCTCACGGTTTTTTTTAGTTTGTGATTCTTGTTATAATGCTAAAATTTAAATGCCTCTTTATTATATCCCAGTATAATTATGAGGGGTGATTTTTCTTAATTCGTTTTTAATAGTTTCATTAACATCCAAAGATTCTATAAAATAATGAATGCTTTCTCTTGTAATTTGTGCATTTGTACGAGTCAATGCTTTCAATGCTTCATAAGGATTTGGATATCCTTCTCTCCTTAATATAGTTTGGATTCCTTCAGCTACAACTGCCCAATTATTATCCAAATCTCTATTAATAGCTTCTTCGTTTAATAACAATTTGTTCAACCCTTTGGTTGTACTTTTAAGAGCTATTAACCCATGCGATAAAGGAACTCCAATATTTCTAATTACTGTAGAGTCTGTAAGGTCTCGTTGCAATCTGGATATTGGAAGTTTTGATGATAAAAAATCTAGTAATGCGTTTGCAATACCCAAATTACCTTCTGCATTTTCGAAATCAATTGGATTCACTTTATGCGGCATTGCCGATGAGCCCACTTCACCTTCTTTAATAAGCTGTTTAAAATATTCCATCGAAATATATTGCCATATATCTCTACATAAATCGATTAAAATATTATTGATTCGTTTCAATGCATCAAATGATGCAGCTAAAGCATCATAATTGGATATTTGAGTTGTATACTCTTCACGTTTTAATCCCAATCTTTCTGATGCAAATCGATTGCCAAACTCTCTCCAATTGATCTGAGGATAAGCAACATGATGCGCGTTGAAATTACCAGTTGCACCTCCAAATTTTGCTTTATGAGGTATGTTTTTCAATACTTCTATCTGATTTGACAATCGATAGGAAAACACCTTTATTTCTTTACCTAACCTAGTTGGTGATGCCGGTTGACCGTGTGTATGTGCTAGCATAGGTATATCCTTCCATTTTTCTGCGTATGAATCAATTAATTTGTTCAAACCATCCAGTTCCGGAATATACACTTCATGCAGTGCATCTTTCCACATTAGTGGGAAAGCAGTATTATTAATATCTTGTGAAGTCAATCCAAAATGGATAAACTCTTTATATTCAAACAAACCAAGTTCGTCAAATTTCTCTTTAAGAAAATACTCAACAGCTTTAACATCATGGTTTGTTATCGTCTCAATATCTTTCATTCTTTGAGCGTCTCCTTCCGAAAAGTCAACAATCAAACGATGTAAATTATTCTTTTTATCTGCTGTTATATTTGAAAGTGAAGGAGAGATTCCTGCATCGCATAAAGCAATGAAATATTCCACTTCAATGTGTAATCTATATTTCATTAAAGAAAATTCAGAAAAGTATGGAGCCAAATCCTCCGTACGTCCCCTGTATCGTCCATCAATTGGCGATATTGCTGTTAATTTATCTAGTTCCATATTCATTGACCTAAAATCATTTTCCAAATAGAATAAGCAGGAATCACTTACGGCTTATTCTAATTATTTTGTAATTGTGTTAATTGTGCAAGCGATTGTATTTTGATTTATCAATCTTATTATTAGTTGTACAAAAGTAATGAATTTATCTATATCTGAAAAAAAAATGGCGAAATATTTTGCTTGTATCAAAAAACAATATATCTTTGCATCACTTTTTCAGGTACGAAGTACTAAAAGGGCGTTTAGCTCAGCTGGTTCAGAGCATCTGCCTTACAAGCAGAGGGTCGGCGGTTCGAATCCGTCAACGCCCACCAATCAAGAATGAAGCACTTATCGATAATTCGGTGAGTGCTTTTTTTATTTGGTTTTAACCTTAGAAAGGTTTCATTTAGAGTCCTTTGGTTTTTTGCCACACTTAATTTGACTACCTTTGCACGCTAAAATAAAGAGTATATGCTATCAAACGTCTATTTAAAAGAAGTCGAAGAGCTTTATGCCACACCTATTTTACAGCAAACGGCTTTCTGGTCGGTCGTAAAAACTTCACTTGGAGAAGAAACAATTGCCATAAATTTCAAATCGAGGATATCAGATCTTTACATTGGCAGCAATGATTGTTCTACTGTAAAGTCGGATGTTTTGGTCCTATTAAAACAAATCAACCGAAATTATT
This sequence comes from Dysgonamonadaceae bacterium, assembly GCA_041672395.1. Classification (GTDB taxonomy): domain Bacteria; phylum Bacteroidota; class Bacteroidia; order Bacteroidales; family Dysgonomonadaceae; genus UBA5287. The sequence continues at coordinate 28,046 of JBAYZS010000014.1, read as the reverse complement.
CTGTGGCATATGTTCCTTACGGTCCCGAGTTGGAACCTGCTGATGAGTTTCAGGGTATGTTTCTTGAAGAATTGTCAGAATCACTTCGCTCTTTTCTTCCAAAGAGCTGCATTCTTATTCGCTACGACTTATGTTGGGAATCATACTGGGCAAAAGAGCAAGATTATTTCAATGAAAACGGTATTTGGAAAGGAGAGCCCGATATCTCAGCACAAGAATTCAGATTTAATTATAACACCCAACTGTGGAATTTCAAAAAAGCGAACTTCAACATACTACCTTCCAATACAGTATATTTAAATTTAACCTATGAATGCGATACACTTCTTCGTCGGATGAAACCCAAAACGAGATACAATATCAAATTGGCACAACGAAAGGGAGTAACTGTTCGATTGATGGGAATGGAAGGAATCAACATCTGGTATAAACTATACAAAGAAACAGCCCAGCGAAATCGAATTCTGCTGAACGACATGAAATACTTTCAAGCAGTATTGACTGCCCGTGCCGATGACACACATTCGCCAGCCGATGTGCGATTATTAGTGGCAGAATATGATTCTACACCCTTAGCCGCAATGTTTTTGGTGATCACAAAGAACAGAGGGTCTTATCTTTATGGAGCATCCTCATCAGAGCATAGAAATCTTATGGCAACTTATGCACTTCAATGGGAAGCTATCTGTCAATCAAAAGCTGCCGGTTGTACCGAATACGATATGTTTGGAATCTCTCCTACCCCCGATCCCGAACATCCTTTATACGGATTGTACAAATTTAAATCGGGATTTGGAGGCGATATATTTCATAGTCTTGGCTGCTGGGATTACCCATTGAACAAAGATATGTATACACTATTTCGTGCGTCCGAACTAAACAGTCAAGGATATCATTTAAGCTGAAGCCATCAGATTTACAAGAGATAATTGTCGGGGAAAAGGTATAAAAAAGTTCTATACAAAATGCCAGTTGGACGTGAAACAAGGTTTGGGATAGCGATGTTAGCAAGAACAAAAGTTCTTTACCAGATGCCGGTTGGACGGGATGAAAGGTTTGGAATGGCGATGATAGCAGGAACAAAAGTTCTGTACAAAATGTAGAGGGACTTTTTATCTTAATGGCAGAGTTGTGGAAAGACATAAAAAAAGTGCTATACCAAAAGGTACAGCACCACTTTTTATTATTACTGTTATTTAAAACATATAACCTACTGAAAGATAGGCATTTTGGTTCTTAACCTTTACGTCACTATCGTTTGAGATATCAACCAATCCCATATCCCATCCAAGATCAACCAAGAAAGGTCCAAATTCAGCTCCGACTCCAATTCCTAAACCAGCATCAAAAGATTTGTACTGTCCAACTCCATCACCAAAAACATCTTCGCTCGCATCACCTAATACACCGAGATCAACTTTTATTTTTCCTCCTACTCCATAAGCAGCATAAGGACCACCGTGGAAAAAGATACGCGTACCTGGCGTAACTGTTACTTTATAGGCTAAATGAACAGGTATTTGCAAATACATCAAGTTCTCTGAATAGTCCAACACATCCGAATCAAACTTAAAACCTTTTGTAGTAAAGAATAAGCCCGATTGAATTGACATATCCGGATGAAAACCAAAATCAGCTGCAATGCCTGCATTAAAGCCCACTTTTGGATTATTGTTTGTTAGTTCATCACCATAAAAATTTGACATATTAACTCCACCTTTAATTCCAAGTGATACTTGCGCACTAGCAGCACCTGCTATTGCAATCATTAATACGAGTAATGTAAATTTCAACTTTTTCATAATTAAATCAATTAAGTTTTTTACTGTAAGGTTTATTTGAATATTTTACTTTATAGTAAGTAAGAAACAACTCATATTAAGTTTTGTTCATTTTGATTTAAAGATGTAATTCTATTTATATTTTAAATAACTGAACCTATCAGGATTAAATAATTCTGTAGATATCCTTTTTATATCCTCAGATGTTATACCTTTTATCTTTTCAAACACCTCGTGAATAGACTCATAATTATTAAAATGCAAGTATCTTTTGGCCATTCCCAAAGCAACATTCTCATGATTTTCGGCAGCAATGCCAATTTGTCCGCACACCTGTTTTTTTGCAATTTGCAGCTGAATAGGTGAAAGCGATTCTTTTTGCAACCTCGACAATTCCTGTTCCACCAGACGTATACATTTGTCAGCATTTTTGGGATCACAACCAAAATAAATACTGAAAACACCAGTATCAGTATATAATGCCACGTTAGATTCTACATTATATACCAAACCACGTTTCTCACGCAAAGCGACATTCAGTCGACTGCTATCGCCACCACTCAACAAATTATTTATTAACAAAAGAGTATAACGATCATCGTTAAACATTTCAAAGACAGGTCGTCCCATAATGACATGAGATTGAGCCGTATCTTTATCCAAAACCACTTTCAGAGGATTAGAAGGAACAGGACTATTATAGCGATTAATATCAGAAGTAACAGAGAAAGAATAGTATTTCTGTGCCCAGCGAACAATCTTATTAAAAGAAGTATTACCAAATGAAAAGAAAAGCATGTGTTCAAGCAGATAATTTCTTTTTACGAAGTTCTCAACAGCATTGTGGTCGAACGATTTCAAAGATTCTTTCGTACCCAAAATATAGTTTCCGATAGAATGATCAGGGAAAAGTAACCTCTCAAAGTCATCAAAGATAAGTTCAGAAGGAGAATCCTGATAAGATTGAATCTCATCAAGTATGACATCGCGTTCACGATCGATCTGATTTTGAGGGAAATCGGAGTTAAAGAGCATGTCTCCAAGCAGCTCCATTGCCCGCTGCGTATATTCCTCAAGGAACGTAGCATAAACAAAAGTTTCCTCTTTATTAGTGTAAGCGTTGAGTTCCCCACCCACATTTTCCATTCTATTCACAATGTGATGAGTCTTTCGTTTTCGCGTACCTTTAAAAAGCATGTGTTCCACAAAATGAGCCATTCCCTCTTCGCCCGACTGTTCGTTACGAGTACCAACATTAATTGCAAAACCACAGTAAGAGATATTTGATTCAGAAGGTTGATGTATAATTCGTAAACCGTTGTTCAATGTATGAGTCTGATAAGTCATTTCGTCATGTAATGTTTTTTCTGTTCAGGTGATAATTTTTCTATTGAGTAGCGCAACATAGTACGCGGCATCTGTTTATGATGAATGTCGAGAAAACCCGTCAATACGCCCTCATCTCTTTTGCCCACTTCCCGAAGCATCCATCCCGAAGCCTTGTGTATTAAGTCGTGCTTGTGAGTAAGATAAATTTTCGACAAAAGAAGCGCATCTTTAAAATCATTTTGGCGTATGAAAGTCATGGTAGAAACCATTGCTATGCGCTGTTCCCAGAGACTATTGCTTTTAGACAAATCATACAAAATGGATCTATCTTTATCCAAAAGCCATTCACCCAGAATAACATAAGAAGAAATATCCACCAAGTCCCAATTGTTAATATATTGGCTATGTGCCAGATAAAAATCCACGATACCACTACGCGTTGCCTCATCCGCCCTCTTGAACCGTTCGACCAAAATCAACAAAGCACAAAGTCGGCATTCATGTATTTCATCACTAAGCAATAGTTCTATTTCATCGATTGGAAGCTCCTTGAACTTTTTCACAATCGATTTCACTTCCGGAGCCGTAACCCCTACAAACCTGTCCCCCTCTCCATACTGTCCTTTTTCAGTCTTAAAAAAATAGAGAGAATGTGCTGCTTTTTCAGCATTTCCGAAGGCAATTAATTGATTTTTGATATCATTTGCAGTCATATATTTACTTTTGAGATTGAATAGGTCCCTTCATAGAAACCAATGATATTATGAATTATTTCGTACGTCATTTCTTTTCGCGCCTCTACTGTACGCGTTGCAGCGTGTGGAGCAAGCACCACATTCTCAAGCTCTAATAGTCCCGGGTGGATCTTTGGTTCCTTTTCGAACACGTCGATTCCCGCAGCCGCAATAGTTCCATTTTTGAGAGCCTCAACCAATGCCTCCTCATCAACCATATTTCCGCGGGCAGTATTCACAAATACGGCCGTCGGTTTCATCATTTCAAACTCTTTTTTGCCAATCATGTGCAATGTTTCGGGAGTTGAAGGAGCGTTTAGAGAAATAAAGTCAGATTGTCTGAGCAGGGTTTCAAAAGGCACATACGTTGCTTGATATTGCTCTTCAATTTCCTTACTTAATAGATGGCGATTATTATATTGGATGGTCATTCCAAAAGCAAGTGCCCGACGTGCAATAGCCTGTCCAATACGCCCCATGCCAATGATACCCAGACTTTTACTATAGGTAGTTAACGATAACTCATCATAAAAGCCCCATTTCACCCCTTTGTGAGAGCGAATATTTCTGTCTAAACTACCCATATTTCGTGCAGCCGCCAACAAAAGCGCGAAGGCAAATTCGGCAGTCGGCTCCCGGACAGAGTTCGGAATATTAGTTACCAGAACACCTTTCTCTTTAGCATAATCCACATCCACATTATTGAATCCCACGGCACAATTGGAAATCAATTCCAGCTTGACACCTTTATCAATCATCTCTTTGTCGGTTTGGAAAGTGAAGTTTGGAACAATCACTTCATAGTTGTGTATAATCCTCATCACTTCTTCTCGTTTCAAAGATCCCTTTTCCGGTACAAATATTTCATATTTATTATTGAATTCAGTAAGATATTCGGAGGGTATATAAAATGTAAAGAGTATTTTTTTCATATGTATATCTATTATAAACTCCCTTTCTAACGATATTTATGGTCAAATTGTTTATAAAAACAAAAAGCAGGTTAAAAAAACCTGCTCTTTGCTCTTCAGGTTGGACTTGAACCAACGACCCTCTGATTAACAGTCAGATGCTCTAACCGACTGAGCTACTGAAGAATTATTAACTAATAAACATTTTATACTTTTCTTTTAGCTCTTCAGGTTGGACTTGAACCAACGACCCTCTGATTAACAGTCAGATGCTCTAACCGACTGAGCTACTGAAGAATTATTTATTTCACTTTCAGAAAAGTGTTGCAAAAGTAGTACAATTTTCTGAATAAGGCAATAGAAAAGAGAAAAAAATGGCTACCAAATTAAAAATTACTGCTTTGATGTGGTGTTTTATAACCATCGTACTTTTATTGTTAAAATATATAAAAACAAAATTCAAAGCATGGTGAGACGATAGTGAGAGCATGGTGAGAGGAAGGTGAGAGCATCAGGCAAACAAGAAGAGAAGAGATATAGTTAAATACTGTTCAATTATGTAATATTTCTTTAATTATATACCCCACTCCACGCTAATAGATTAAAATAATAATTGTATGAACTCTCATTTTTCCATTTATCAAGCGGAATATAAACACTCAATCCGCTGTATTTTGCAGGATCAATGATTACTTGATTGATAAAATCGGGTGTAGCATTCTTATAAATCACAGTTTTCTTAAGCTGATTTTCCAGCACAAGATATTGCTCATCAGTGCTGTTTTTTTTCATGAATTCTCCATAATCAAAAAACACCTGAGGAATATGCCTTGAGTGATAAACTTGAATTCCATCAACATTCATATTTTGAACATCAGATAACTTTCCGGTAAGAAGTTTCCGTGTCTCGCTGTACAAACCGATCAATTCTTTAGAATCGACCATCACTATAGTTGCAGAGCGGTAAATCTCGTCGCCCGGTAAACTTGTATAATGATCATGATAAACTTTACACGCATTGATCAGGTCGTCTTTGCCCCCAAACAAATATTTCAATATTTTGGCATAAGGTACACCCGACGCATCATGAGTGGCTTCCAGCAACACTTCGGTGGGTGAAGCAATCAAATAATCCGCTTTGTTCCTAAACTCATAAAGTCCATCCACTGAACCCATTAAACATACGTCAAACCATATATATTCAAACAGATTACCAGGCATTGCATCAGCAATCTCATCTATTTCCATAAACGAAATTCCCGTGCCGGTTGCAGGAGTGTCATCAATTCCAATGTACGTGTATTCTTTCGGGATTGTTCTAGTAGCTACCGTATTCAAAGCCGGGTACCATCCCATTGAGTGCGACCAGAATATAAATCCATATTTGTCGGCAGGGACCAGTTGTCTGGTTTCACTGATTACGCGCGCTAAAGTGGCTGTACTGGCTGAATTTTCTTCGGGATATTCTTTTAAAAGCGTTTCAACGCCTTGTTTGTCGATCTTAAAAAGTCTTGTCTTTCCTGTCCCTTTACGGTCCAGATAAATCACTGTAGTTCCGTTACTTTCTATGGCACCTTCTTTAATTCTTTCGATAGTATAATTTACATCGGCATCCATTGAGTTATCGGCAGCCATATATATTAATGTTGCATATGTCTCAGGCACATCATCACGCCTACATCCTGTAAACACCAGTAATACAATAAATAAAGAACAGAAATAAAATCTTATTTTCATATTGTTAGTGGAACATAATAAATCAATAATTGTTCAAAAATAGAAATAAAGTAGATAAACACATCACTTTTTAGTATTTATTATTTTGAGAGCTCCCAAGTTATACCAGGTAAAGATGATTTAGGTATAAATACAGAATATTTTGAAACTTTTTATTACCTTTGAACCATATTCAAGCATAATAAAACCTAAATATTATGGTATTCAGATTTTTAATCCTTTCCGACGAAGTTAACGACTTTAAAAGGGAAATCAAAATTGACTCGGATAACACTTTTTTAGACTTATATAAAGCAATTATTGAATCCGTAGGCTATAGCGATAAAGAGTTAGCTTCATTTTTCTTGTGTGACAATAAATGGCGCAAAGCCCAGGAAATCACATTGGTTGAAATGGACACCGCTTCAGATGAAGACCCTCATACGATGGAAGACTGCATCTTAAGTGATTATCTTGAAGATGAAAAAGATAAGCTTATATTTGAATTTGATGTTTTGAATGAGCGTGCCCTATTTATGGAATTATCGGAAATTATTCCCGGTAAGAACCTCAAGAAACCTGTTATAACTATTTCTGAAGGAGAGCCCCCTTTACAATTCAAAGATTTTGAGGAAACCGAGATTGTATCTACAATTGTTGATACAGACGAAACCTTTTTTGGAGACGAGAACTACGATATTGAAGAGATAGACAAATCAGGATTTGAAGGATTCGAGGATAATTCTTCTGATATAGAAGCTTCTGACTTATTATAAAATGAAAACGCTGCTGGTGTTGTTAGGACCAACCGGCGTAGGAAAAACGGACTGGAGTATCCTTTTAGCAGAAAAAATTGGGTGCCCCATTCTTTCTGCCGATTCAAGACAAATCTACAAAGGAATGACTATCGGCACTGCCGCTCCAACTGGAGAGCAGTTGAATCGGGTTAAACATTATTTTGTAGGCAAGCTTTCTCCGGATGAATATTACAGTGCCAGTCTTTTTGAGGACGAGGCAGTTGAAATGATTCAAGATCTTCATAAACAACACGATACAGTTATTATGTCGGGTGGCTCAATGTTATATATTGATGCCGTTTGCAATGGAATAGATGAGATACCTACTGTCGATGATGCGTTGCGACTTGAAATTCAAGAGCTTTATAAAAAAGAAGGTATCGATCCCATCCGAAATCAATTGAGACTACTTGATCCCGAGTTTTATAATGTGGTTGATCTAAAGAATCCAAAACGTATTATTCATGCATTGGAGATTTGTCTGATGTCCGGGAAGCCTTACTCTTTGTTACGTACAAACAAAAAAAAACCACGTCCATTCCGCATTGTAAAAGTCGGCTTCAATCGTGATCGCGACGAGCTATATTCCCGTATTAATCAGCGCGTTGATATAATGATTCAAGATGGTTTATTGGAAGAAGCTCGTGGATTTTATCCCAATCGCCAACTCAACTCACTCAATACCGTAGGTTATAAAGAATTGTTCGATTATTTTGATGGCAACAACACATTAGAATATGCCATTGACAAGATAAAACAACATTCAAGAAACTACGCTCGTAAACAAATCACCTGGTTCAAAAGAGACAAAGATATTAATTGGATAAACCTTTCCGATCCAAACATCAACGTGTTGGATACAATTGAATCCCTTCTATGAGGTTATTGTTGTTACAATTTATCTCCAAATGTAGAAATCGTTATTTGGGAACGAAGCAACAATTCGGGGAATCAGCAGTTCAGAACAACACAAAATATAACAAAAACCGCCTTGTGCACATTCAATATTTGGCACAAGGCGGTTTCAAATAATTTAAATCTTGTGTTACGACAGCAGTTTCTTAACCATTTCAGATATCGCTCTTCCTTCTGATTTACCAGCTAATTCTTTGGTAGCCAGTCCCATCACTTTTCCCATCTCTTTTATTGAAGTTACACCCGTGCGAGAGATAATTTCCTGTACAGATTTCTCCAACTCTTCGGCCGAAAGCTGTGCAGGTAGAAATTCTTGTAGGACCTTTAGCTCAGCTAGCTCAACATCTGCCAAATCTGCTCTATTTTGCGAACTATAGATTTCAGCGCTGTCTTTGCGTTGCTTCACCATCTTCTGTATGATACTAATTGCCGCTTCGTCAGAAAATTGTTCATGAGCACCTTTAGCTGTCTTTGCTTCCAGAAACTCCTTTTTTACACCACGCAATGCCTCAAGACGAACTTTATCTTTTGCAAGCATTGCCTTTTTTATTTCTTCACTAATTGTATCAAATAAATCCATTGTCGTATATATATTTGTTATCGTCAATAATTAAGCAATCAATCAATCAAACAAGTTGGATGACGAATGTGATTCAGTGTTATAATTTCTGGGGTTGAAATCCCTTTCTCTTTTAAATACCGGAGTCTTTTCTAAAGCATCCAATAAACTATCATCGTTCATATCATCCATAGAAAGAATAAAAGGTGCTTTATTCATAGTCATGTTTGATATGCGGGTCATATTGTTTGATCCGTAATATTTTTCAATCAACTTACGGTTCTCTTCGTCAGCAATTCTGGCAGCTTCTTCTCTTTTTCTGTTTTCGAGTTCTACGGCTTTGTTCTCTTTTATGATTTGTTCATTTATGCCAGGAACGTTTTTGATTGAGAATCCAGTTGCAAGTAATGTAATCTTAACCTCATCAGTAAGATCCTCCTCGACAGCAGCACCCCAAATAACATCGATTTCCTTGCTGAACTTCGCCATAAAATTGTGCAAAGCATTCATCTCTTCCATCATCAGCGGTTTATCTTCTCCAAAAGATAGATTGATAAGGATCTTCTTAGCATTGAAAACATCATTATTGTTTAACAGCGGCGAATTCAGAGCATCATCAATAGCATCGTTTACTCTATCTTTTCCGGTGCCAAGTCCGCGACTCATAATAGCAACGCCACCATTTTTAAGAGTTGTGTTTACATCGGCAAAATCGAGATTTACATAACCGTGAATTGTAATTATTTCTGCAATACTTTTAGCTGCAGTAGCCAATGTATCATCAGCTTTAGCAAAAGCATTCATCATTGTAAGGTCTGAATAGATATCGCGGAGTCGTTCGTTATTAATAACCAGCAAAGCATCTACATTTGAAGCAATTTCTTCTACACCTTTAAGAGCCTGTACAATTTTTCGTTCACCTTCAAATACGAATGGAATGGTTACAATACCGACAGTTAGGATGCCCATATCTTTGGCTACTTTTGCAACTACAGGTGCAGCCCCAGTTCCGGTTCCACCTCCCATACCTGCTGTCACAAACGCCATGCGGGTGCCGTCGTTCAGCAAGTCCTTGAGAATATCAATGCTTTCTTCTGCAGCCTTATGAGCTATTTCGGGTTTGTTTCCTGCGCCCAGTCCGCCCGTTGTATCAACACCTAATTGCACTTTTGTTGGGACAGGTGATTTCATCAATGCCTGATTGTCGGTATTACAAAGTGCGAAAGACACATCTCTAATTCCCTCCAAATACATGTGGTTTACGGCATTACCACCGCCGCCACCAACACCAATTACTTTTATAATTGCGCCGTTATTTGTAGGTATTTGAAAATCTAATATTGAATCATCCATTGTCTGTGTATGTTTATTCTCCTGTTACTCGTTATTCGTCACTATCATCTTCAAACAATGTGTTGAAGAAATCAGTGAACTTATTCTTAATGCGTCCTTCAGTCTCAGAATTCTTGGTGTTCTTTGTTTTATTTGTCTTTTGTGGCTTCTTTTCAGGTTGTTTTTTCTCTTCTTTCTGAACCTGTTCTTCTTCAACCGGTTGCTCAACTTCCACCTCTTCACAATTATCCTTACCAAACTTTAACAGTCCTAATACCTGTGTGAGTGATGGATCATTTGCCAATTCAGCATAATTATTAATGAACATTTTCTTGGCTGAAGCCTTGCGAACAGGCATTTTCAGCTTTTCGGTCAAATACTGATCAAGATTCTTCAACTGCGATGCTCCACCGGTAATAATTATACCTGAACCAAGTTCTGATTCGTAACCGGAATTATGAATCTGCTCTTTTATATTAATAGTGATCTCATCTAATCGCATCTCTATCACCTTGTTCAACTCTTCCATGTCAATATCGGGTTTTGCTTTCGATGAAAAAGGTGAAGTAAGGTTGTTCTGTTTTGTTGTTTCTTTCGACATTAATTTGCCGAACTTTAGCTTGTATTGCTCTGCATCACTCTCAGTGAAGTTCAATGCGCTGATATCTTTGGTTATATTCTGACCTCCAAAAGGTAAAACCACCATCTTACGTAATTTACCACCTTTGAAAATGGAGAGTGAAGTTGTGCCAGCGCCAAAATCAATAAATGCACATCCTAAATCTTTTTCGTCTTCACTCAATGCTATTTGTGCAGCAGCAACCGGTCCAATTATTAATCCGGCAATATCCACTCCTGCTCTTTCTTTGACACTTTTTTGTATGTTTATTGCAATATTTGGTCTGCCTACAACCATTTTGTATGCACCTTCAATTTGTGAACAAGATACTCCAACCGGATTCCTTTCAGGTTTGTCGTCCACAAAATACTCTACGTCTGCAACAGAATATAATTTGTAGTCTTTAGGAACATAATTATCAGCTTTCTGACACAACTGTTGGATTACGTTTTCAGTAATAATCTCCGTCGACGACAATTGCTCTCTTGCAGTAAAATCCTCTGTATGAACAGACTGTCCCGAAACAGACACGTAAACTTTAGCTATTTTCTTGCCAAGTTTGTTTTCAAGAAGGGTCACCATTTTCCGAACAAGACCTCCTGTCTTTTCTATGTTATACACAAGACCTCTTCTAACAGATTGGTCCGATGAAATAACCTCACATGCTAATATAGAAATAACATTATTTTCATTTGTCTTGCCAACAACTCCTTTAATGTTGGATGTACCTAAATCGATTGCCGCAATAAATCCTGTTTGCATCTTTTGTATATATTGATAACTATTGAAAGTGCTGATTATTATTTAAAAACGCATAAACAATCACTTTTGTTTTAACTCTTTAATAACTTATTAATTATAAGCTAATTATCAGAAGAACGTGATAACTATTCTATTTTTTAGTACATACCACCTGTCCTTCATATTCCAAGTTTATTGAATTGTATCTGTTCCAACCCACTACGTTTAATCCTTTTTCGACAAATAGCGAGAACTTGTTCAATTTCTCTGTGTAATTATCCAGCTCGCCTATCACGATTCTGAAATCTCCTGCCCGCGGAATAAGTTCAACTTTCTCGCCACCTTTCACAACAATCTGTTCAATCCATGCATCCCAATCGGGATTGTCGTTCAAAAACAAGGCAAAATCATACAATTCATTCTGTGCAAAATCATCAGAAATAGCTCCTGTTGCCAAAGGTAGATATACTGTTGAGTTTAACGATACTGGCATTTTCTCTCGGTTATTATCGATATAATAACTGCCTTTTGTGTTTGAGATTACCCGCAAAACGGGTTTCCTTTGATAGATATTCGTCACGATGGAACCTCTTGGGGTTGTGTAAACATCAGCTTTTCTAACCAATTTATTGGTCAGAATGGAATCCCGAATGGCTAAAGTATTGATTTCTCCGAATGGTTTGCCAACCGGATATAATCCTTTCTTCTTGACATACTGAATTACATCTGCCGGCTTGATAAACTCGGATTCAACACTGTCTTTAATAACCACTTCGAAACCGCTGCAAACAGTATCTTGCATTGTCTGTTGCGAACGTACAGCTGCAAAAACAAGATATCCTAATGCAGCTACCGAAACCAGTATGATTAAAAACTTCTTCATTTATAACTTACAATACAAATTTACTGAATTTTAATTGAATAAACTAAACCGATTCTATTTTAATTTCTCTTTCAAAAGTTGCTCAATACTTGGCAGAAGTTTGTCGATATCTCCCGCTCCAAGAGTAACAAGAACTTCTAAATCTTCTCTTGAATTGAGTACGTCCAAAAGTTCAGAAGTAAGACATAATTGTTTTTGTTCCGATGTTATATGATCGAAAATTATCTGTGATGTAACTCCTGGTATCGGCTCTTCTCTTGCCGGATAGATATTCAGCAATATGATGTCATCCAAAAGAGATAAACTTTGGGCAAACTCATCTGCAAAATCACGTGTTCTTGAATAGAGATGGGGTTGAAAAACTCCGGTGATTTTTTTATCGGGATATAATGCTTTTATTGAATTTATGGAAGCGGCAAGTTCTTGAGGATGATGCGCATAGTCATCTATAAAGACTATCCTATCCGTTTTTAAATGGATATCAAAACGGCGTTTTGCACCTTGATAAGTTTTGATACTTTGACGACATTCGTCAGGGGTTGCTCCACTTAACAATGATGCGGCAATGGCTGCAACGGCATTTTCGATGTTCACTTTCACCGGTACTCCTAACTGAATATCCTTGATTTGCTGAATCGGTGAAACAAAATCGAACACTACTTCACCATTCCCTATACGAATATTCTCAGCATGGAAGTCACCTTCCAATTCGGAATAGCTGTATTGCTTGACAGTCTGCTCACACATGGGTGTAACAGCTATGTCTTTTTTCATGATGAGAACGCCATCAGGACGAATAAGTGAGGTGAATTTCTCGAAGCTTTCTCTGTATGCTTGCTCCGTTCCGTATATATCTAAATGATCAGGATCGGCAGATGTGATTACAGCAATCCACGGGTGAAGCCAATGAAAAGAGCGATCAAACTCGTCGGCTTCTGCTACTGTCACATTACTTTTGTCCGATAAAATCAGGTTGTTATCGTAGTTCTTAATGATTCCTCCTAAAAAAGCATTACAATCAACATGCGATTGATGAAGAATATGTGCAATCATACTAGAAACTGTAGTCTTTCCGTGCGTTCCTGCTACACAAACAGCATCGCTCATTTTGGTGATTTCACCAAGCACCTGAGCCCGTTTCATCATCGTAAAACCTTGCTGTCTAAAAAACATCAGTTCTTTATGAGATTCGGGCACTGCTGGCGTATAAACAATAAGAGCTATGTCTTTTTCCCGAAATTCTTTGGGGACCTCTTCCAGACTATCATAGTAATGAACAAATGCACCCTCTCTTTCCAAAGCTTTAGTTAGTGGAGTTTCTGTACGATCGTAACCGCCTACCTTTTTTCCCTTTGAAAGAAAATAGCGCGCAAGATTACTCATACCAATACCTCCAATACCTATAAAATAATAAGCATTATAATTCTCAATTGTTTCTGATTGAATCATTTATTAATAATTTTTGCTATTTCATCCACTATATGTTCAGCTGAATCAGGCAAGGCCAGTTTTAATATATTATCACTTAGTTGATGCAATAAATCGTCGTTTTTAATTAAATCCAAAGCTTTTTCATAGAGCACTGCCGATGCGTCGGAATCGGGAATCATTACAGCAGCCGACTTATCGACCAATGCCTTTGCATTTTTTGTCTGATGATCTTCCGCAACATTTGGAGATGGCACAAGAACTACCGGTTTTCCCAATAAACAAAACTCAGATATTGAACCCGCTCCTGCTCTGGAAATTACCAAGTCGGCAACGGAATAAGCATAATCCATACGAGACACAAAATCGAAGAGATGCACATTTGAAGGAATCAAACCTTTTTGTTGCAGTTTCTTCATATCTTCAAAATAGTATTTACCACATTGCCAGATAACCTGAACATTTGACTGTTTGATCTTCGGAAATGCAGCAATGATACTATCATTGAGTGTTTTTGCACCCAGACTACCGCCCACCATTAATATCGTTTTCTTACCTGGCTCAAGATCAAAGTATTCATATCCAAACTGTTTATTATCTGCAGACACCTTTAAATCCTGGCGACACGGATTTCCGGTTAATACAATCTTATCTTTGGGAAAGAACTTTTCCATTCCCTCATAAGCAACACATATTTTATTAGCCTTTTCGGCAAGCATCTTATTTGTCACACCCGGAAAAGAGTTCTGCTCCTGAATGAGTGTTGCAACACCTTCTCCTGCAGCAGCTTTCAGCGTAGGACCACTTGCATAGCCACCCACTCCTACTGCCATATCCGGTTTAAAGTCATTCACAATTTTCCGTGCTAGTCTCATGCTCTTCATGAGTTTAAAAGCCACGGATATATTCTTCAGCAAATGTTTTCGATCAAATCCCGCAACCGGTAATCCAATAATTTTGTATCCTGCTGCCGGAACCCGTTCCATCTCCATACGGTTTTCGGCACCAACAAATAGTATTTCTGCATCAATCCATCTCTTTTTTATTGCATTCGCAATTGAGATAGCCGGAAAGATGTGACCTCCCGTACCTCCACCACTGATGATAATTCGAACCTGATCTTTCATAATCTACATATTTATGATTTCAATCTCAACTTTATCCTCCAGCTTATCAATTGATTCAAGAACCGCCTCTTTAGGTTGATCCAATGTAGAATTGTGATTGTCAAGATTGTCTTTGAAAGACATCTCTTCAGTATCGGATTCCGAATTCACACCATCCTTCTTTTTCGATTTACCAAACCTGTCGGCGCTTAGAATAACACCAAAATAAGCGCAAGTAACCAGTAAAGACGTTCCTCCCCTACTAATCAATGGCAGCGGTTGACCCGTTACCGGTATCAGATTAACGGCAACCGCCATATTTATAAAAGCCTGAAACGACAGCATCATTGCCGACCCAATAATCAATAATTTAGGAAATAACTTCTCTGTTTTACGTGCAATCATTCCGGAGCGGATAAGGATTACGATATAAAGCATCAGAACAACTAATCCCCCAATCAATCCCATTTCTTCAATAATGATAGCATAAATAAAATCGGAGTATGCTTGTGGCAACGTATCTCTCTCCAGACTATTTCCGGGAAACCTACCAATCAATCCACCATTAGCAATGGCTATTTTTGCATGCGCCACCTGATGATTATCATCTGTGATAGTAAAATAAGATTCTTCCGTTTCGTTCTTATGCGAACCAAATTCTTCGATACGGCTTTGCCATGTTCCGACACGACTCATCGGGCCTTTTTGCGTCCATTCCTCAGGCACAATTTTCAGAATCAATATGAATAATAACGCCAGTCCAATACAAAAAACTGTTAACTTCAACAATCTGGATATCTTCACGTTACCAATAAACATGAGCAGATAACATATCCCAAACAACATTACACCCGTTGATAAGTTATCCAAAGCAATGATCCCACAAACGGCAAACATCAAAAAAATCATCCATTTAAACAACAATCCATCGTTTGAGCCATTTTGTTTACTCAAAAGAAAAGCAATTGTTCCCATCAAAGATATTTTTGCAAATTCAGAAGGCTGAACCGTAATACCTAAAATAGACACCCACCTTTCCGCACCATTTATTGTTTCTCCCGTAAAAAATGTAAGTATCAATAAAGCAATAGAAATGAGCAGTATAAACATTAAAGAAGAGAAATATTTATAAGGAATATTATGAATAAAAACAATCACAAAAATGCCTGCAATCAAAAAAGCAGCATGTTTAAGAATTGGAATCCACTGATTATCCACTTTATAGACAATTGTGCTTGTTGCGCTATAAACTTCAATTAATGAAATAATACACAGAACAAGAAACACAGCCCAAATCACTTTATCTCCCTTAAAGATTCGAGATAATAAGGGTTTCGTCTCATTTTCTACTCCTGAAATATTAGGATCACTTAAAATTGCTTCGTCGTCCATAACTTCATTCTTTATAGTTTTCTCACACACTCCTTAAACTGGTCGCCCCTATCCTCATAATTTTTAAAAAGATCAAAACTGGCACAACAAGGAGAAAGCAAAACCGTATCACCTTTCTCAGCCAATTCATAGGCTTTTGACACAGCCTCTTCCATTGAAGAAGCGTCAGTGATAGTTGCCACTTTATGGTCAAAATAAGTGTGAAGCTTTTTATTATCCACCCCAAGAAACACCAATGCTTTCACTTTTTGCAGCACAAGTTCTTCTATTTCAGAATAATCATTTCCTTTATCAGTTCCACCAAGAATAAGGACTGTTTTTGTACGCATGCTTTGCAAAGCATACCAGCAAGAGTTCACATTTGTTGCTTTAGAATCATTTATAAATTGCACCCCTTTAACAGAAGCAACCCTTTCTAATCTGTGCGGCACCCCTTTAAAATCAGCAAGCGACTCACGCAATTTGTCATCCTCGACATCCAAAAGTTTGGCCACTATACCAGAAGCAAGTGAATTATACACATTATGCGTGCCCTGCAAAGCCAGTAATTCCTGCTCCATCATAAACTGCTTATCTTTTACATTTACATAAAGATATTGATCTTCGACATATGCACAAACATTGTCTTGTCTTTTTTTGGCAAAAGGATACAGTTTCGACTTCGGTTTAAGCTTGCTAATCTCTTTTGTTACAATAGGATCATCCTGCCAAAAGATAAAAGCATCTTCTGTTTGTTGATTAAGAATGATCCTCATCTTAGCATCCGTATATTTTTGCATATCATGATCATATCTATCCAAATGATCAGGTGTGATATTCAGTAAAATAGCAATGTTAGCCTTAAAATCAAATACACCTTCCAACTGAAAACTGCTCAATTCAAGCACATAATAATCATAGTTCTCTTCAGCTACCTGTCGTGCGAAACTTGTGCCGATATTTCCACCCAAACCAACATTTAAACCAGCCGATTCAAGGATATGATATATCAGAGAAGCAGTAGTAGTTTTTCCGTTACTGCCCGTCACGCAAATCAGATTTGCATTAGTGTACCTACCTGCAAATTCAATTTCAGAAATCACATGAATACCTTTATCTCTGATCTTCTGCATGATAGGAGAAGCCTCAGGAATACCGGGACTTTTAATGATTTCATTTGCCGATAATATTTTTTCTTCTGTATGTTGTCCTTCCTCAAAATCGATATGGTATTCATTTAAAGTATTTCTATGTTCATCTTTCAGCTTAGCCGAATCAGACAAAAACACCTCAAACCCTTTAGCCTTGGCAAGTATAGCCGAACCAACTCCACTTTCTCCACCCCCTAATATTATTTTCAATTCAGAATTCATAATGATGAATATTTATTATCTCATTTTTAATGTAGCAACAGCAATGATTGCTAAAATGATTGTGATTACCCATAAACGAGTCACAATCTTTGGTTCAGGAATAGGAACAATAGGTTTTTGTATAAGCGCATCAATCCCCGCGTTTCCCTGTTTTTGATAATGATGATGCAAAGGCGTCATCTTAAAAATACGTTTTCCTTCACCGTACTTTTTCCGTGTAAACTTAAAGTAAGAAACCTGAAATATTACCGACAAAGCTTCAACAAAGAATACCCCACACAAAATAGGCAATAACAATTCTTTATGAATAAGTACGGCAAACACCCCAATTATTCCACCCAATGTGAGACTACCGGTATCCCCCATGAAAACCTGTGCCGGATAAGCGTTGTACCATAAAAATCCTACTAATGCACCAACAAAAGCACCGGCAAACACAAAAAGCTCATCGCTACCGGGAATATACATTATGTTCAGATATGATGAAAAGTCGACACGACCAGACACATACGCTAAAACACCTAAAGCAATGCCAATAATAGCAGAAGTTCCAGACGCCAAGCCATCCAGTCCATCCGTAAGATTCGCACTATTTGACACAGCCGTCACAATTAAAATTATGACAAGCACGATGATTACCCAGACAGCCTCATCAGCAAAATCACCCATCCAGGCGACCAATGACCGATAATCAAAGTTATTATTCTTCATAAAAGGGATCGTAGTTTTTGTGGTTTTAGTAGGTTCCTCATGATATTGAACCGACTCAATCACGTTATTTACGCGTATTTCAGTATTTTCCAGTGCAACCACATTCGGACTAACATACATCATGAAACCCACAATCAAGCCCAATCCAATTTGAGCAACAATCTTGAATTTCCCTTTCAGTCCCTCTTTATTTTTCCTGAACACTTTTATGTAATCGTCTGCAAAACCCAGTGTACCAAGCCAGATAGTTGAAATAATCATGATTTGAATATAAATATTATCCAGTCGCCCAAACAATAAAATTGTAATCAAAATTGCTATAATAATAATTACCCCACCCATTGTTGGCGTGCCCCGTTTACTATATTGTCCTTCAAGATCAAGATTACGAATGATCTCCCCAATCTGTTTTTTCTGAAGTTTTTTGATTATTGACTTACCAGCTGTAAGTGCTATCAACAGTGCAAAAACTGCAGACATAGCAGCCCTGAACGTAACAAACTGAAACATGCCCGCTCCAGGGAAATCAAGTTTATCTAAATACTCAAATAAATTATACAACATAACTTTATCAGTTCAAACGATTATCTATAATTAGTCAACTTATACTCTATCCATTAATTATTAAAGTGAAAAGATCTTTTCCACCTCTTCTTTATCATCGAAATGATGTTTTACACCTTTTATTTCCTGATAATCTTCATGCCCTTTTCCGGCAATCAACACAACATCACCGGGTTTAGCAAGAGCACAAGCCGTTTTTATTGCCTGACGCCGATCAACAATTGTCAGCGAAGCATTTTTTTGTTCCTCAGTTAATCCTGCAAGCATATCATTCAGAATTTCTTCCGGTTCTTCAAAACGCGGATTGTCAGAAGTTAATATTACTTTATCACTCAATTCCACAGCCTCACGCGCCATGATTGGTCGTTTTGTTTTATCACGATTTCCGCCACATCCCACAACAGTGATAACATCGCCTTTATTATCAAGCACTTCTCTGATAGCATTAAGCACATTTGTTATTGCGTCTGGCGTATGTGCATAATCTACGATAGTAGTAAAACCTTTTGGAGAGCGCATCGATTGAAATCTGCCCGTAACCGGTTTTAACAAAGTAAGGATTCTAAGCACCTCATCCTTATCAAGTCCCAGAAGAGTGCTTGCTCCATAAACTGCTAGTAAGTTATACACATTAAAAACTCCCACAAATTGAACTGTCAGTTCGCGACCGTTTATTTCCAAATCAGTACCCTCAAAATGCTTTTCAAAAATACGCGCTTTGAAATCGCCCAACCCTTTAACAGAATAAGTATACTTTGAAGCTTTCGTATTCTGGAGCATGATTGCCCCATTTTTATCATCACAATTTGTAATCGCAAACGCATCAGCAGGCAGATCATCAAAAAACGACTTCTTCACATTCCTGTATTCAATCATATTCTTATGATAATCCAGATGATCTTGCGTTAGATTTGTAAAGATGCCCCCAGCGAATTGTAACCCATGAATTCGTTTTTGATGAATAGCATGTGAACTAACCTCCATAAAAGCATGTTCACATCCCGCGTCAACCATTTTACGCAAATAGAAATTCAACGAGATAGGATCAAGGGTTGTATGTGTAGTTGGAAACTGTTCATCATTCACATAATTGCATATCGTTGACAACAATCCCGCATTATATCCCAGGTATCTGAACATATGATGCAGCAAAGTAGCAATTGTGGTTTTACCATTTGTACCAGTGACACCAACAAGCTTAAGTTGTTGCGATGGGTTATCGAACCACTGTGATGCAATGAGTCCCAGCGCCACGCTACTATTCTTAACCTGAACATACGTAACCTTTGAAAAGTACTCTTCAATCATCTGTTTATCATAAACTATAACAGAAGCCCCTTCTTCAATAGCTTTTCCTATATAGGCATGTCCATCCGTAAAAATACCTTCCTCAGCCAAAAACAAGAAATTGCTTTTCACCTGACGAGAGTCGGACACAATTCCATTCACTTCTATATCAGTATTACCTTGAATAGAAACCACTTCACACTTTTCGATTAATTTACTTAACTGCATAGTTTACCAATTTATTGCAAAGTTATACTAATTGTTGTTCCTTTTACTAATTTTTGTCCCGGATTAAACGATTGCGACACCACTTTTCCTGAGCCAATCAAGTTTACGCGTAATCCCGATTTTTCGAGTAAAAACAAAGCATCGCGTGCCCCCATCCCAACAACATTCGGCACCACATTCTTATCAACCTTAACGTTATTAGCAATGTATTTTGTACTATTCGAATGATTCATTTTCACCCATTTAACATCCTCGTTTATTTCAGGATAATCAAAACCCAATGTATTAAGCACTGTTTGATTTTGTTTCCATACACCGTTTTTGATTACCGGCATTTTTGTGAGTGCCGAGTCCACTACACATTTTTCAGGCGATAGTTGTTCGTTAAGAATATAAGTCCGTTCAGCTATGTTTTTAAAAACCATACCAGCCATACCGCCACCAGACGGAATTCCTTTTGGTTTACGAATCCCAACAAAACATGTATATTTGGGTTTATCGGCAGGGAAATATCCACAAAACGAAACAAAATATCCAGAATATCCACCCCCCGAAGCAATCATTGCCGTACCCGTTTTTCCTGCAATAGGAAAATAATCAGAAGCCACCACCTTGGCGGTACCGTTAGTGATAACACTTTCCAACATGTCTTTAATTAACGTAAGCGTTGTATCCTTACACATTTTTGGATTCACCACCTCGGCAGTCATCTCCTTTTCTACCATTCCATTTTTCAGAAACTGCTTAGCGATAAATGGCTTAATCATTTTTCCATTATTTGCTATACCGTTGTAGAACATCAACATATAGATTGGCGGCACCTTCGATTCATAGCCAAAAGACATCCAAGGTAAAGTAGTTTTAGACCAATAATTATTTTTATCATTTGGATATCTAATAACAGAAGTACCCTCAATACCACTTAATGGCACATCCCATTTAAGCGGTTTACGCAAACCAATTCTGTCAATACCATCAACATATTTTTTTGGGTTATCCTTATATCCTTTCAAGGCAATCTTACTCATCACAACATTTGAAGATACTTCAATACCTTCTTTTAGAGTAAGAGAGCCTCTATCCTGACCTTTTCGCCAATAATGATCGAGTACCCATCTGCCGTTGTACTGAAACATACCTGTACCCACATGAAAAGAATCAGTAGGCGTAACCACCTCATCATCAAGAGCTACCATTGCAGTAACGGTTTTGAAAGTTGAGCCCGGCTCGTTCATATATGAAAAAGCATTTGGATTACCCTCCGCATATTTTCCATTACTCATACGATCCAAGTTGGCAATTCCCTTTATTTCACCCGTTTCCACTTCCATGATGATTGCCGTACCCGATTCTGCTTCTGTTTCTTCCAGCATACTCCGTAACGACCTTTCTGTAATATCCTGAATATCTGCATCCAGTGTTGTTATAATATCATAACCATCTACTGAAGGTTTGACCACTATATCCATCCATTTCCCTTCAATTTTCTGGCGGTTCTTAACTCCCGGTTCTCCTACCAATATTGAATCGAATTTCATTTCGATGCCACTTGCCCCGCCTTTCTCCAGGTCTTTATAGACAGTGCCTACTGTTCTACTGGCCAAATTACCAAAAGGTCTGTTGCGCGCATTGCGCTCTTCTGCAATCAATCCACTTCTGTTTGAACGCTGATTAAGGAAAGGGAAAGTTCTGATTTTTTTCAGTTCCAAATAAGAGATATCCTCTTTAATGATACGAACATAGCGAGAACGTTTTTTCACCTTTTCTTTATTGCCCTGAAATTCATTCTCTTTTATCTGAGCTTCCTCTTTTTCGCGTTTACTCCAACCCTTTAGAATCACATTTTTATATTGTGCAGAAGTGCGACTAGGAAAGCTTTTGGACAGTGATTTAGAAAGTTCACCCACATATTTTATGAGCGTATCTTTTACCATACCTTCCGCCCAAAAATCCATATAAATCCCATAAAGCGGCTCACTGGTAGCAAGTAATTTCCCGTCATAAGTATATATATTACCCCTTTTAGGTAATATAACTCGATCTTTTATCACACTTGTTTGTTCCCCTACCTCTTTCCATTTTTTGCCCTCAGGCGTAAATATTATTTTAGCAGCAGATAACAAAATCATGATAGAGAATAAAAGCATAACTACAACCACCACGCCATATCGAGCCATGATTAATTTGTTATTTTTTTTCTCTTTCTTAGCCATTTAATTGAATATTAATTATTGCTTTTGTTTTTTTTACCAACTTTCCCCTTCGATCTATCTTTCTTATCCTGAGCATCAATTCTGAACACAGGATCAGCAGGAATAGTCAATTCAAGTCCCCTTTCCAGAATTCTTTTTTCGATATTCTCTTGTCGACCTGCTTCCGTAAGCTCCGATGATATTTCTAATGATTCATACTTTGCATCTTTCAATTCACTTTGCAACTGCTCAATTTCTGATATGTCGTGAAGAACGGTATAACGCTGACTGATAAAGAGTAAAGTAACAATTACAAGAGCAATAATAAACCCAATATTCCTTACAAAAATACCTTCTGTAAGTACACTTCCACCAAATACATGGACAAATGACTTGCGGATATTATCAAATTTGAATTTCATATCTTCTATTTTTTCTGAGCAATTCTGAGCTTAGCACTTCTTGATCGTGGATTTTCGAGCTGTTCTGCTTCATCAGGGGTAATTACTTTGCGATTAATCATCTCAAAAGGCGTTTGAACATTCCCGAAAAAGTCTTTAATAACCTCACCTTCAAGATTTCCCGAGCGGATGAAGTTCTTTACCAAGCGATCCTCCAGCGAATGATATGAAATGACACAAAGTCGACCTCCCGGTTTCAACAATGTTGAGGACTGCAAAAGAAGTTCAGATAAAGCACCCATTTCATCGTTCACCTCAATTCGAAGTGCCTGAAAAGCCTGAGCCAGTGTTTTCTTTTCCCTTTCTTTGAATGTAAACGGTTCCATAATATCAATGAAATCGGCAACCGTTTGAATACGCTGTAATTTGCGATATTCAACAATAGAAGTCGCAATTTTGCGTGCATTTTTTAATTCGCCATAAAAGAAAAAGATGTTAGCCAGTTTTTCTTCAGGAAAATCGTTCAGAATATCAGCAGCAGATAAATTTGCATACCTGTTCATTCTCATATCCAAATTCCCCTGAAACCTAAAAGAAAAGCCACGCTCAGAATCGTCAAAATGATGTGAAGAAACGCCCAAATCGGCTAAGATGCCATCTACTTTATCCTCATTGTAAAAATGCAGAAAATTCTTTAGATAACGGAAATTACTTTTCACAAAAGTGAATCTATCGTCTTGGATACGATTTTCGTATGCTTCGTCATCTTGATCAAAGGCATATAGTTTCCCGTTTTTCCCCAATTGTTTTAGAATGGCCTGTGAATGACCGCCTCCTCCAAAAGTAACATCAACATACACACCACCGGGTTGGATATTCAGCCCATCAATACAATCGTTTAAAAGCGCAGGTGTAT
This sequence comes from Dysgonamonadaceae bacterium, assembly GCA_041672395.1. Classification (GTDB taxonomy): domain Bacteria; phylum Bacteroidota; class Bacteroidia; order Bacteroidales; family Dysgonomonadaceae; genus UBA5287. The sequence goes on along the minus strand of JBAYZS010000014.1, from coordinate 4,152 downwards.
GATAAACAGCCATTTTATATATATTTTTTAATCATCTATTCCATTAACTCTTGAATTTTTTCGGAAAATTCATCCGGAGAAATCAGTGGTTGTTCCAATCTTCCTTTTGCCCAAATTTCGATTGTTTCGTCAACACCAAGAAATCTGACATCCACATCAATATCAGCCATTTGCAGATATCTTTTAGGAATCAGAATTCTTCCACTCGCATCCATTTCAATACGCTCGGCATCAAGCACAAATTGTCTGAAAATTTGCTGCTGATCTTTGTTCCACCTACTAAGGCGCGAGCGCAGTTGTTCAATCTCATTTTCCCAGACCGAACCAGGATATAAAACCAGACAATTTTGAAAAATATCTTTTCTAAGCACTAAAAACTCTTCGCCCTCGCTTTGAAGACGCTTACGAAAAACGGCAGGTACAAAAATCCGTCCTTTTGCATCTGTCTTAGCCTCTATATTTCCCAAGAATTGCATCATAAGTTTTATTTATGCAATATTATTGCTGTAAAAGTACAAATTTTTCCACTTCCCCCCACATTTCCACACACTTTTTTTCAAAAAAGTTATCAACAATCTATATCAACCTGATATTATGCATATTAGAAAGATTCGTAGTCCTTGTTTGATTATTTTTGTGCTCGAATTATGATCGAATTGAATTCGAATTATATATAGAGCATGCTCTCACCCTCCTCTCACTATGGTCTCACTATGGTCTCACTATGGTCTCACTAAATTTCCACGACAATTCATCGTCGTTTCTTCGTCACATTAAAATTCAAATCAACTTATTCAAAAATAACATCTACCCCCAAACAAAGAATTATATAATTAAAAACTATCCCAAATTCTTTTTAATAAGAACTTAAAATTGTATTTTTGGAAAGTATAAATCATTTTAACTTCTATGACTACAACAAAAAAAATCACCTTAAACGTCCAATCTGAAGTTGGAAAATTAGATGCTGTTCTTTTGCACTACCCAGGACCTGAGGTAGAAAACATGACTCCTAAATATGCATCACGCGCATTGTACAATGATATCCTGAACCTTTCGGTGGCCAGAAAAGAATATGACCAGCTGAAAGGTGTTCTACAAAAAGTATGTACAACATTTGAAGTGTCTGAATTACTGGAGAAAGTATTAAAGGATGAAAGCCTGAAAGCTAACTTATTATCGGAAATATGTGAAGCAGAAAATGTACCTGATTATTTTGACCTTCTGATGGACTTACCAGCACACACACTCAGCAAGTTTTTGATTGAAGGCATGCCGGCAAAGATAAAAACGCTCACCGACTTTTTTCGTGAAGATTATTATGCACTGAAACCATTGTATAATTTCTATTTTACGCGCGATTCTTCAGTGATAATTGGCGACAATGCGATGGTATGCAATATGGCTAATGATGTGCGATTACGTGAGTCCCTAATCATGAACGCCATATTTAAAAGCAGACTGTTTTTCGACACGAATATTCTAGATATGAATGCGTTGGCTCAAAATGATGAAGAAATAATGATTGAGGGAGGCGATGTGCTCATTGTGAGTGATGACATCCTGCTAATAGGAAATGGATCACGAACAAGCTCGCAAGCTATCGACTTGCTAATTAAAAACTTGTGCACTTTCAAGACGGGTAAAAAACATGTGATTATTCAACAGCTGCCCAGTACTCCCGAATCGTTTATTCACCTGGATATGATTTTTACCCTGCTTGACATAAATACTGCCATGGTTTATCGACCTATGATATTGAATAACAATACATACAAAACTGTTCATATGCAAATAGATAACGGTAAGGTGACAAAGATTGCTACGGTTGCAAATATCCCTTCAGTATTGAGGAAGTTAGGTATGGAAATTGAACCGATAATTTGTGGCGGAACATCCGATGATTGGGATCAGGAGCGCGAACAATGGCATAGTGGAGCTAATTTTTTAGCTATCGCACCCGGAAAAGTATTGTCGTATGAAAGGAATATCCATACCTTGGAAGAGCTGAATAAAAATGGGTTTAACATTATTTCGGCATGGGATGTAATCAACGACAAGTACAACCTTTACTCGTCAGATAAATGCGTGATCACAATTGAAGGTTCAGAACTGCCGCGAGGTGGAGGCGGTCCAAGATGTATGACCATGCCTCTAGTGCGCAAAAATATTCAATAAAAAAGCGGGATAACTTATTGTACAATAATAGTATCTAACAACTTATATAATTATCACCCCAAAACCTGTCAAAAGAAACATGACTATAATATTTGCATAATTTCATTCAATGAAACAACAGTATATGTTGGTTCAAAACCTTCGGCAGATTTGTTTGAGCGGTTTAGCCAGACAGAAGCCAATTTACTGTTGTATGCACCCACGATATCGGCATCCCAACTGTCACCAATCATAATGGTATCAATCTTTTTGGAGTTTGTACTTTTGAGCGCATATTTGAAGAAATCCTGGTGAGGTTTGTTGACACCGACATCCTCCGACAGTATAACTTTTCCGAAATAATCGGCCAGACCGGAGTTGGCGATTTTCTTGTATTGAACTTCGCGAAATCCGTTGGTTAGAATATAAATTTTATAATTAGGTTTCAAATATTCAAGTAACTCTTTTGCACCTTCTATCAATCCCGTTTTTCTGGTTGTGCGATCAAGGAAATCATCGCTAAGTTTTTTGGCATATTCAGGATCATTGATTCCGAATTGACGCACCGGAATAAGAAACCTTTCGACAATGAGTTCATCTTTATTAATTAGCCCTTGTCGGTATAACCCCCAAAGATGCTCATTAGTAGGTGAATACACGTTATAATAATCATCAAAAGATTGATAAAACTTATCGTATCCATACTCTATGAAAATATCCATTAAACATTCTTTGGCATTTCTGTGGATATCCCAAAGCGTGTCGTCCCAATCAATAAAAACGTTTTTGAACTTCATATCTAATTAAAAAAACGATGGTCGATAGATGTTTCAATCATCACCGACCAGTCGTATAAAACTTTTATTCAAAATCCTAAGAAACTTCGATTATCATATATTTTGTTAAGCTCCAAAAGCGTTGTGTATCTGAAATTTGCAACGTTAGATTGCCATCTCCACCCTTCACAAATTCATATGTTCCCTCAGGATGATTTGACCACAATTTAGCTTTTCCTGAATATAACGGAATAGTTGTAACATCTCTGATGTCAATCTTCAGAAAATAATCCTTGTTGAATGTACCCTCCATCACTTTTGTGGATTGCAGGAATCCTCCCGAAAGGATTTTTTGTTCTTTCAACTCATCAGAAGTACCGAACACATAATAAGCGGTATGAAGCGCTTTGTCCTTTTCCAGAATCTCAGCATCTTGTGCCTGAATTTTTTGAGATTGCATTTCGGCTTCGTTAGCAATTTGTGTTATATCACTGGATAGCTGAGCAATAGTTGCATCCTTTTCAGACAGTGTTGCCTGTAATTCTGTAACACGTTTTGCACTTGATTCCATTTCTTTGTTCAAACGGTCGATCGTGTTCTTTAATGAAACAATTTCTTTATTGCCACCAACTGCTTTCTTATTTAATTCGGCGATTTGAGCTTTGTTTTGTCTCAAAATCTCGTCAATCATTCTGAAATTATCGTTCACCCGGGATTTTGTATCCTGACTCATTTCACCACTCTTAGCCGATTGGGTTGAAATATATTTTTCAGCTTCCCTAATCTTTGCGAAATTAGCTTCTACATCACTGATGACTGCCATCATCTCATTCATTTCAACAGTGTTGACACTGGTTAAAGACAGTAAAGAATCTCTTTCAGCCTCAAGAGTTTGATACTCTTTAGATTTCTTTACATCAGTACATGAGGCTAATATCAGTACCAAACTAAAAAACAAATAACTTATCTTCTTCATAAGACATTCTTTTAATTGTTAAACGATTCAGTTTAAATCAAGTTTACTTCTATGATCTATTTTGTGTTAGAAAGTTCTTTATTTGCCACTAACTATAACAACAAATTCTCCTTTAGGTTCATTCTCTGTGAAATGAGTTACCAATTCAGATAAAGTACCTCGAACTGTTTCCTCATAAATCTTTGATATCTCTCTCGATACCGAAGCATATCTTTCTTCTCCCATATATTCTGACAATTGGCT